>JAOTVR010000152.1 GCA_029863305.1 Gammaproteobacteria bacterium | reverse complement strand
ATTGAGAAAGCGACGACGATTCTCGGTGTCTTCGGGCGTTAGCAGGACTTGTGCGGCTGAGATACCGTGCAGGCCCAGCGCCTCCTGATACGCATGCACGAGTTGCACCTGTCCGGCGGCGGCGGCTGCCTGCAGATCTTCGAGTCGCGCACGGCGCTTGTTAATGCCGAGAACCGTGCTGCCGATCGCAATCGCGCCCGATGACACGATCAGCACTTCGTGGCCCTGGCTCTGCAAGGTGGCAATATCGTCGGCAAGACCCTCGAGCCAGCCGCGATGCACGTGACCGTCGTCGCCGATCAGCAGCGATGAGCCAACCTTGATAACCAGACGGCGATACCCGGATGGATCGAATCCAGCCATGCGCTATGCGCTCAGATGATGGTGCGCGTCAAACGATGACAGCGTCACCTCTCCTTTTGAAACCGCAACACTGCCGCTGCGGGCGACTGCCGATAATTCGCCGATCTGCGCCGCCTCAGCAACAAACTCGTCGATCTCGCCGACGCTGCCGGTTAGCTGGATAGTGCAACTGACCTGCGCATCGTCGAGTATTTCTGCACCGTGCTTCCTGGCGAACGCAAGCGCCCTGGCGAGACCGCCCGTCGCCAATTTGAGTTTCACAATTGCGAGCTCACGCTCGAAGTGATCGCCGAGCGTCATATCGTGGATGTTGACGACATCGACGAGCTTGGCCAGCTGTCCGTTGAGCTGGCCAATCGCTGCGTCAGATCCCGATATGACCAGAGTAACGCGCGACACGGTCGCGTCATCAGTCGGCGCTACATTGAGAGAATCGATGTTATAGCCGCGGGACGAGAACATCCCCGTCATGCGCGTCAGCGCACCGACTTCGTTTTGCAGTAAGACTGAAATGGCGTGTCGCATTGTCTCTCGCTCGATACATTCAGGTGAAACCAGGGCGGTGTTGTATGCCGCGGATGGTGGCCCAGTTGATCGAGTATTGCAATGCACCAGAAATTAGTAAACACTCGCCGAAAATCCGGCACTTACGACAAGTATTGCGCTAGCGTGACAGATCAGGCGACCACAGTGGCAACAAACGAGCATGCGCTCACGGGCGCACGTATGACTGGGGCCGATATCGTCGTTCAGGTTCTTGCCGACGAGGGCGTCGACACGATCTTTGGCTACAGCGGCGGGGCGATCCTGCCGACCTACGACGCCGTGTTTCGTTATAACGACAAACACAGAACCAAGGACGGCAAGGCAGCCATGCCGCTTGTCGTCCCGGCCAACGAGCAAGGTGCCGGTTTCATGGCGTCGGGCTATGCCAGGGCAAGCGGCAAGGTCGGCGTCGTTATGGTGACCTCGGGGCCCGGCGCGACCAATACCGTCACACCCGTACGCGACTGCATGGCCGATTCCGTTCCGATCGTTGTCATTTGTGGACAGGTGCCGACAGCAGCCATCGGCACGGATGCATTTCAGGAGGCACCGGTTTCCGCCATTATGGGTGCCGTTGCCAAGCACATCTTTCTGGTCACCGACGCGACCAAACTCGAAGACACGATCCGCAGCGCGTTCGAGCTGGCCCGCACAGGCAGACCCGGACCTGTCGTTGTCGACATTCCAAAGGACATTCAGAACTGGCAGGGCGAGTTCAAAGGCCAGGGGGCACTCCTGCTTCCCGGCTATCATCGACGATTGGAATCTGTGCGCAATAATCACCTGAGCGACGCTGCTTGCGAGCGCTTCTACAAGATGCTCGCACAATCAGAGCGGCCGCTGATATACGCCGGTGGCGGTGTCATCAACGGCAATGCCACCAAACCGATGCGGCGCTTTGCGAATGAATACGGCATACCGGTCACAACGACATTGATGGCGCTTGGCGCCAGCGATACGACGCATCCGCTCGCACTGCACATGCTCGGCATGCACGGCATTGCCTCGGCCAATTACGCGGTCGAGGACTGTGATTTCCTGATCACGATTGGCGCGCGATTCGACGATCGCGTGGCAGGGGACCCGGATCACTTCGCGCCCAATGCGAAAAATATCGCACAGTTCGATGTCGACATCGCCGAGGTCGGCAAGGTCAAACGTGTCAATTGGCATCACGTCGGCGTGCTTGCGCGCGATCTGACGGGCCTGCTCGACTATGGCAGGCGCATTGAGTTCCAAATGAGCTATTCGCCCTGGCACGACGAAATCGAGCACCTGAAGAAAGAGTATTGCCTCAACTACGATCGCAGCAGCGATCTGATCCAGCCCTACGCCGTGATCGAGGAGATCAACCGCCATACCAAAGGCGAAGCAATAATCTCCACTGGCGTTGGCCAGCATCAGATGTGGGCCGCGCAGTACTTCGACTATCGCGAGCCGCGGCTTTGGCTGACGTCGGGCAGCATGGGTACGATGGGTTTTGGCCTGCCGGCGGCGATCGGCGCGCAGTTTGCGCAGCCTGAGCGCATCGTCGTCGATATCGATGGCGACGCCAGCATTCGAATGAATATCGGTGAACTCGAGACCGCCACGACCTATGGCCTGCCGGTCAAGGTCGTCGTGCTGAATAACTTCGGCGACGGCATGGTGCGGCAGTGGCAAAAACTGTATTACGACAGCCGCATGTCCGCTAGTGACAAATCGCTGCACAGCAAGGATTTTGTCAAGGCGGCCGAGGCTGACGGTTTCAAATTTGCAAAAAGGCTGGACAAGAACGAAGACCTGCAACAGGTCGTCAAGGACTTCATGGAATTCGACGGTCCGGCATTTCTCGAGGTCATCATCGATCCCGATGCCGGTGTCTACCCCATGGTCGGCCCGGGCTTGAGCTACGACAAGATGATCACAGGCGACCACATCAAGAGCCGCAGCAAGCCCGCCGATGAGCAGCCTGATTCCAACGAGATGTTCTGAAAAAAAACCGGCGCCCCTGGGGGCGCCGGTCCTGGTCGTTTTACAACGATTCCTTAGCGCCTTACGGGTTCAGGATCGGTGCCACAAATGTGGCACATGATTTGATCGCCCCGGACTCCGACCTCGTCAGATTACCTTGTTGCGTCAGATCAGACGTGATCTGTGCAATACAACTCTGGTATTGCCCTCCGCCACCATTGGCATCGAGCAGCGGGAAGCACGCATCAACGACGTCCTGGATATAACAGCCGCCGGCTACCGCGCCGAACTGGCCGGGCAGCCACGTCTTCGACGGAATCACGGTATACGTGCCCTGACGGTTTGCCACGCCCGTATCACAACCGAAGATGTTCACGGTCGGGATTGCGTTGGCATCAACCGGGCAGCTGATCGTGCCGTCCCAGCCAATATCGTTAAGCAGTTCGTCCGTGAGATCCAGGCCAACAGCAGGATTGGTCGGCTGCAAATCGCCGCTGATATTCGGTTCCATCAGCAGGTTCGGCGATGCCGTTACATCGAAGTGCGCCACGCTGGACCCGGGTTGTACCGGGAACGGCGCGTACAGCTTGACGAGGCCGTTACTCGCGGTTCCGGCCAGTGAACCATCGCTGGCCGGTGCACCGATGCTTACATTGGTTCCGGGAAATTCGCGAAGCAATGCACCACCATCCAATGTGACGCTGACCGTTGGCACAGCGACCGCCGGATCACTTCCGCCCAGACCAATTGGCGTGTCGCCGGGCTGATTATTGGCAATGATGACGCCGATGGCGCCAGCGTTCTGTGCATTAACGGCCTTGACGGTGAAATTGCAGGCGCCGCGATCAACCAGCGCTATTTTTCCGGTCAGGTCGTTCGCCAGCGGTTCACATGCATCACTGGCCACGTCAACACCGTCGTTCGCCAGCTCGAGATCACCGGTCAGTCCACCTGCCGGAACCGCGGGACCGAAACCCGCCGTACCGAAGGGCAACTCGGCTCCGGCTATGTCGGCCGGTGCATTGACAAGAATAACCAGGGCCGGGCCCAGAACATTCGGCGCTTCGGCCGTAACTCTTGGGCCGGTCCAAACGAGATTCGGGCCATTCGTGGCCGAGAATCGGCGCTCGATATCGATCATCTGGTCCCAATGCTTGCCAACGAGTGCATTATCGCGCTGGAAGCGTGACCACTGATCGGGAAAGCCGAGGAAATTCTGCCCCGTTGCGTCATCGGCGAAATTCTGGAAGCCCAATCCATGCCCAACTTCGTGCAGCAGCACAGCGAGGAAATCGATCGTCCCGGCCGGGTTGTTGTTGTCGAGGCCGTAGTACCAGCCGCTGCCCGTGAGACACTCATCAGTACCCAGTTCGCTGTTAAACAGCGAGAAGATCTCATCGTTGAACGGCGGTTCCAGGAAACCCGGATCCGGTACCGTGCCACCCAGGTCGAATCCGGAAAGCTCGTTCGACAGCGCGGCCGCGTACCACGTGCTCGGGAAGCTGGGCGCCGGGAAGTCCCTGAAGACCGTCAACGCACCGGCTGCGCCAAGAACACCAGAGTTCGGCGAACAGGACAATGGGGTGAAAATCGCTTGCAGGACAACCTGCACGTCGATGTCGAGCGTCTCGTCCCAGATTTCGGCGGCTCTCTTGTACGCCTCCAGTCGCTGTTCACCGACCGTCGTTCCGGGATTGCCGCCCACCGGCGTGGCCGGCGTCGGGTCACCGAAGCCCAGAGCAGGATCGGAGTCGACGATGTTGATCGTAATGTTGCCAACCACGACAGGCCCATTGTCAGCGACCGCCTGGGAAAGCGGCAACATGGCGAACAGCGTGACAGCAATACTTGTCAGAAATGTTGTATTTTTCATGATCACATCTCCGGCAATTCGTTGGCGGGCGCGGTTTCAATATGACCATCTTCACCCATGCTGGCATGTTCGAATGAAGCCTGACCATTCTCGTCCACGCTCACAACGAGGAATCGAATGTTTCTCGTTCCTACGACCGCAGATACGGCACCGCTCGGTTCTTTTTTCGAGCCGGACGGAATTCTCTTGTTCCTCGTGAGATTGGCGAGGTCGGCCTGAAATGCCGCTGCCAGTTCCGCACGTTCTGCGGCGCTCGGTAACCGCGGCGCACCGTCTGCATCCGTGAATATCACCCCGGCTGAGACACCAGCCACAGGTACTGCATCGTCGGACGCGCTGACACCTTGCTGCAGGGCGGCAGTGCCGACCAGCAGGGACAGCACGAAACCGAAGCCCGCGAGATATTTGAATCTCTGGTTCATCATGTTTCCCCTCATTTGGATGTGATTACATCACTGTTTGGCGAGTAATTTGTCATTACCCTGTTATGAACGTCACGCTCGTCGCAACGTGGTGCAGTAAGTTTACACCCGGGCCGGAAGGATTCCAGGCCATTTAACATATTGCGATCATGGTGCTCCGCCCCCTCCGGCGCTCGCCTGAATCAGTGCGGTGGGCGGTGTGACACATGCCGCCGCCAGGCCTCGCGGAAGCGGGCTGACTCGAAACAGACACTCCAAAAAAAAGGCGCCATGAATTTCATGGCGCCTTTGGTTTTACTCGCTTTGTGCTCTGGTCGATTATCTGACCTCGACCTGCATGAAGCTGCCAATCGCACTGACACTCTTGATCCAGATCTGAGTATCGGACTTCGGCGGATTTACACTTGCCGCCGGCATCTCTGGCGTCCAGTAATCATTATTGGCATTGAACACGGATACGCCGGGCAGGCTCGGGTAATGTGTCGGGAAGCCAAACCACGTCAACGTAATCGGATCCGTGGGCTGCAGGCTGAACGTCGCATCGAACGTCTGTCGCGACGCACTCCAGAAAACCCCCGGTCCGAAGATGCTTTCATCCAGGTACATGGGATCGGGATGCGCATCGATTGGCAGGATCAGGCCCTCACCCGGGTGCGACGCAGTGTTGTTATTGACCTGCGAACTGTCCCAGTAGCTGATCAACAGCCCGTCCTGGTACGGATAGTGCTCCACCGTATTCTGCGTTGCAGGATCGTGCAGGAAGCCGAAGTTGTACGGTCCTGTCTGCAGCGCCTCGTCGTAGCCGCGGTATTGCCTGAATTCGGCAACATAGGCATTGAAGTAGCTGTTCGTCTCGGTGCCAGTCGTTACGCTAAAGCCGTCGAACGACCATCCCGCATCAGACTCTGCGCCATCAAGCGGTGAACCCGTAATGTCGATTGCGTCGATCATTATCCCGAGTGGATTGACGAAGCCATCAGTCCAGTAATAGAACCCAAGCAGAACATCACCGGTGTACGCCGACAGATCCGCTGTCAACTCGACCCACGCGCCGCCGCTGTTACCTGTGATGCCGTTGCCGAAATTCTGCCCGTTGGGGTCAGAACTCGTCGACAGGTTCGTCGCAACGAAATCAAACGACGCGCCGCCATCGGTCGAAACGATCAGGTACGCATAATCCCAGTCATCCTCGATATCGAGAATAACCTGCGCCGAGAGTGTCGAACCGGCAGGCAAACTGACCGGACGGAGCATCGTGTTTTCGAGATTCGCACCGGAACCGCTGTAATAGAAATGGCCGCCCTCATACGGTTGCGCCAGTTCTTCGACAACCACTTTGTCCGGTGCAATGACGAACAGTCCCTGCGCCTGCCTGGTATTGGTTTCCGCCGGACCCAACTTGTGTTCCGACTTTCGCCCGCTGACGCCGATCTCGTAATTCAGCCAACCCAGCTGGAACTTCTCCCAGGCACCCATATGCGTGGGCTTGGAACCGA
>JAOTVR010000004.1 GCA_029863305.1 Gammaproteobacteria bacterium | reverse complement strand
GCTCGACCGCGGCGCCATGCGTCAGCTGGTATTCGCCGACGCAAACGCCCGACGGCAGCTCGAGGCGATCCTGCATCCGCGCATTCAGCAGGAGACGCAGCATCAATCTGATCAGGCTGGAGGGGATTATCAATTGATCGTAATACCACTTCTGGTCGAATCGTCCCTAAAGTCCTTCGTTGATCGCATTCTGGTCGTTGATTGTGACGAGGAGACGCAAATCCGTCGTCTGCTGGCCCGAGACGCCGAATCCTCTGCTCAGGCGCGCCGCATGCTTGCGGCGCAGTCGAGTCGTGCCGAGCGACTGGCGATCGCCGACGATGTGATCAGCAATGACGGTGATCTGGTGTCGACACGATCGCAGGTCGCCGCGCTTCATGAAATCTACGTGTCGCTGGCGTAAAATAAGCAAATGGTGAAACCAGCCGGAAAAATTTCGCCCGACGTGGCCCACCGCAGCGCGGCGCACTATGAACAGCCGGTTTCGGAGCGCATGCGCACCTTCATGCGTCTCGAGTTTCTCTACCAGCAGATGCTGTACAACAGCGAGCTCGAAAGCACGTGGGCAACGCGCGCCACGATCGGCGGTCTTCTCGAGATCATGGCGATATTGTCGCGCGGCGACGTGCGCAGCGAAGTCCACAAGGAACTCGATCATCAACTGGACGTACTGCAGCGCTTTCAGAGCCAGCCAGGCGTCGATACGCGGCGCCTCGACACACTGATTCACAATCTGATCGAGAGCCGGGCTGACATTGACGCTATCGGCACGCAGTATCTGCAGCCGCTGAAGAACTCCGACTTTCTCAACGCGATCAAGAACCGTAGCGCGATTCCAGGTGGAACCTGCGAGTTCGACCTGCCTGAATACAGCCACTGGTTGCGCCAGGCGCACCCAAGACGACAAGAGGACCTGTCAAAATGGATAGGAGCAATCCGTCCGCTTTGTGACGCCGTAACTGAAGTGCTTTGGCTGATCCGTGAAAGCGCTCAGCCACTCGACAAACTCGCGATCAACGGCATGTATCAACACAGCATGCAAAAAGACGCGCACTGTCGACTGTTGCGGATCAACTTGCCTGATGGCAGTGCGCTTTACCCGGAGATCAGTGGCAGTCAACACCGCTTCACGGTGCGCTTCCTGGAATGGTCGACGATTGACAGTCGAGCCGTGCAGACAGGGCACGACGTGTCGTTTCAGCTAAGCATCTGCTAACAGCGCTGCAATGACTGGCGCGTCGGCAGGCAACAATTGCCCCGCATCCAACTCGCCGAGAGCCACCCAGCGAATCTGCTGACCCTCGAGACCTGACGGGTCCCCGTGCCAGTCGGTGACCAGGAAGAACTCCAGATTGACGGTGCGATCGTGGTATTCGTGGAGCAGTTCCATGAACGGCCGGCTCGACCGGATCTCGATGCCGATTTCCTCGGCGAGTTCCCTGTACAAAGCGTCACGCGGACTTTCGCCGGCTGCAATTTTGCCGCCCGGGAATTCCCACAGGCCGTTAAACGGACCATCGCAAAGGCGCTCCGTGATCAGCAAGCGCCCGGATGCGTCGCGCAAGATCCCCGCCGCTACGTGAAAGTGCCGCACCCGCAACGCAGCCTCAGCTAAGACGGCCGTGACACTGCTTGAATTTCTTACCCGAGCCACAGGGACAGGGTTCGTTGCGTCCGACCTTGCGGCCATCACGCTTGAAAGGCTCCGGGGGCGGCGCTGCGGCTTGTGGACCCTGTGCCGGCTGCGCGCCGAGCGCGGACGCTTGTGCATGTTGATACTTCATTGCCTCGGCGGCCCGGCGTCGTTCGGCCGAATCATCCAGATCTTCCTCACCCTGAATACGAATCCGCGTCAGAATGCTGATCGTGTCATGTTTCACCTGCTCGAGCATTGCGCCGAACATCTCGAATGCTTCGCGCTTGTATTCCTGTTTGGGATTCTTTTGCGCATACGAGCGTAAGCCGATTCCCTGTCGCAAATGATCCATCGCCGCGAGGTGCTCTTTCCAATGCAGGTCCAGCTGGCGCAGCATCACTTGCTTTTCGACATTGCGCATCAACTCGCTGCCGATAGAGTTTTCCTTGGCCTTGTACGCGGCATCGCTTTCTTCAACGCAGCGTTGCACAATACCTTCCTCGTTGAGCGTCTTGTCCTCACGAATCCAGCGAGCAACATCGAGCTGCAAGCCGAAATCCGACTCGAGCTGGTTACTTAGCCCTTCCGGATCCCACTGCTCTTCGAGGCTGCCGGGCGGAATATGCAATTCAACCGTATGCGCGATGACCTCTTGCCGGATCGCCGCAACCGAATCCTCGATCTCGTCCGCAGCCATGAGTTCGGATCGCTGATGGTAGACCACCTTGCGCTGATCATTGGCAACGTCGTCGTATTCAAGCAGGTTCTTGCGAATATCGAAGTTGTGCGCCTCAACCTTGCGCTGCGCCCGTTCAATCTGCCGCGACAGCAATTTGCTCTCGATTGCTTCGCCAGCGCGCATGCCGGCACGCGACAATAGCGCCTTGGTACGATCCGGGTCGCCGAAGATACGCATGAGCGTATCTTCCATCGAGAGATAGAAACGACTCGATCCTGCATCGCCCTGGCGGCCCGAACGGCCCCGTAGCTGGTTATCGATACGACGTGACTCGTGCCGTTCAGTGCCGACAATATGCAGGCCGCCGGAATCGATGACCGCGGCATGGCGATTCTGCCAATCCGCCCGAATGGCTTCCGGGTCAGCATCCTCAGGGGCCGCAGCCAACTCCGCCTCGAGATTGCCGCCAAGCACGATGTCAGTGCCGCGGCCCGCCATGTTGGTCGCAATGGTGATCGCGCCGGGCCGACCCGCCTGCTGTACGACGATCGCCTCGCGCTCGTGTTGCTTGGCGTTCAGGACCTCGTGATCGATTTTGCGTTGCTTCAATAATGACGACAACAGCTCGGACGTTTCGATAGACGTGGTACCGACCAGCACGGGCTGACCGCGCTCACGACAATCCGTTATGTCTTCGATGATCGCTTCGAACTTGTCCTGTTGCGTCAGGTAGACGAGATCGGCGTGGTCTTTGCGGATCATCGGCATGTGCGTCGGTATGACGACGACTTCGAGGCCGTAGATCTGCTGAAATTCAAATGCTTCCGTGTCGGCCGTACCCGTCATACCTGACAGGTTGTTGTACAGGCGAAAGTAATTCTGGAACGTAATGGACGCGACGGTCTGGTTCTCGCTCTTGATCGAAACGCCTTCCTTGGCTTCGATCGCCTGGTGCAGGCCATCGGACCAGCGACGGCCCGGCATGGTGCGTCCCGTAAACTCATCCACGATAACGACCTCACCGTCCTTGACGATGTAATCGACATCCTTCTGGAATATCGTGTGTGCGCGGAGCGCGGCGTTAA
The DNA here is from genome assembly GCA_029863305.1 of Gammaproteobacteria bacterium. GTDB lineage: Bacteria > Pseudomonadota > Gammaproteobacteria > Steroidobacterales > Woeseiaceae > UBA1847. The sequence goes on along the minus strand of JAOTVR010000004.1, from coordinate 84,954 downwards.
GATGATGCAGCAAACGAATATTCGCGGCATCGTAAAGACTGTCGCCTTTATCAAGCAGACCCGCCTTGGCCATCAGTAATTCGATTTTCTGGTGGCCGTCTTCCGTAACGTACGCCTGTTTTGCCTTTTCGTCGGTCGAATAGTCACCGCGTTTCACGAGCTTGCAGGCCACGATCTTTTCGCTGTCGTCAACGAGTACGACGTCTGCCTGTCTTGAGTCGCCGATCTCTATGGCTTCGTCGATACTCATGACATCGCGCTGCTCCCCGCTGTCGTCGCTGACAGTGACTGCCATGCCGCTTTCGTCAACGAGACGGATCCGCTTGGCAAGGATGTCGTAGTTCGTCGGCGCGTCAGCCTCAATATGCTTTTTGAGCTTCGGAATCAGCTTGTTGATCTGAGCATACAAATCGGTGCTTGCTTCGGCCGGGCCCGAAATGATCAGCGGTGTACGCGCCTCGTCAATCAGAATCGAGTCGACTTCATCGACGATTGCAAAGTTCGTGTCGCGCTGCACCTTGTCTTCGAGAGAGAACGCCAGGTTGTCCCGTAAGTAATCGAAACCCAACTCGTTATTCGTCGCATAGGTGATGTCGCTGTTATAAGCTGCGCGCTTCTCCTCCTGTGTCTGACCGCTTTTCGATACACCGACAGTCAGACCAAGAAACTCGTACACCGGCCGCATCCATTCGGCATCACGTTGCGCAAGATACTCGTTTACCGTGACGATATGGACACCGTCACCGCTGATCGCATTCAGATAGGCCGGCAGGGTTGCCACAAGTGTCTTGCCCTCGCCCGTGCGCATCTCGGCGATATTGCCGTCGTGCAGCACCATGCCACCGATAAGCTGCACATCGAACGGCCGCATGCCCAGCGTGCGCAGGCCGGCCTCTCTCGCCACGGCAAAGGTCTCCGGCAACAGATCCTCGAGCGTCTCTCCGCCGGCATAACGCTTCCTGAATTCATCAGTCCTGGCTCGCAGTGCAGCATCATCAAGCGCCTGCAGGCCCTCTTCAAGTGCATTGATCCGGTTGACGGTTTTTGAGTATTGGCGAAGAAGTCGCTGGTTGCGACTACCAAAGATGCTGGTCAGAAATTTGGCCACAGGGGCTCCTGCAAGAGGTTCAGCTCAGTACCCGACAGAAGCCGGGCACGCAAAACCCGCTATTCTATCTGAACTGGAGGCTGTCACAATGTTATGCGGAAATACACGCGATTTCCGCGGATACGATTCTTCAGATTAGGGTGATTTCCGGGATCACAAGCCGCCCGGTCGCGGTTTGCGTTGGTGGACTATTTGGAGGTTTCGCGGATGAAATTGACGGGATTGACGCGGCGACCGTCTTTGAGTACTTCGAAGTGCAGGTTTGGCCCGGTAGCCCGGCCGGTCCTACCCATTTGTGCGACGGCCTGGCCCTTCTTGACCTCGTCACCGACGTCGACGAGATTCTCTGCATTGTGCGCATACCGGGTCGAGTAGCCGTTGCCATGATTGATCTCGACCATCACGCCGTAACCGTAACGGTCCGCCGACCACGTCACGACGCCGTCCGCAACGGCAACAACCGAATCACCCATCTTGCCGGCGAAATCGATACCTGTGTGGTTCGCAGGTTTGCCCGTAAACGGATCGGTACGCTTGCCGAAATACGATGAGATCCAGCCTGAATTGACCGGCCGCCCCTGCGGGTACACGCGGTCTTTGAGATTCTGGCCCATCAGCACACTCTCAAGCACGCCCAGTTGAGCCTCGCGATTGTCCAGCTGTTCGTCGAGCGACTGCATGGACTCGACCACACCCGGAATGGCGACATTGGACCCCGTCGCAACCGGCTCTTCCGGGCCACCCAGGGCCGGATCGGTATCAAAGTCGAATTCGCCGTCGTCGAGATCGGCCATGTCGGTAAGCCGACGGCCGAGGGCATCCAGACGGATGATGCGGGCGTTCATTTGTGCGATACGAATAGCCAGCGCATCGAGCGTATCTTCATTGCCTTGCCGAATGGTGTTGATACTGTTTCGTTGCAGCTGCAACTCATCGCTCAGCTGCGCAATTTCGTCCATGCTCATGCCCGAGCCTGTCACTGACGAATACCAGTGGCCCGCGGCAAAACCCATGGCAGAGACAACGCCCGCGCACACGACGGCAACTGCCGATGCCGACAGGCCTGACAGATTCAACTGCCTGGGTTTGCCAAAACCCTTGCCGAATATGACTACATTCATCGAGTACGCCTCGGATGCGCTTGGGTCGACCTTGCGTTATGCGTTTCTCTCTGTATTGAACAACAGGCATCTGGCCGTTTCCGGCGGCGATTTGTAGTTGTTGACCTGTGTTCGATATTCACTTCGGTAGCCCCGCTGCCTTAGGACGTCGTCCCTTAGACCGGTGGTTTTGCGACCCCGCCTTTCAGCGGGTTTGCCCTTGTCGAGAACGACAATATGCATAATGTCGGTTTTTAATACAAGATAAGGCCTGCCGAACGGTGACCTGAGTCGCCCGAATTCGTCCCAAATCGCCAACTACGTCACATTTCTATGCCAATTAAGCGCCTTGAAAATCTACTAAAAGCCAATGATGACAGGGGCTTAGGTGAGATCGTCCGGCACGCCCGGGCCATGGACGAGCTGCTGCGGGTGTTGCGGGACGCATTACCGGGCGATGCTGCCTCGAGCATCAATGCGGCGAACATTCGCGACGATAGTGTACTCGTGATCCTTGCCAATTCGCCGGCCTGGGCAGCCAAATTGCGCTTCGAAGCTGACAGCCTGATGACGGCCGCCCGCAACGCGGGCATCGAGGTCAGATCGTGCACGATCCGCGTCAGTCGCGGGTAAGCCGGGAGCCGAAGCGGTTCAGAGCCCACGGCCCTGCCGCTCCCAGTCAGTCGTCCAGATGAATGTTGACGCGGCGGTTACGTTTGCCTTTTTTCTCGACCTTACCGATCCGCACCTTGCCAACTTCGGCCGTCGAGCGAAGATGTGTGCCGCCGCATGGCTGCAGGTCGACATTCGCTATCTCCAGCAGTCGAATCCTGCCTTTGCCTCGAGGTGGCTGCACTGACATCGTACGCACCAGTTCCGGTTGCGCATCAAGTTCCTCATCACTGATCCAGCGACAACTGACGGCGTGATCCTGTTTGATCAGGTCATTGAGGGCAGCAGTCACGGCGTCCTTGTCCACGGTGTCTTCCATGTCGAAATCAAGCCGACTCTTGTCGACGGATATATTGCCGCCGGTTACACCGTATTTCAGAATCGAACCCAGAAGATGCATGGCCGTGTGCATGCGCATGTGTCGGTAACGTCGATCCCAATCCAGGACAACTCTCACGTTGTCGCCGACCGACGGCCGCGCAGCGCGATCATCTAGAACGTGGCAAATCGCGCCGCCCTTTGCATACCGGGTGTCGACAATCGCGACGCAGCTGCCACCCCATGACATGGTGCCCGTGTCACCGGGCTGGCCACCGCCAAGCGGATAACACACGGTGCGATCGAGAATGACGTCTGCATCATCCACGCTAACGACAGTCGCATCGCACTCTTTGAGATAGGAGTCTTCGCGGAATAATTCTTCGGTCATGGATAGTGTGCCCGTGCGGCGGGCTCCGGCGGCAGCGCTTTCAGGCGTACGACGGTGTCGCGTAGGAGATCGGCGCCTTCGTCGAATCCTCGAAGGTCACTTCATCCCAGGCTGCCTGATCGTCAAGCAGCGCTCTGAGCAGCTTGTTGTTGAGATCATGGCCAGACTTGTAGGCGCGAAACTCGCCGATGACGCAATGACCGAGCAAATAGATGTCGCCAATCGCGTCCAGGATCTTGTGGATGACGAACTCGTTTGCGTAACGCAGGCCATCCTCGTTGAGAATTCGATAATCGTCGAGGACAATCGCGTTGTCCATGCTGCCGCCAAGCGTCAGATTGCGTTCGCGCAATGCCTCGACATCGCGCAGGAAACAAAATGTCCGAGCACGGCTGACTTCTTTAAGAAACGACGTCGACGAAAAATCGATCGTCGCATCCTGCTTCAACTTATTGAATACGGGATGATTGAAGTACACCTCGAATTTCACTTTGAACCCGTTAAAAGGCACGAGTTCGGCCCACTTCTCGCCATCCTCGACGCGCACTTTGCGCCTGACACGAATGAATTTTTTCGCCGCCTGCTGCTCTTCGATACCGGCTGACTGCAGCAGGAATACAAACGGGCCGGCGCTGCCGTCCATGATCGGAACCTCGGGAGCCGACAGGTCAACGTGAATATTGTCGATGCCCAGACCAGCCAGCGCCGACATCAGGTGCTCGACGGTCGCAACTTTGACACCATCCTGCACCAGCGTCGTGCCAAGCATCGTTTCGCCAACAAGTCGCGCATCCGCTTTGATATCCACTGGATGGTCGAGATCGACGCGCCTGAAGGTAATGCCTGAGTTTTCCGCCGCCGGGCGCAGCGTCATGTAGACCTTTTCACCCGTGTGCAGCCCGACTCCGGTTGCCCGGATGGTTGTCTTCAATGTTCGTTGTCGAAGCATGGGCAAGATTATGTATCCGTCAATTTCGGACGCAAGCGTATCATATCATTGAAAAACGTCAAGAATTCAGTCTCTTAGAGAATATCAGTCAGGATATGGTCGAATTCGCCGAATCCGGCGGGAGTCGAATAGCCGGCCCGGATGAACCGGGCCGGCGAGCGGAGGTGTTGCTCTGTCGAGGTCCCTGGCGTCAGTCAGCCTGGCGGCGCAGGAAAGCCGGGATGTCCAGCAGCTCCTCCTGCAGCCCGACATTTTCCAGCCCGTCGCCTACGGCTCGTTTGCGCTGCACCGTGGGCTTGTCGAGCCCGTGGTAGTTGGGCTCCTGGTTTGCGGCGGCTGCCGGCCGACGCACGATGCGCATTGGCGATTCTGCGTTCGTGGCGGCGTGCCCGAGTCCGGTGGCGACCACGGTCACACGAATCGTGTCCGTCATATCCGGATCGATCACCGTACCAACGACGACCGTCGCGTCATCCGATGCGAATTCCTTGATGGTATTGCCAACTTCCTGGAATTCACCGATCGACATATCCATGCCAGCCGTTACATTTGCAAGAATGCCCTTAGCGCCGGCGAGGTTGATATCCTCGAGCAACGGGCTTGAGATAGCTGCTTCGGCGGCTTCACGCGCGCGATCTTCGCCGCTGGATTCCCCGGATCCCATCATAGCCATGCCCATTTCAGCCATCACGGTTTTGACATCGGCGAAGTCGACGTTGATCAGACCCGGTCGCGTAATCAACTCGGCGATGCCCTGTACCGCCCCTTGCAACACCTGATTTGCCGAACGGAACGCATCCAGAAGTGTGGTCTCACCGCCAAGAACGGCCAGTAACTTCTCGTTCGGAATTGTGATCAGTGAGTCAACGTGCTTGCCGAGTTCGCTGATTCCATGATCCGCAATCGCCATGCGCTTGCCGCCTTCCATAAGGAACGGCTTCGTTACGACAGCCACGGTCAGGATCCCGAGTTCTTTCGCAACCTGAGCGACTATTGGCGTTGCTCCCGTGCCGGTGCCGCCGCCCATGCCAGCCGTGATGAACAGCATGTCCGCACCCTCGATAACCTCGCGTATGCGGTCACGGTCCTCCATTGCCGCCTGGCGGCCGACGTCCGGGTCGGCGCCCGCGCCGAGTCCTTTCGTGATGTTGCAGCCGATTTGTAGCGCCGTCCTGACGCGCGCGCTTTTCAACGCCTGCGCATCGGTATTGGCGCAAATAAAGTCGACACCTTCAATCCCTGTATCGACCATGTGAGCCACGGCATTGCCACCACCGCCACCAACTCCGATGACTTTGATGACAGCGCTCTGGCTATGCGCATCCATTAATTCAAACATTGACACTTCCTCCGCTGATAGACCTCTTGATGGGTAAATCTCGTTTCCCGTTCTTCCTGCCTTGCGTCAATTCACAAGGACTCCTAAAACTGTCCACCGAACCATGCCTTCATGCGAACCCATACATCGCCCAGGTTGTGGCTAATCGGCGTTGCACGCGTACTGCGACGAGTCAGACTTTCGTAGCCATACAGCAGCAAGCCAACGCCCGTCGCGTGAATCGGGTTGCGCACAACGTCCATCAATCCATCGACGTATTGCGGTGAGCCGAGCCGTACGGGCATGTGAAAAACTTCTTCCGCGAGTTCGACCGCGCCTTCCATCTTGGCGCTGCCGCCTGTTATCACGATGCCTGCTGCAATCAATTCTTCGAATCCAGAGCGACGCAATTCGTCACGAATCAGGCCGAACAATTCTTCAAAGCGAGGCTCGACGATCTCGGCAAGTGTCTGCCGCGCCAGCCGTCGCGGCGGACGCTCGCCGACGCTCGGAACCTCGATCGTCTCGTCCGGGTTCGCCAACTGCGACAGCGCACAGGCGTATTTGATCTTGATTTCCTCGGCGTATTGGGTCGGTGTACGCATTGACACCGCTATATCGTTGGTGACCTGGTCGCCGGCAATCGGAATTACCGCGGTGTGCTGGATTGCGCCGCCAAGAAACACCGCGAGGTCGGTTGTACCGCCACCGATGTCGACGATGCAGGACCCGAGTTCTTTCTCGTCGTCTGTCAGCACCGAGTAGCTTGATGCAAGCTGCTCGAGGACAATGTCGTCAACTTCAAGTCCACAGCGCTGGACGCACTTGACGATGTTCTGCGCCGCACTTTCGGCGCCTGTCACCATGTGAACTTTCGCCTCCAGCCGCACACCCGACATGCCAACCGGTTCGCGAATACCCTCCTGGTTATCGATCAGGAATTCCTGCGGCAGGATGTGCAGAATCTTCTGATCTGCCGGGATCGCAACGGCGCGAGCCGCGTCGATCACACGATCGACATCACCAGGGCTCACTTCCTTGTCCCGTATCGCGACGATCCCGTGAGAATTCAGGCTGCGCACGTGACTGCCGGCGATACCCGTATACACGGAGTGAATGTCGCATCCGGCCATCAACTCCGCTTCCTCGACCGCTCGCTGAATTGAATGCACGGTTGATTCGATATTGACGACGACGCCCTTTTTCAGGCCGCGCGACGGATGTGAGCCGATTCCAACAACTTCGATCATGCCGTCGTCATTGATCTCACCGACAATCGCAACGACCTTGGACGTTCCGATATCGAGACCTACAATCAGGTTCTTGTCTCCGCGTTTGGTCATTCAGGCGCACCCCGTAACGCGAGCATGTCGTCGACAGCTTCTGCGGGATCCCCAACCGGGGATCTCGCGCCGTTGTTCCAGCCGATCGTGAATCCGTTGCTATAGCGCATGTCGACGTAATCGATGTCATTACCGCGGCCATTGATGATGTCCGCGACGATATCCAGGAACAGGTCGGTCCGTTCGTCGACGTCGCGACGCCCGAGGCGCACCTCCACGCCGTTTTGCAGCGTCATGTCCCAGGCGCCGCGCGCATCCAGATGTACGCGACGCACATCGAGACCGACCGGAATCAGCCGCTCGCGGACCTCCAGATAGCGCTGTGCGACGTCAGCCGCCCGGCTCTCCGGTCCGCTGAGCCGCGGCAGTTCCGCCGGTATGTGCCGTGCATCGGTAACAAACAACTCACCCCGCACATTCAGCAGGCCGCGCTCGCCCCAGATCGCTGCCGGTACCTGCTCGGTGACCGTTATGCGCAAACGACTCGGCCAGCGTCGGGCTACCATTGCCTGGTCGATCCAGGGCAACTCGACAATTTGAGACTGAATCCGGCTGAGGTCGGCACTGACGAAACCGTCTTCGAGTTCGCCGCTGATCGCCTCCTCGATCTGCAACGCGGTCACGCGCTGAAAGGGTCCGTTGATTTCAATGGCACGAATGGGGCGATCGAGCATACTGGCGCTGGCGAAATAGGTCACAACGACCGCGGTGATTGCGACAACGGGTGCGATCACATGCGCAATTCGAAGCGTAGGTAGTTTGAATCGCGCGGCCTTTTTTTGCTTTCTGCGTCGGGCTTGTTTACGCGTCATTTGCTGCTACCTCGATCTCATTGGAGCGAAGGCCTTCGCTGACGCTGGTTTCCAATATGCGCCAACAAAGCTCTGTGAAATCGATTCCTGCCTGCTTTGCTGCCATCGGCACCAGGCTATGGCTGGTCATACCGGGTATCGTATTGACTTCGAGTACCTGCGGTTTGCCATCATCGCCGGTCATGAAGTCGACGCGGCCCCAGCCCGTGCAGCCAAGTTCGTTGAAAGCAGCGATCGCAAGATCGGCGTACAAGGCCTCAGTCTCTGCACTCGCCGTTCCCGGGCAGTGGTACTCGGTGCGGTCCGATTCGTATTTCGCGCGATAATCGTAAAACACACGTGGTGTCTCGATGCGAATGCTCGGTAACGCACTTCCCTGCAACACGCCAACGGTAAACTCATCGCCAACGATGCAGCGTTCCGCAAGTGCGACACCGCCAAATCGAAGTGCAAGTGCGACCGCTTCCGACAACTCGTCATGCGCAAAAACCTTGGTCATGCCAACACTGGAACCCTGCCCGGCCGGCTTGAGTATCAGCGGCAAGCCCAATGCCTCGGCCGCGAGAACCGCATCCGCGTCATGACGGACCACGGCATACGCGGGCGTTGGTATTCCGCAAGCCTCGAACAGGTGCTTGCTGCGAATCTTGTCCATCGCAAGGGCTGACGCCATGACGCCGCTCCCGGTGTACGGCAGGCCGAGCCATTGCAGGGCTCCTTGTAGCGCGCCATCTTCGCCGCCGGTGCCGTGCAGAGCGATCCAGACGCGATCGAATCCAGCGGCCGCAAAATCCAGCAGGTTCTTCTGCTTCGGATCCCATGGGTGTGCGTCAACACCGCGCGAGCGTAGTGCGTCCAGGACGGCCTGGCCCGTATCCAAAGACACCTCGCGCTCAGCGGACATCCCGCCCAGCATGACCGCGACACGGCCGAAATCGCGTGCGTTAGCGACCACGAGTCGCTCTTCGCCCAATGTCGCAACACGGCTCACCGCAGCGCCTCGCCGACAATGCGGACTTCGTGCACGAGTTCGATGCCATGAATTTGCGCGACGCTGGCGCGCACGTGTTCGATCAACGCTTCGACATCGGTCGCCGTTGCGTTGTTCTTGTTGATAATGAAATTGGCGTGTTTCTCGGAGACTTCAGCGCCGCCGATCGAATACCCTTTCAGACCCGCAGCCTCGATAAGGCGCGCCGCATGGTCACCCGGTGGATTGCGAAATACCGAACCGCAACTGGGCAATCCCAATGGTTGTGTTGTTTTGCGCCGTTCGAGCATTTCGTGCAGCGTTTGCATGCTCGGCGTGATATCGGGGTCGAAGCAAAAATCCGCTTCGATGAACCATTCGTTGCCGGGCCCGGTAACGCTTCGATAGCCGACCGCATACTCGGCCGGCGCACGTACACGCATGACACCCGAACGATCGATAGTACGAACCGACGCGACACGCTCCCAGGTCTCGCCGCCGTGCGCCCCGGCGTTCATCGCGAGCGCGCCGCCGACCGTGCCGGGAATACCGGCAAAGAATTCCGATGGCCCGAGTCCCCAACGGATGCACTGCCGCGCCAATTGCGTACAAGGCACACCGCTGCCTGCCCGGACGACTTCAGCTTCGACCCGTTCCAGGTCTTTGAGGATGCGCGCCGCGGAAATGACCACCCCGGCAATGCCGCCGTCGCGAACCAGAAGATTGCTGCCAACACCGAACCAGAACACCGGCACCTCCGGCGACAGCTCTCGCAGAAACATTGACAGGTCATCAATACTCGACGGCACGAAAAACGACTCCGCCGGTCCGCCAACACGCCACGATGTGTGTCGGCTCATCGGCTCGTTTGCCCGCAGCTCGCCATGCACGTTGCATTGCTCGGCGGCCATCATGAGTGCACCTTCAGATTCGGCTTCGGCTTCGCGCTCAAACGGGCCGGCAACTCTGCGGCGTAGGCGCCGATATCGCCAGCGCCCATGGTCAGCAGCAGGTCGCCTGCCGCGATGATGCTTTCCAGCACCGGCTGCAACTCGTCCAGTGTTTCGACGAATACCGGCTCCACCGAGCCGCGGCTGCGAACAGCGCGTGCAATTGCGCGACCGTCGGCGCCGGCAATAGGGTCCTCGCCGGCCGCATAGACATCCAGCACGATCGCTACATCGGCGTCTGACAGCACGGTCGCGAAGTCATCAATCAAATCGCGCGTTCGTGTGTACCGATGCGGTTGGAATACCAGGACAACGCGTCGCCCGGGCCAGCCTGAGCGCGCCGCCGAGAGCGTTGCCGCGATCTCGGTCGGGTGGTGACCGTAATCGTCAACCAGCATAACCTTGCCCGCCACAGTCTCGACTTCACCATGGCTTTGAAAGCGACGATCAATGCCTTCGAATTTCTCCAGTGCGCAAACCACCGCTGCATCGCCAATCTGCAATTCGTCGGCGACAGCGATAGCGGCGAGCGCATTGCGGACGTTGTGCATACCCGGCAGTTGCAGGGAAACGTGCAGCGCTTCCCGATCGCCAGGTCGAACGACGTCAAAACGCGTTAATCCCTGATCAAATTCGACATTTTCGGCACGCACATCGGCGTTTTCATTGATTCCGTAGGTAATGACGGAACGGCCGATACTGCCGAGCACCTCGTTGACACCCGGATCGTCGGTGCAGACAACGGCAAGCCCGTAGAACGGCAAGTTGTGCAGAAACTCGACGAAGCCCATGCGCAGCTTCTCGATATCGCCGCCATAGGTCGACATGTGATCGGCATCGATGTTGGTCACGACAGCCAACATCGGTTTCAGGTGCACGAACGAGGCATCGCTCTCATCGGCTTCGGCAACGAGGTAATCGCCTTGCCCGAGTCGGGCATTCGCATCGGCGCTTTTCAGCCGGCCGCCGATCACGAAGGTCGGGTCGAGGCCGCCTTCCGCGAGAATGCTGGCGACGAGACTCGTCGTGGTTGTCTTGCCATGCGTGCCGGCAACGGCAACTGAGTAGCGAAAGCGCATCAGCTCGGCCAGCATTTCGGCACGTGGCACGACCGGCATCAAGCGTTCACGAGCTGCAGCTACTTCGGGGTTGGTTTCATCGACCGCGCTGGATACGACAACGGCATCAGCATGCTCGATGTTTGCAGCAGCGTGGCCGATGAATACGGTGGCGCCCTGTTTTTCGAGACGCCGTGTCTGTTTATTGGCCTTGAGGTCGGAGCCTTGCACCTTATAGCCAAGGCTCAGCATGACCTCTGCGATACCGGACATGCCGGAGCCGCCGATGCCTACGAAATGTACACAGTGGATCCGACGCATGCGCTTGATCATGTGGCGACTCCTGCCTGTTCGAGGCACAGCTCCGTGATGCGCGACAATGCGTGCGGCTTGTCCAGCCGATGCGCTTGCTCGGCTCTGGCCAGCAGGTCACGACGCGACGACAGCCACTCGCGCAGCTGGCCGGCCAGGACCTCCGCACTCAACATGCTTTGATCGATGATCACCGCGGCGCCGGCATCGGCCATCGGCCGTGCGTTGGCAGTCTGATGGTCATCCACTGCAGCCGGATAAGGCACGAACAACGCCGGCAGGCCAACTGCGCAAAGTTCGGCGACGGTGAGCGCACCGGCACGGCAGACGACGAGATCTGCCCAGGCGTAAGCCGCTGCCATGTCATCAATGAAGGGCACAAGGTCGACCGCGATATCATGCTGCGCATAGGCCGCCCGTGCGGTCTCGAGCGTGCGGCTGCCACATTGATGTCGAACCTCAGGCCGCAAGGACGGCGGCAACATTGCCACAGCTTCCGGTACCGTTTCATTGAGCGCCAGTGCACCCTGACTGCCACCGAGCACGAGCAAGCGCAGCGGTCCCTGGCGGCTGTTGTATCGCTCGGCGGGAGCGGCCACGGCCGCAATGTCCTCGCGAACCGGATTACCCACGGTTTCCGCGTTGACACGGGAATTAAAACTGCCCGGGAAGGCTTGTAGCACAACCCGGGCAAGACGCGCCAGAAGACGGTTTGTCAGGCCGGCAGCCGCATTCTGCTCGTGAATGACGAGCGGCCGGCGGGTAAGCCAGGCAGCAAGTCCGCCTGGTCCTGAAACGAAGCCACCCATGCCGAGTACGGCAGCGGGACGACGACGCAAAATAATGCCGAGCGCCTGGAACAGGGCCCAGCCCAGCTGAAACGGTGCGACAAGCAATGCCGTAATGCCCTTGCGACGCAGTCCTTTGACATCGATCCATTCGATGTCGAAGCCTGCCGCAGGCACAACTTTCGATTCGAGGCCACGATGCGTGCCAAGCCACACGACATCCTGAGCCTTTGCCTCGAGTGCCTGCGCAACTGCGAGCGCCGGGTAAACGTGCCCGCCCGTGCCACCTGCCATCACCAGTATTGGTCGGCCAGTCATGACTTGCGCCTGCGTTTGCGATTGACCGGTTTTGCATCAACCACAAGTTCGTGATGAATCCTGAGCAGCAAGCCAATGGAGACCATCGCGACGATCAAACTGCTGCGGCCGTAGCTGATCAGCGGCAGCGTTAGTCCCTTTGTCGGCAGCATGCCCATATTGACGCCCACGTTAATGAACGCCTGCAGGCCTATCCACGTACCGAGACCTATCGCGAGATAGGCCTCGAAGAAACGCTCGGCATCGGCTGCACGCATCGCGAGTTTGAAAACGCGCCAGAGTAGTGCCAGAAATAACACGATCAGTACAACCGAGCCGAGCAGCCCGAATTCTTCGGCGAACACGGCAAATACGAAATCCGTGTGCGCTTCGGGCAAGTAGAAAAGTTTTTGCACGCTGTCACCGAGACCGACGCCGAGCCACTCGCCACGACCGATTGCGATCAGCGATTGCGTCAGCTGAAAACCCGAGTCGAACGGATCGGCCCAGGGATCGAGAAACCCGGTCAGGCGTTTCATCCGGTACGGCGACGTCAGCGCCAGAGTTGCCATCGCAATCACCGCGGCGGAGAAAAACAACAGGAAGTCGCGGATTCGAGCCCCGGCAACGAACAACACGGCCAGCGCCGTCGCAAGCAACACGATTGCCGCACCGAAGTCCGGCTCAGCCAGTAACAGCGCACAACCGAGACTCAGCACCAGCATGGGCCGCAGAAATCCGACAAATTGCTCGCGCAGCGCCTTTTGTTGCCGTACCACATAGCCCGCGAGGTACAACAGCAGGCATAATCGCGCAGGTTCCGAGACCTGCAGATTCATGATGCCGAATCGCACCCAGCGCCGGCTGCCGTTCACTTCGTAGCCTATGCCGGGAAGGAGCACGACGCACAGCAAAGCGAAAGCCAGCAGTAGCATCAGTGGACCCAGGCTCTGCCAGACACGCATCGGAATAAAAAGACAAAACAGCCCAGCCGCAAAACCGATCACCGCAGCGACAAGCTGGCGCTGCACATAGAAGAAAGGATTTCCTGTCGCATTGTCCGAAATCGTTATTGAGGCCGATGCCAGAATCACGAAACCGCCCAGCAGAAGCGCGACGACGATCGTCAACAACACCGGATCGAGCTTGAGTTCCGTCCGGAGGCGCGCCGGAAACGGCATGGTAGCGGTGCTCGTCGTCATCTCGGCAACCTCAGCACCGCCTCGCAGAACGCCTCGCCACGAGCAGCGTAGTTGGCGTACTGATCGAAACTCGCACAGGCAGGCGCCAGCAACACGGTGTCATCAGATTCGGCACAGGCCGCGGCCTGGCGCACGGCGTCCTGCATATCTCGTGCGAAATAGACCGGCATAACCGTGTCGAGTGCGTTGCTAATGGCCTCGGCGTCTTTGCCGAGCAGCACCGCCGCACGCAATTTGCCTTCCAGCGGCGCGGCGAGGTCCGAGAAATCAGCACCTTTGCCGTCGCCACCGGCGATGAGCACCAGACTGTTGTCGACCGACTGAATCGAAGCGACGGCCGCCGCGACGTTGGTCGCCTTGGAATCATTGATGTAGTCGACGGCCGCCTTGCGCGCTACGAATTGCATGCGATGCGGCAAGCCTGGAAACTCGCTGATGACCTGCAGCATTGCGGGCATGTCGAGTCCGAGCAATTCACCGGCAGCAAGCGCGGCCAGTGCATTTGCCTGATTGTGCAAACCGACCATGGCCATGTCTTTTACTTCGATCAACAGTGTCTCACCCCGGGCGAGATAAACGTGCTCATCTTCGCGACGAATTCCATAGTGCTCATCAGCCGGCTCGTCGAGACCGAACGTTACGACCCTGGCAACGTTATGCGCTGCCTCGGCGGCCCTTGCGTCAGCACGATTTACAACAGCAGCGCGCGCTTCGCGATAAACGCGATACTTGGACTGCCGGTACTCCGCCTCATCTGCATGCCAGTCGAGGTGATCCGGCGAGACGTTAAGTAGCACAGCGACTTCTGCCGGCAACGACTTGGTGCGCTGCAGTTGAAAACTCGAAAGTTCAAGCACGTAAAGATCGGGCGTGTCTTCATCCAGCAGATCCAGCGCGGGTTCGCCGAGATTTCCGCCAGCCAGAACCTCGCGACCGGCTGCGCGGCACATGTGATAGAGCAACGTCGTAACGGTGCTCTTGCCGTTCGAACCGGTTATTGCGACAAACGGCGCCCGCGCCTCGCCCGCAAATATCTCGATATCCGATACGATCTCGAGGTTCTTCTGCCGCGCATCCTGCAGCAGTTCGTCGCTATCCGAAATTCCGGGCGAGACGATGATTCGCTCGACGTTGCCGGGCAACTTCATCTTGCCCAGGATAACGTCGGCATCCGGCCAAACGTCGGCCAGCTCGTCGATCCCGGGTGGCTCGTCGCGGCTGTCCAGAAACATTGCGTCATGATCGATACGGCGCAGATAACGGGCGATCGACAATCCGGTTGCACCCAGCCCCAGTACGAGATCCTTGCCCGGCGACGCCGCTTTGTTGACCGCGCTCATCGGATCTTCAGACTCGCGAGGCCGATCAGCACCAGGATGACCGTGATAATCCAGAAACGAACAATCACCTTCGGCTCCGCCCAGCCCTTGAGCTCAAAATGATGATGTAGCGGCGCCATGCGAAAGACACGCTTGCCGGTCAGCTTGTAAGAACCGACCTGGATTATGACCGACAGCGTCTCGACAACGAATACTCCGCCCATGATCGCGAGTACGATCTCCTGCCGCACCGCAACCGCGACGGCGCCCAGTGCCGCGCCGAGCGACAGGGCACCTATGTCTCCCATGAAGACCTGCGCCGGGTAAGTGTTGAACCACAGAAATCCCAGTCCGGCGCCGGCCAGCGCCGCACAAAACACCAGGATTTCGCCGGTTCCGGCTACGTAAGGAATGCCCAGGTAACCCGAAAAATTGACGTTACCGGTCACATAGGCAAACAGACCAAGAGCGCCGCCGACGAGCACGGTTGGCATGATGGCCAGGCCATCCAGTCCATCCGTCAGGTTTACGGCGTTGCTGAAGCCGACGATAAACAAATACGTGACAACCATCTGCAACATGCCCAACGGGATGGTCAGGTCCTTGAAATACGGAATCAGCAGCGCTGTTGCCGTATCGAGCGTGCCATTTGACGCGGCGAAGTAATACAACGCGACGGACGCAATAATCGCCGCCAATGATTGCCAAAACAGTTTCTGCTTCGCCGATATTCCCGCCGGGTCCTGCAAGATCAGCTTCTTGTAGTCGTCTACATAACCGATGACACCGAATGCCAATGTGACGAACAGCACGATCCAGACGAACGTGTTCTCCAGATCGGCCCACAGCAAGGTACTGACCGCGATCGCTGTCAGGATCAGCGCACCGCCCATCGTCGGCGTGCCGGCTTTGAGCAAATGTGTATCCGGCCCTTCTTCGCGCACCGGTTGGCCCACTTGATTGACGCTGAGCTTCTTGATCATGCGCGGACCGATGACGAACGACAGGACCAAAGCGGTCAGGGCACCGAGAATGGCGCGCATCGTCAGGTAGCTGAAGACATTGAATCCCGATTCGAATTGCGCAAGGTAGTTTGTCAGGTAGAGCAGCATTGCTAGGCGCCCCCGCCCGACGATTGCCCGGCCCGCAGCGCATCGACCACGCGTTCCATGCGCATGGATCGCGAACCCTTGATCAGCACGTTGGTATCAGCGCTCAGAATGTTTGTAACGTCGTGGACCAAAGCGTCCAGTTCGTCATAAGACGATGCACCATCGCCGAAGCCCTTCGCCGCAGCCCGGCTTAGCTCGCCGAAAGTGATCAGGCGACTGATACCAGCACTGCGAATCGATGCGCCAACGTCGCGATGCAATTCCACGGCGTCGTCACCGAGTTCGGCCATATCGCCGAGGACGAGCAAGCCGACGCCTGACAATGACGCCAGAAATTCGGCTGCTGCAATCACGGAAAGTGGGTTTGCGTTGTAGCTGTCGTCGTACAACGTGGCGCCTTTGATCCCCTGCAACGCCTGCAATCGCCCGGCGACGGGCCGGACATTCTCGAGCGCCTCTTTGATCTTCTCGTGTGGCACGTCCAGCGCCGCAGCAATCGCGGCCGCCGCACAGGCGTTGCGCACGTTATGTACGCCAGCAAGCGGGAGCGACAGATCCATCGTCGCATCGGGCAGATGCAAGGTGAAATGCGTCGCCTCGGTGCCGGTTTCTATTCGATCAGCCCGGATGTCGGCATCGTCGTTAAGACCGAAGCTCAGAACCCTGATACCGTCGACCAGCGACATCCAATAGGAATAATACTCATCATCCGAATTCAGTACGGCGGTTTTCGGTCGCGGTTCCCCGAGCAGAATTTCCGCTTTGGCCCGTGCCACACCCTCGACAGAACCGAAACCTTCCAGATGTGCCGCGGCGGCATTGGAGATTGCGACGACATCAGGCTTCGCGAGTGAGGTCAGATAAGCGATCTCACCGGCGTGATTGGCACCCATTTCGAGCACGACATATTGATGCGATTTGTCGACGCGCGCCATCATCAGCGGCATGCCGATATCGTTATTCAAATTGCCGTCTGTTGCCAGTGTTGGCGCCACCGACGCCAAACACGCCGCAATCATTTCCTTGAGCGTGGTCTTGCCGTTACTGCCGGTGATACCGATGACGGTCGCAGAACTCTGCTCTAGCAATGCTTTCCCGAGCTGCCCGAGTGCGAGGCGTGTGTCCTCGACCGTAATTTGTGCGATATCGTCTTTGACAAGTGCAGCGACGACGGCACCTGCCGCGCCTTTCCCGCAAGCCTGGCTGACGAATTTGCTGCCATCGAAATTCGGCCCCGACAAAGCAATGAACAATTCACCTTCCCTGATTGTGCGCGAGTCGGTACTCACACCGTCGAAGTCGCGGTCCTCCCCTTGCAAGGTCCCGTGCATTGCATTTGCGGCAAACGAAAGCGTCGCGTTCATTTTCCCCGCCTCGCTTTCGCTTTCAGGTTGGCCAACGCGGCTCCGTAGTCGGAGAAGTCCAGTCGCTGGCTTCCAATTAGCTGATAATCTTCATGCCCTTTGCCGGCGATCAGTACAACGTCGTCGGCCGCGGCGGCTGCGACCACCCACGCAATGGCCGTTGCGCGATCTTCTATGATCGTGGCGCGTTCGGGTTTGTTCAGTCCTGCGACAATTTCCGCGATGATGGCCGACGGTTCTTCGCTGCGTGGATTGTCGCTCGTCACAACCACACGATCGGCGCCTTTCTCGGCCTGCTTTGCCATTTGTGGTCGCTTGCCCGCGTCGCGATCGCCACCGCATCCGAATACACACCAGAGCTTGCCTTTGCAGTGCGCCCGCAGCGCCCGCAAAGCGACCCCTATCGCGTCGGGCGTATGCGCATAATCCACATAGACGGCCGGCCAACCCTCAGTTGGAGCAACTCGTTGCATGCGTCCGGGCGGTGCACTGACTGTCGCCAGGACATCGCACGCCATGTCGAGGGGAACGCCCTGCTGCAACAACATCGCGAGTACGATTACCGCGTTCGCCACATTGAAGTCTCCCGGCAACGGCAAGGTAAATGCGCCGTCTCCCCACGAGCTGTTGAAGCGCACGATTGAACCCTTGTCTTTGGCGACCACCGAGCGCACGAACACAAAAGACCTTCCATTCGCAGCACGGTCGAAATTCGTCGATACCGTAACAACATCCCGGCCGCAACGGTCGGCAAGTTGCGCACCGAATTCGGTGTCCAGATTCACTATTCGATTTCTCGCACCACAATCGAGAATCAGACGTGCCTTCGCCTCGGCATAACTTCGCATGTCGCCGTGGTAGTCCAGATGATCACGACTGAGATTCGTGAAAATGACGGTGTCAAAGACCACACCATCGATGCGATTCTGCGCAAGCGCATGGGATGATATTTCAATGGCCGCGCTTACCGCGCCGCCCTCACGGAATGCCGCGAGATGGCCGTGCAATGCGATGGCGCCCGGAGTCGTCATGCCTTCGACAGGTTCGATCTCACCGACACCTGCGCCGAGCGTGCCGATATAGCCACAGCGTTGTTCGAGACCTTGCAGGCACTGCGCGATCAACCAGGCAACGGTGGTTTTGCCGTTGGTGCCGGTCACGCCGATTACGCGCATGTTGTGCGACGGCCGATCGTAGAATCGATTTGCGATCTCGCCGAGATGCATTGCCAGGTCCGCCACCGCGATCATCGGCACGCCAACGGCGCGGGCCGGAGATGAAGCAGTCGAGGAGTCCCAGGCGATCGCTGCAACGCCGGCGCTTACCGCGTCACTGAGGTAGTCAAGACCATGATGGCTTGCGCCGGCGCACGCCAGAAACAGGTCGCCTGATTGCAGCGTTCGGCTATCGCTCGAGATACCGTGTATGTCGCAGGCCGGCGCATCAGCGAATCCTCGCAACAGGTCGGAAAGGCGCTTTGTAGTGGAGAGATGTTCGGCCGGCATGCTCATCGACTCATTGCCTGCATGACGCTGTCGGGATCCTTGGCCGGAAGGGCGTCAGGCGGTACCGCGAGTAATCGCAGCGACTCGGACATCACGTTGGCAAAAACGGGTGCAGCCACATCACTGCCGTAGTAGAGCGCGCCGCTCGGCTCATCGATGACGACGACCGCAGCAAGACGCGGGGCACTGGCAGGTGCCAGGCCGGCGAAGATCGAAATGTACTTGTCCTCGGAATAGCCGCCTGCCGCAAACTTCCAGGCAGTGCCTGTCTTGCCCGCGATGCGATAACCGGTTACGGCTGCTTTAGTACCGGTGCCACCGGGCCGGACGACTTCTTCGAGCATGCGGCGTACCGCGGCAGCCGAATCGACCGACATGATGCGGTTGCCCTCGCCGGGCGCCTCCAGCGCGACCAGCGAAACGGGTCGCAGCAGACCATCGCTGCCCAGTACCGAATAGGCCTGGGCCAGTTGCAATGGCGTCACCGATACGCCGTAGCCATAGGCCAACGTTGCCTGGCTGATCGGTCGCCAGTGGCTGAAATGGGTCAGTAGGCCGGCGGACTCCCCCGGAAATCCGCTCGATGTCAGCACGCCCAGCCCGAACTGGGTCATTGAGTTCCAGAGCTGATCCGGCTCCAGAGACATCGCAAGCTTGGTTACACCGACATTGCTTGAGCGAGCAAGTATGGTCGTCAGGCTGATGCGTCCGAGGTTGCGACTGTCTTCGATCGTCTTCGGACCCACAACGATGTAGCCCGGCGCCGTATCAACGACACTGCTGGGTCGGTACTGGCCACTCTCGAGCGCGGCGGCAACGATCAGCGGTTTGATACTCGATCCGGGCTCGAAAATATCGGTGATCGCGCGGTTGCGATAGCGCTCCGCCGAGAACTGCGCGCGGTCGTTCGGGTTGTACGTAGGTTGATTGACGACCGCCAGGACCTCACCTGTCTGAGTATCGAGAACGACGATCGATCCCGACTCGGCATTGTGCGACTGGATCGCTGACTTGAGCGTTCGGTAAGCAAGGTACTGGATCCTGAGGTCGATGCTCGTGCGCAGGTCCTTGCCGTGATGCGGAGACCTGATGCTCTCGACATTTTCGACCGATCGACCAAGCCGATCCTTGAGGACACGCTTGGAACCCGACTCACCCGCCAACCAATGGTTGAAGGCGAGTTCCAGGCCCTCCTGGCCGAGATCGTCGATATTTGTGAAGCCCACAAGGTGGCCGGTCACCTCGCCTGCCGGATAATAACGGCGGTACTCGCGTTGCACGTTAACCCCGGGCAACTTCAGGGCAAGTACTTGTTCCGCCTTTTCCGGACTCAGGTGGCGCTTCAGATACAGGAATTCCTTGTCCATGCTGCGCGTTATGCGACGCATCAACTGCTGCGGTTCGATGCCGAGTAAGCGTGCGAGTTTCGGTACGCTATCGACGGCAGGCGCAAGTTCCTTCGGATTCGCCCAGATACTGTCTACCGGCGTACTTATCGCCAGCGGCTCTCCGTTTCGATCAGTGATCGTGCCACGATGTGCGGATATCCGCTCGGTGCGCAAGTGCCGTGTATCGGCCTGCTGATTCAGAAAGTCTTTGTTCAGGACTTGCAGGTCTACGGCGCGCGCCAGCAATGCCGTTGCAACCAGCACGAAGGAGCCACCGACCAGGACCACTCTCGAGACGAATCGCGTCCGGATTTGCTGTCTTGTCTCTGCACCGCGCGTCATGGGCGTTCGATGACGTAGATTTCTGTTGATTCAGGTCGCACCAGGGACAAGCTGTCCGTCGCGACCTGCTCGATACGCGCGTGTGTGGCCCAGGTGCTTTGTTCGATTTGCAGCTGACCCCACTCGATATTCAATTCATCGCGTTCCTGTGTAAGCCCCTCGAGTTCCACAAACAGCTTGCGCGATTCATGTTTGGTGTACACCAGCGCCACTGCACTCATCACGCAGACAACAGCGAATACGAGTACCAGAATGAATGGCTGACGCGCTTGCATCAGGTTCGCTCCGCGATGCGAAGGCGAGCACTGCGCGCCCGCACGTTCACATTGATTTCGTCGGCAGAGGCCGTTATCAGCTTGCCAATGGGCCTCAGCTTCGGCCGAAATGCTTCGGGAATGTCGGGCATGCCGCGATATTGTTCGGCCTCGCGTGACGCGTCACGCATGAAGCGTTTCACGATTCGGTCTTCGAGCGAATGAAAGCTGATGACACAGAGCCGCCCGCCCGGCGCCAGTATGTCAATTGATTGTGCCAACGCCGCCTCGAGCTGTTCGAGTTCTTTGTTGATGAAAATGCGAATCGCCTGAAATGTCCTGGTCGCCGGGTGCTTCTTGCGGGTGTGCGCGGGAATCACCGAACTTATGATGTTTGCAAGTTGCCCGGTCGTTTCAATGGCGCCGTTGCGGCGCGACGCCACAATGGCACGCGCAATACGGGCAGCCTGCGTCTCTTCCCCGAATTTTCTGAGTACGATTTTCAAACTTCTCTCGTCCACTGCCCGCAACCAGTCTGCGGCGGAGACGCCTGACTCCGGATCCATGCGCATGTCCAGCGGTCCATCGCGTAAAAAGCTGAAGCCTCTGTCGGCTTTGTCCAACTGCGGCGATGAGACTCCGAGATCGAGTAACAGGCCGTCGACCAATCCTTTGAGTCCTCGTTCGTCAATGCTTTTCGCCAGCTCTGCAATTTCACACCTGATCAATTCGAAACGCGGATCATTCGTCAGTGTCGGCGGCGCCGCTGCAATCGCCTGCGGGTCACGATCGATAGCTATCAATCGGCCGTGCGCATTCAATTGCTGCAATATCGCGCTACTGTGTCCCCCGCGTCCGAAAGTCCCGTCGACGTACACGCCGTCTTTTCTTACATTCAGTCCCTTGAGGACTGGCCCCAGCAGCACCGGCACATGCTCGTTGCTGCTCATGAGATGAATTTCGAACTAGAACGAGATCGACTCGAGATCGGCTGGTAATTCACCGTCCTCTTCGTCGCCAAGCCATGCATCCCGTTTTTCGTTCCAGGTCCCTTCATCCCAAAGTTCAAATTTGTTGCCCTGCCCGATCAACATCGCCTGCTTCTCGAGGTCTGCGAAATCCCGCAACTCTCGCGACACCAGGATCCGACCGCTCGAATCCATATCAACTTCGGTCGCATAGCCGACCATGATGCGCACGATGTTGCGCGCGACTTTGTTCATGCTCGGCAGCCGCACCAGTTTGCGTTCGAGCTCTTCCCAATCCGGCAGCGGATAAATGAGCAGACAATGATCCCTGTCGACCGTCACGACGATTTCGCCGCCACAACGAGCTGCCAGCCGCTCCCGATACCGGGTCGGCATTGCCATACGCCCTTTGGCGTCCAGACTGACTTTGGTGGCCCCTCTAAACACAACGCTACGGACGGCCCCGGCTCCGCTCTTCTGGCGCGAATCCTGGGCGGGATGCCCATTTCCTCCCACTTTTATCCACTTTTCAACACTATAAGGTCGGAGTGAAGCGAGCGTCAACAAGCCCTGGCACACGTTATTGTTTTATAAGGTCTTTGGGGCTTTTCGGTGGCCCAATTCGGGCGAATTGTGGCAGCTCTGGCGCAAGGTAAATCATAGACTTAGGGGTTAATGCTCGACACGGCCTTATAAACCGGTCGGCAAACGGCGACAGGGCTTGTTTCTGTGCGATTGGCGTCCTGATTTGCGCAGCAAGCGCATATTCTCGCGCCTGCACCCGTGAAATGTCAATAAGTTATTGATTTAAAAAGACTAAAACGGTCCGAGCCCTTTTCATCAAAACGGCTCCCAGCCCTTGTCGGGAGGTGAGAAAGCAGGAGCCGGCAATAAGCCGGGTTCTGTCGACGACAATCATTCATCTGGGACAGTCGTCACCGACTGCCTCTAGCAACCTACCCGGGAGTCCGCTCGGGACCGGCGGCGCGCAACAAGCGCTACTCCCCTATTTGGTCTTGCTCCGGGCGGGGTTTACCGTGCCGCGAGCTGTTACCAGTCGCGCGGTGCGCTCTTACCGCACCTTTTCACCCTTACCGGCAGAGCCGGCGGTTTGTTTTCTGTGGCACTTTCCATGGGCTCACGCCCCCCAGGTGTTACCTGGCGCCCTGTCCGAAGGAGCCCGGACTTTCCTCTGCAAGCAGCATGCTTACAGCGATTGTCTGGCCAACTCCTGCTTTCTCGGACGGCGATTTTACACAAATACGGGGATCGCACCGCAAATAAATTCGCTGCGGCCCGATCCGGTTTGATGTGATATTGACAATTAAATTGTCAATCGGAATAATGACAATCCACTTGTCACTTTTTCGGAGCTTGACCGTGTCACTACAGCGCAGCGAGCACGCGTATGAAATTACCTGGCTGATCCGGCGGCTATTTCGCGCCATGGCGGCTGTGGCCGATCAGTACCTCGCCGACACCGGCTTGTCGGCGGCCGATCGAGCGGTCATGGAATTCCTGCATCCACGGCTGGAACTCTCCGTGCCGGAGATCGCGCGCCGTTACAACGTGTCACGCCAGCATGTACAGGTCACCATCAACGCGCTTGTCGCCAGAGGATTGGTGCGCAGTGTCGAGAATCCGCAGCACAAACGATCTCGATTAATGCGACTAAGCAATGCTGGCCGCATGTCCTTCCAGGAGATTCGGCGCAGCGAAGCGGCAGTGATCGAAGAAACCTTCAGTGACATCTCCGACGATGCGCTCGAGACGACGCGCGAAACACTGACAGCACTATTGAGCAAGCTCGGCTAGGGGATCAGGCTATGCACAAGCTCATTGAATATCGACCACCGCGTATTGCCATGAGCTTCGTGCTCATCGCCTTCATCGCACATTTGCTGGCACCGATGCCATTGCATCCTGCCCTGCCCGTTGCCGCAAGCATTGCAGGCATAGCGGGCTTTGCAATAATGATCAGAGCCTGGTGGTTATTCAAGCGGGCGGCTACGCCGATCTGTCCAACCGCAAGCTCGACATCGCTGCTGACGCACGATGTCTACTCAATTTCCCGCAACCCGATGTACCTCGGCATGATACTGATGCTCCTGGGGCTGGCGCTTGCCGCTGGCTCGGTGCCGTTCTATGCCATCGTCATAAGCTACGCCTGCGTGATCGACAGGGTGTTCTGCCCCTACGAAGAGGCCAAATCGCTGGCTGAATTCGGCGATCAGTATCGGGCATACGCCGACACTGTCCGGCGCTGGTTATGAATCGTCCCCTGTCTTTGTCAGCTCGAGCAGCCGTCGATACAAGGCATTGCGTTTCTCGCCCGTCGCCCGTGCAATGACCTTTGCGACTTGCTTGCCGGGCATCAGCTCGACAAGCTCGACAAGCAAGCGATCGATATTGATCGAGGACTTTCCGGTGTGCGTGGTTCCTGCAACGACAATTACGAATTCGCCCTTCGCGGTAATCGTCCCGTCGCCAATTTGTTCGAGCAGATCTCCCAACGTCCCTCGAATACACTGTTCGTGCAACTTGGTGAGCTCCCGGCCCAGAAAAGCGGATCGATCGTCGCCGAGTTCTGTCACAAGGTCGCCGAGTGTGTCGGCGATTCGATGTACGGATTCAAAAAAAATCATCGTGCGGCGCTCGCTCGCGAGGCTGGCGAGCGCGTCGCGACGCGCTTTCTTCTTTGCGGGCAAGAAGCCCTCGAAACAGAAGCGATCGGTGGGCAGACCAGCGACCGACAAAGCTGCGGTCAGCGCACTCGGCCCCGGGATGGGGGATACGGCCACACCGGCGCGATGGGCGGCGCGCAGCAGTCGAAAACCCGGATCACTGACGAGAGGCGTGCCGGCATCGCTGACCAATGCTATCGAATCACCCGCGGCGAGACGCTTGACGAGCTTTTCGGCGAGTTGCTCTTCATTGTGATCGTGCAATGCCAAAAGCCGTGTTTTGATCCCGAAATGCGATAGCAATCGCCCGGTGTGGCGGGTATCCTCGGCGGCAATCAGATCAACGCTTGCGAGTGTCTCACGCGCTCGCGGCGGCAGATCGTCGAGATTACCGATCGGCGTTGCCACAACAAATAGTGTGCCGCTCATCGAAGAGACTTGATCCCTGGAAAAATTTAGGCGTATGCGAAAGACTTTGACACATCCTGCCCAACAAAGAAGCCCGGTAGCAAGCGTTGTCGCACTGCTGCTGGTGACCCTGACACTGACGGCCTGTGAAACCACCGGCGGCATGTTTGGTGGTAGCCCGGGCGAGAGTCGCGCTGAACGGCTGGCGAGCAACGGTCGCTACGAAGATGCAGCAGGCATCTATATCGGTCTCGCGGCCGCAGCGAGCGGCTATGAGAAAGACCGACTGACGCTACTGGCCGTCGAGCAATGGCTCGATGCGGGCGATACGACCCGGGCACGCCGGGCCTTTGACGCGGTCGTGCGACCGGGCGCTTCCGACTTGCGCTGGCTGTGGAATACCAATCAGGCCGCGTTGCTGCTGTACGCCGGGGAGCCTGATGCCGCACTCAGCATTCTCGAGGCTATGAGCCTTGAATCGCTGCCCGGGCGGCACCGCTTGCGCGTCGAAGCGTTGCGCGGTGATGCCTGGATACAAAAAGGCGATCCTGCGAGATCCGTCGAATTGATGACGCAACGTGAAATCTGGCTTCGTGACCGGCGCAGTATCGAGCAGAATCGTTGGCGTCTCTGGCAAGGCCTGGTCGTCAGCGACCCACAGCTACTCAGGGCGAGTGCAGAAACAGCGCTCGATGAAAACGTAAAAGCGTGGCTGGAACTCGGCTCGCTGGCAGCGTCGACCGGACAACAAGGTATTGGCTGGATCAATGGCGCGGTGCGCTGGCGCGACGCACATGGCGGTCATCCGGCGATGGCGATCATCGACAGGCTGCAAATTCCTGCCCGGATGAGCCTCGACTATCCACGGCAGATCGCTTTGCTGCTGCCGCTGACCGGCCGCGCCGGGGCGGCCGGTCATGCGATTCAGCACGGATTCTTCGGCGCGTATTTTTCGACTGCGGCGGGCCTCGATGATCACCAGACCGTGCGTGTCTACGATGTAAGCAACGAAGGCGGAGCCAGTGCCGCCTACACCACGGCAGTGGCCGACGGCGCTGAATTCATTATCGGTCCGTTGCTTAGAAGCAGCGTCAGTGAACTCGCGAATGACATTCTCGTGCCCGTACCGGTTCTTACACTGAACTATCTGCCCGACGACACGCTTGCGCCTCCTGGACTGTATCAGTTTGCGCTGGCGCCCGAAGACGAAGCGCGTTCTGCCGCCGACCGCGCACTGGCGGACGGACATACGCGCGCATTGGCACTGGTACCCAATAATGACTGGGGCCGCCGCGTCTTGAGCAGCTTCGCCTCGCAATTCGAGGCGCTTGGCGGAACGCTGCTGGACCATCGGACCTACACCCCGGGCATTCAGGATTTCTCGAATACGATTGAGGACCTGATGGCTTTGTCCGGAAGCGTGCGCCGATATCAGCGCCTGCGCGCAAATATCGGCGGGCCTCTGCAATTCGACCCACGCCGGCGCCAGGACGGTGAGTTCATTTTTCTGGCGGCCGACGCGCCGGCGGGGCGCCTGTTGAAATCACAATTGAAATTTCACTACTCAGGCGACCTGCCCGTGTACTCGACGTCCGAAATCAATGCGATGGATGGACGCTCAAATGCCGACCTGAACGGCATTATGTTCGCCGACACGCCGTGGGTCATCGCGCCGCAGCATTGGATCGAGAATCTGCCAGCGCTGTACCAGGAGTACTGGCCGGATGAACGTCGATTGGGCCGATTGCATGCGATGGGCTATGACGCGTATCAGCTGATTGCCGCGTTGTTCGCAGCGCGAACGGGTCCAATGCAGGAAATCGACGGCGCGACCGGCAGACTTTATCTCGATTACGACGGTCGCGTTCGCCGCCGGCTGGCCTGGGCGCAGTTTCAGGGTGGCGAGCCTGTCGCATTGCCGGATACCGATTACGGCGGCGGGCCGATTCAGGATACCAGCGAAGACGCCGAGTTATTGTTGCCCGACGCCGCTGACGACGAATCGTGGTACGACGCGACACGCGAGCTGTAGGTTCCGGCGCAGAGCGGCTTGCCGAACAATTCCTGCAACGTCAGGGCCTGCGTCAGATCGCCAGAAACTTTCGCTGCCGCCTGGGCGAGATCGACCTGATCATGCAGGACCATACACAGCTGGTTTTCGTCGAAGTACGATATCGTGCGAACAACCGCTTCTCTCGCGCCGGACTGACCGTCGACTCTCACAAGCAACGCAAGATCATCCGCACGGCCGCACTGTTTCTGGCGAAGAAATGCGGCTATGCGAACTGCGTGTGCCGCTTCGATATTGTGGCAATTGACGGCGACCCGCACGGCAAGAGATCAATCGAGTGGATCAAGGACGCCTTCCGCCCGGGCGATTCGCGTTTGTAGGTCTGCGTACGACCTTACTTGACGACTTTGAGGTGCGGGCGGCTGCGCGTCGACTCGATTTCGTTATCCCGAACCTTCTGCTCCGTTGTGTCCGAATCGTGCGAGAAGATCATGCCCTGCCCCGTCTCTCTGGCGTAGATGCCCAGGACCGACTTCATGGGTACCCAGACGTCGTACGGCACGCCGGAAAACCGCGCTCGAAAGCTCACGGCATCATTGCTTAGTTTCAGGTTGTGAGCAGCGGTTTCGCTGATATTCAGAATAATCTTGCCATCTTTGACGTGTTCGAGCGGCACGCTGACACCATCTACCGACGCATCGACGACGATGTGCGGCGTATGTCCATTGTCGCCCATCCACTCATGCATGGCGCGAATCAAATACGGTCTTTTTGAACGGCTGGGATTACTCAACGCTTGCGAGTCCCGGTTATAGATTACACCGGCTGTAGCTTACCACTGTTTACGATTTCTGCAGGGAAAGTGACATAACTTGGCTTTACAGCCGCATTTCCTGCTCGAGTTCGGTCAGGCTTTGCTGGAATGACCGGCGCGCAAACACACGCTTCATGTAGTCCTCAATCGCACCTGCCGCATTGCCGAGATCAATCCCGTAGACCGGCAGTCGCCACAGAATCGGCGCGATCGTCGCGTCGACGAGTGAGAATTCGTCGCTGAGGAAGTACGGCCTGGCGCCGAATAACTCGGTGCTTTGCAGGATGCTCTCACGCAGGAGCTTGCGCGACTTGCTGCTGAGCTTGCCGTCAGCAACGGCTTCGGACTCCTCGGCAATCGAATACCAGTCCGTCTCGATGCGAAATAACGCCAGTCGAAACTGCGCGCGCATGACCGGGTCAACCGGCATAAGCGGCGGATGCGGGAATCGTTCATCGAGATATTCGATGATGACGCGCGAATCGTACAGAGTGAGGTCGCGGTCGACCAGGGTCGGCACCGAATGATACGGATTCAGATCCATGAGGTCCTCGGGCAACTCACTGCCCATGACGCTTGCGATTTCGATGTTGATGTTCTTCTCAGCAAGGACCAGCCGTGTCCGATGACTGTGTATGTCAGTCGGTCGCGAAAACAGGGTCATCACGGAGCGTCTGTTGGCGATTACTGCCATTATTTGACGTCCTTCCAGATTTGTTTTTTCAGCATTAGCGCGATGATCCCGAAAACAATCAGATACATCAGCACCCAGACACCGAGCTTGCGCCGATCGGATCGAATCGGTTCGGCGATATACGCGAGGAAATTGACGGTATCACGCACGAACTCGTCAAAGTCTTCCGCGTCGAGCGTTCCTGCCGTGACATGTTCGAAGCCCTCGAACTCGCGCGACGTTACACCGTCAACCGTATGCTCGGTAAAGACGGCGCTCTGATAGCCCTGCAACTCCCACAATACGTTCGGCATGCTGGTGCCTGCCAGAACGAGGTTATCGACACCGGTTGGACTTGCCGGGTCCAGATAGAATCCGCGCAGAAAGTTGTAAACGTAATCAGCGCCCTTCGCCCTCGCCATCAGCGACAGGTCTGGTGGCGCGGTTCCGTACCAGCGCGCTGCGTCCGCCGCCGGCATCGATGCCTTGATGGTCTCGAAGGTCTTGTCGGCGTTGAACATCAGGTTATCGACCAACTGCTCTTCAGACAGCTCAAGGTACTTGCCGATCGTATTGAAGCGCACGTATTGGGCCGAATGACACCCCGAACAGTAGTTGATGAAATTACGCGCGCCGCGTTGCAGCGACGAAATATTACCCGGGTCAATGTCCGCCGCATCGAGCTGCGCTCCCCCGCCTGACGCAAAACCCTCGGTAGCCGCCAACAGCGCAACGACGGCAACGAGCCTGCTAAACATCTTTGACTTATCCATGGTAGACCACCCTGTCCGGCACGGGCTTCGTTTTGTCAATCGTCGTGTAATACGGCATCAACAGAAAAAACGCGAAGTAGAGCACCGAGAAGATCCTCGCGGCCAGGACATAGATATCTTCTGCCGGTTGAGTTCCGAGCCAGCCCAGCGACAGGAATGTCACGACAAACATGGTTAGCGCCGACTTGTAGATCCAGCCGCGATAGCGGATGGACTTGACGCGCGCCCGATCGAGCCACGGCAAGAATACCGGTAACAGAACTGCGAGGACGAACAATATGAAGCCCCACAGCTTGTCGGGAACCGCCCGAAGAATCGCGTAGAACGGCGTGAAGTACCAGACCGGCGCAATATGCTCCGGAGTCGCCGTCAGGTTGGCCGGTTCGAAGTTCGCATGCTCGAGGAAATAACCACCCATATCCGGGGCGAAAAATACAACCGCCGAGAAGATCATGAGAAACACGATGATCGCGACGAGGTCTTTGCTCGTGTGATACGGATGGAAAGCGATGCCATCGAGTGGGACACCGTCGGGTCCTTTATTCTCTTTGATCTCGATGCCATCCGGGTTGTTCGACCCAACTTCGTGAAGCGCAACGATGTGCACGAAGACCAGGCCGATGAGCGCCAAAGGCAACACAATGACGTGCAGCGCAAAGAAACGGTTGAGCGTGATGTCGGAGATCGAGTAGTCGCCGCGTATGATTTCGACAAGCGCTTCCCCGATACCGGGTATCGCGCCGAACAACGAGATGATGACCTGGGCGCCCCAGTACGACATCTGGCCCCAGGGGAGCAAGTAGCCCGCGAATCCTTCTGCCATGAGTACGAAGAAGATCATCATGCCGATGATCCAGATCAACTCACGCGGCTTCTTGTATGAGCCATACAACATCGCACGAAACATGTGCAGGTAGACGACAATGAAAAAGAACGAGGCACCGGTGGAATGCATGTAGCGAATCAGCCAGCCCCACTCGACGTCTCGCATGATGTATTCGACCGAGGCAAATGCTTCAGCGGCCGCCGGCTTGTAATTCATCGTGAGGAAAATGCCGGTGATGAGCTGAATTGCCAATACGACAAATGCGAGCACGCCGAACACGTACCAAAAGTTGAAATTCTTGGAGGCATAATATTCTGTGGCGTGGTACTTCATCGTCTCCGTGAACGGAAAGCGATCATCGATCCACTTCATCAAGCCGCCCTGAGGTTTGCCTACCTCCGCTTCGATTCTTGCCATTATGCTGCTCCCGTATCCTGACCGATCAGGATCAGGTCGTCCCTGACAAATCGGTGCGGCGGAACCCGCAGGTTAGTCGGTGCCGGAACACCCTTATAGACACGCCCGGCGAGATCGAATTTCGAGCCGTGGCAGGGGCAGAAAAAGCCGCCAGCCCAATTCTCGGCGGGCCGCACCTCGAAGTCCTCGAGCGGCGCACAGCCGAGATGCGTGCAGGATCCCTCGACGACAAGGAATTCGGGATTGACCGAACGGGTTTCATTGGCCGCATAGTCGGGTTGCTGCTCGGCCACCTCGGAATTCGGATCCCTGAGATCCGCGAGACTCTCGGGCAGGCGCGCCATCATGGCTTCGCTGCGTCGCAGTACGAACACCAATCTGCCGCGCCACAACACGCGCACCATCTCACCGGGTTGCATCGAGCCTATCGGCACTTCCACCGGTGCTCCGAGCGCCTGCGCTCGCGCGCTTGGCTTCAACGAAGACAGAAATGGAACCGCAACAAACCCAACACCGACGGCTCCAGTCACTGCGGTGGCTACGGTTAGAAAATGACGTCTGTTGCGATCGATGCGATCAACGTCGTCTTCGTTCATCAGGCACTCCCATACACCCGGCTGAAAAAAGGTTTGCTATCGAGGCCTCTTTGTCAGCGCGTTTTATTATGCTTTGTATCGATATTGGTAGATTTGCAGCAGGCCGGATTTGGCGTCAGGATGACACCTGTTCCCAACCTTGGTGCGTAACAGCCGCGCATTATACACGCGCCACATCGAAGTTAGCCAGCGGAGTCACGTTTCCCTCTGATTTTCAAAGGAATTTAGTTTGACGGATTTGAAATCAGCATTGCTATTCGTCACGCAGTCGATCGTCGTCGGACTGGCCGTCGCATTTCTGGTCGTGCTGGTCCGGCCTGACCTGCTGCCGACGATCGGCCTGCGCGGCACGGGCGCGGCCGCCAGCTATGCGGATGCCGTTGATATCAGCGCGCCGGCTGTCGCGAGCATCTATACGAAGCGGCTGGTCGAGGACAACCCGTCGCTCGAGGAGAGGACTCGATTCCGCGTCGAGACGAGTTTCGGATCGGCGGTGGTTATTGATCGTGAAGGGTATCTGGTCACGAACTACCACGTAATTGGAGAGGCCGCGGAAATACGCGTGCAGTTATCGGACGGCCAAATTGCCACACCTGAAGTCGTCGGCGTCGACGCAGAGACCGATCTCGCTTTGCTCAAGGTCGATCTCGGCACATTGCCCGCGATACGCATCGGCAATTCGGCGCAACTGCGTATCGGTGATGTCGTCTTGGCGATCGGGAATCCCTACGGCCTGACAAAATCCGTGACACAAGGCATCGTCAGCGCCACCGGGCGTGGCTTGTTGAATTTGACGACATTTGAGAATTTCATTCAGACTGACGCAGCGATCAACGCCGGCAACTCCGGTGGCGCCTTGATCAATGTCGAAGGTGAGTTGGTGGGTATCAATACGGCCGTGCTTGCGCAGGATGCAGGGACCGAAGGTATCGGTTTCGCCATTCCCGTCGATCTGGTTCGGGGCGTCGTCGCCGAAATCAAGATTCACGGTCGCGTTATTCGCGGCTGGCTGGGGCTGGCGGAGCCCGATGACCTGACGAACGCCGAGCGAGCCGCCATGGGCATTGACGGGAATATCGGCATATTGCTCGGCGACGTGTACGAAGGTGGTCCGGCTGCCAATGCCGGGTTGCAGCGGGGAGATGTCGTTCTTTCGATTAACGGAGACCCGATATTCTCGCAGCGCCAGGCAAGACTGCTGGCTGCCGGTACGAATCCGGGTGACGAGGTCAAGATCGTCGGCCTTCGCGAAGGCGAGGAATTTGCGACGACCGTTATTGCGGCGGAACGGCCTGTTACGGCTGAGTAGCGCGGCCGGGCGCTACAGTTTCGGAACTCTGCGGATGGTCGCCCCGAGCTGGCGCAGCTTTTCCTCGATGCGTTCGTAGCCTCGATCGACATGGTAGATGCGGTCGACGAGCGTTTCGCCTTCCGCCGCCATGGCGGCTAGTACGAGGCTGGCCGATGCGCGCAGGTCCGTCGCCATGACGGGTGCTGCCGTGAGCCGTTCGATTCCAGTGCAGATCGCCGTATGGCCCTCCAGATGGATATCCGCGCCCATGCGCTGCAATTCCAGGACGTGTTGAAAGCGATTTTCGAAGACGGTTTCGGTAATCGTGCCAACACCATCTGCGACGGCGTTCATGGCACAGAATTGCGCCTGCATATCGGTCGGAAACGCCGGGTACGGGGCTGTGCGCAGGTCGACAGAATGCGGCCGTTTGCCCTGCATGTCGAGTTCGATCCAGGTCTCACCGGTAGTAATTTTCGCGCCGGCCTCGGATAACTTTATAAGCACAGCCTCGAGGGTCTCAGGTGCCGTATTGATGGCCCTGATATGCCCACCGGTCATCGCGGCTGCGACGAGGTAGGTCCCGGTCTCGATACGGTCAGGCAGGACTGAATAGTCTGTGCCGTGCAGCCTTTCCACGCCCTGCACCGTAATCGTGCCGCTCCCCGCACCCTCTATGTGCGCGCCCATGCCGGTCAGGAATCTCGCAAGATCGGCAACCTCGGGTTCGCGGGCCGCGTTCTCGAGCACGGTCTCGCCATCGGCCAGTACTGCGGCCATCAGCAGATTCTCTGTGCCCGTCACAGTGACGGTATCGAATACGATGTGCGCGCCCTTGAGACGTTCCGCTCGGGCCTTGATGAAACCGTTTTCGACGACAACGTCAGCGCCCATCGCCTGCAAACCAGCGACATGAAGATTGACCGGCCTCGCACCGATCGCGCAACCACCCGGCAGTGACACATCCGCCTCGCCAAATCGCGCAACGAGGGGTCCGAGCACGAGTATCGACGCACGCATCGTCTTGACGAGTTCGTACGGTGCTTCGCGCCGGACAACATTGCTCGCGTCGGCCTCGACATTGAGTTGCTCATCGACCGTGATTTGCACGCCCATCATCTGTAGCAACGAAAGAGTCGTCGTAACGTCTTTCAGATGCGGGACATTGCGTACGATGACCGGCTCGGTGGCGAGCAGCGTTCCTGCGAGAATCGGCAAAGCCGCATTCTTCGCTCCCGATATCTCGACTTTGCCCGACAGGCGAACGCCGCCCTGGATGAGTAATTTGTCCATAATCTCTAGCCCGCGTCCTGCGCTCGCCACTCGTCCGGCGTCAGTGCCCGAATCGAGAGCGCATGAATCTCGTTGCCGACCAGTGCGCCGAGACAGCGATACACGAGCTGGTGGCGTGCAAGCGGACGCTTGCCCGCAAATTCCTCGGCGACGACGAGCGCCTCGAAGTGGGTGTTGTCCGCACTGAAGACCTTGACCGTGGCATTTTCGAATCCTGCCTCGATCAGGCCACTTATCTCGACTGGGTCCATACTGATCAGATCTTACGTAAAGCTCCGGGGCGCGCAGTGTACCGGGAAAGCCCCGAGCTTCCCAATGCGCCGCAACGATTGTGTATGATAGCCGGCCCGCAAGGGCTCACAACACCGTTTATTTATGCTTGAAAATTTGCTCGAAGTCATAGCCGGACTTGTGCTCCTGATCTGGGGCGCCGACCGATTTGTTCACGGCGCAGCAGCGACGGCGCGCAATTTGGGCATTGCGCCGCTGCTGATCGGCCTGACCATCGTGGCATTTGCAACCTCTGCCCCGGAGATTCTCGTCTCGGTTGTCGCATCTGTTCGCGGCGAGCCCGGGCTGGCAATCGGCAACGCGATTGGCTCCAACATCGTCAACGTGGGCCTGGTACTCGGCTGCGTTGCGGTCATTCGCCCGATTCAGCTTCGTTCTGCTACCCTGCGGCGCGAAATGCCGGCCTTGCTTGCCGTATCCTTGTTGACCGTTTCGCTCTTCCTCGACTCCCATCTTAGCCGGATCGACGGCATCGTCATGTTGACGGGACTGGTGATTGTAATGATCTGGCTGGCCCGCCTTGGGGTGCGATCCGCGCCCAGCGACCCGATCAAGATGGACTTCGAGGCCGAAATCCCGGCTAACGTGTCAATGCGCATGGCCATATTCTGGCTGCTGGTCGGGCTGGTCACATTGCTGATCGGTGCGCAACTGCTGGTCGACGGATCGATCGAAATCGCACGATTGATCGGCGTGAGCGAAGTTGTCATCGGCATCCTGCTGGTCGCGTTTGGCACCAGTTTGCCCGAGCTTGCCGTGTCACTGGTCAGTGCGATGAAAGGCGAATACGGTCTCGCGATCGGCAACATCGTCGGTTCGAATATCTTCAATTTGCTCGCCGTAATCGGTGTTGCAGCTACAATCGCACCGTCCTCCCTGGCGCCATCGGTTTTGTCCCTGCACGTGTTCGTCATGGTCGCGTTCACGCTTGTACTGTTCGCCATGACGTACGATTACGACGGCAAGAGTGAATTGTCGAGAATCGAAGGTGCTGCTCTTTTGTTCGCTTTTGTCGCCTACGATACCTACGTGGTCATGCAAAACGTTAGAATGCCTGAATGACATCGACTGAGGCCGCGAATGCTGCTCGAGCTGACACCTGACGAACTGATTGCTTTGGCCGACGAAGTGCTCGCGATCGAGTCCCGGGCGGTGGAATCCATTCGCACCAGACTGGATGCGAGCTTCGTGGCCGCCTGCCAGCTATGTCTGGACACGCCCGGTCGGATCGTCGTCACCGGCATGGGCAAATCGGGCCACATCGGCAACAAGATCGCCGCGACATTGGCGAGCACGGGCACACCGGCTTTCTTCATGCATCCCGCCGAAGCCAGCCATGGAGACCTCGGCATGATCACGGGGCAGGACGTGCTGCTTGCTGTCTCATACTCCGGCGAGACGGATGAGATTGTCACGATCCTGCCGCTGGTCAAGCGAATGGGAGCGAAGCTTTTGTCATTGACGGGCAATCCGAATTCGACGCTCGCAAAATCTGCGGACGCGCACCTTGACATCAGCGTCAGTGAGGAAGCATGCCCGTTGAATCTGGCCCCCACTGCCAGCACAACCGCCACGCTCGCGATGGGCGATGCTCTGGCCGTCGCACTATTGAAGACTCGCGGCTTTACCGCCGAGGACTTCGCTATGTCTCATCCGAGCGGCAGCCTGGGCAAACGCCTGCTCCTGCGCGTCGCCGACGTCATGCGAACCGATGCGGACATCCCGCATGTTGCGCCAACTGTGCGCCTCAGAGATGGCCTCATCGAGATGTCGCAAAAGGGGCTTGGCATGACGGCCATCATCGACGAGCGGCAACGAATACTGGGTATATTCACGGACGGTGACTTACGACGGGCATTGGACGCCGGCGTGGACGTGCACAAGACTCTAATGAGCGAAATCATGCACACGGAGTGCAAGACCACCTCGAGCGATGTGCTGGCGGTCGAAGCAGTGCGCCTGATGGAGGAAAACAAAATCACGTCGTTGCTGGTCGCCGACGAAAACAATCGACTGATCGGCGCCCTGAATATTCACGACCTTTTTCGCGCAGGCATCATGTGAACACAGCCGGTAACGCAACTGCATTGTCGCAGATTCGCCTGGTCGCTTTTGACGTGGACGGCGTATTCACGGACGGGCGATTCTATCTGACAGATGACGGAGTCGAGTCGAAATCTTTCAATACACAGGATGGCTTCGGCGTACGCCGACTGATCAATGCCGGAATCGAAGTCGCCGTGATCAGCGGCCGGCAGTCGGGCGCCGTCGATCACCGCATGGCCGAACTCGGCGTAAAACACGTCGTTCAGGGCTGTAGAGACAAGGTCGCTGCGCTTGAAACACTGGGCACTGAGCTCGGCGTCAGCGTCGCAGAATGTGCGTTTGTTGGCGACGATATCCCGGACCTGCCGTTGTTGCAGGCGGTCGGCTTCTCGATTGCCGTAGCGAACGCCGTGGCCGTCGTCCGCGAGTACTGCGACCACACGACTACTGCCGCGGGCGGCTCCGGGGCGGTACGGGAGGTTTGTGACCTGATACTGGCTGCCCAAAGCGAAACTGCGACGTGATAAGCCCGCGTAACATTGTCATTATCGGAGCGCTTGCCGCCGGTGCGATTGCCAGCTGGTATCTCGCACGAACAAATCTGCGTGACAATGGCGACACGCCAGCATTTGATGCCGCACAACGTGGCTATTACCTGAAGTCCGCACGCATTCTCGGTACTGGCTCGGATGGCGCGCTGCTCTACGAGCTTCAGGCCGAGTATGCCGAACAACAGGATGATGATCACGTTTCGTTTACCGACGTCCGGATCAATTACTCGCCACAAAGCGATGTACCGTGGAGCGTCAATGCAGATTCGGCCACGATACACGCAGACCAGCAGCGCGTCGTGTTACACGGCCACGTCCGCGCCGTCAGCAGCGAGGGCTTCTCCGGCAATGACACGGAGATTCGCACACAGCACCTGGAGATCGATCCGGAGAATTACCTGGCGGAAACTGACGAGCGCGTCCAGATTCGGATCGGCGCGCGCAGCCTGACAGCGACCGGCATGCTAGCATCACTCAAGGACAATCGTGTGCAACTGAAATCGAATGTCAGCGGCAAGTTTGCCCCGTGACAGCAGCAGTGACATCTATGACAGCGCGTACTCTTTGTTTGCTATTACTCCTGCCCGCCCTTGCGTTCGCGCAGAGCAGTGACCTGCGCCTGCCCATCTCTTTGGATGCAGACTCCACAGACTACGACGGCAAGAGTTCCATGCTGATGTTCCGTGGTTTGCGTCTGTCGCAGGGCACGACCAACATCGAGGCCGATATCGGTCGCGCGAGCAAACTCGACTTCAAAGACAGCGTCTGGCATTTCAGTGGCAATGTCGTCATAGACGTTGATGCGGGGCACATCGAATGTGAGTCGGCGGAGCTCAGCTTTACCGACACGCGGCTGCGACTCGCGGCGCTAGAGGGTAGTCCCGCAACCTTCGAGCTACGACGGCCTGGCAGCGACGAGGTGACTTTCGCTCAAGCCGGCCGGCTGGAGTACGACCTTGACGCCGGTGTCGTGGAATTCTCCAACGATGCGGTGATCATGGAAGGCGGCAATCAGATCGCATCGAACTATCTCGTCTATAACATCAAGGACCAGCGCATTAACGCGCAATCCACGGGTAACGGTGAGGAAAAGGTAAAGATAACGGTCACCCCCGATGCCGCCCCCGACAATGACGAGGTCGAACCCAACACAGATGCCGGCGCGGAGGAAGTGCTTCGATGAGTATCCTCAGTGCCCAGGATATCTCCAAGAGCTTCAAACTCCGCAAAGTCGTCAAGAGCCTGTCACTCGAAATCAAGAGCGGCGAAGTCGTCGGCCTGCTCGGCCCGAACGGTGCCGGCAAAACCACGGCGTTTTACATGATTGTGGGTTTGATTGCGCCTGACAGCGGCACAATCCTGCTCGACGGTCAGGACCTGACCGCGCAACCGATGCATCGGCGCGCAAAGCTCGGGCTCGGCTACCTGCCGCAGGAAGCATCCATATTTCGCAAATTGAGTGTGGAACAGAACATACTCGCAATCCTGGAGCACCGCGACGATCTGGATGCGGCCGGCCGTGAAGAAGAACTTGAAATCCTGCTGGATGAACTACATGTCGGTCATGTGCGTACCAGTCCAGGCATCAGTCTTTCCGGCGGCGAGCGCCGTCGTGTCGAGATCGCCCGGGCGCTCGCCGCAAATCCCTTGTTCGTTTTGCTGGACGAACCTTTCGCCGGCGTCGACCCGATTTCGGTGCTCGATATTCAACGCATTATCAAGCACTTGTGCGAGCGCGGGATTGGTGTGCTGATCACTGACCATAATGTCCGCGAAACGCTCGGAATTTGCGGTAGAGCCTATATACTTAGTGATGGAAGTTTGATCGCTTCCGGATCACCGGAAGACATTCTCGAAAATCACCACGTTCGAGAAGTGTATCTCGGACAGGAGTTCAAACTCTGAGGCAAACTGGAGTCACGTACTAAAGGGGCAATGCACATTTCCGTCGCACACACTAACCAA
Organism: Gammaproteobacteria bacterium; assembly: GCA_029863305.1. Taxonomy (GTDB): domain Bacteria; phylum Pseudomonadota; class Gammaproteobacteria; order Steroidobacterales; family Woeseiaceae; genus UBA1847. The sequence continues at coordinate 46,475 of JAOTVR010000004.1, read as the reverse complement.
TGCTGAAACCGTCACTGCAGTTAAAACTTGGGCAAACACTGACGATGACGCCGCAGCTGCAGCAGGCCATCCGACTCTTGCAGCTGCCGGTTCTGGACTTGAACGCACAGATTCAGGAAGCACTCGAAGAGAACATCATGCTCGAGATGGAGGATCTGCCTGACGTTCCTCAAACCAGTGCGGAAACGACTGCGGAGGTTCAGACGATTCAGGCGGAAGATTCCTGGCAGGAACGTGCGACCGCCAACATTCAGGATGGCGGCTGGAATGGGGAAGGCCGACCGAGCAGTGATTTCGCCGACGAATCCGGACAGACCTTGCGCGAACATCTGCTGTGGCAGCTCGAGATGGAGCATTTCACCCCACGTCAGGCTGTCATCGGCGAAGCGATTATCGATTCGATCGGTGATGACGGATACCTGAGCGAGGATCTTGCGGAAATTGCCGGGGGCCTTGATGCACAATCGGGTTTTTCGTATCAGGAAGTAGAGGATACGCTCGACAAGGTTCAGCGGCTTGATCCGGTCGGAGTGGCCGCCCGCTCTGTTTCGGAATGCATTATTTTGCAGCTCAGGCAACTTGATGCCGAAACGCCTGGATTGCCGCTGGCTATCCAGCTTGCGGAGAGTCATCTTGACCTTGTCGCCGACCGCAACTACGGTGAATTGCGACGCAGCCTGCGAACGTCTGAAGATAACCTGCATGAAGCGCTGGTGCTGGTCAAAAGCTGTAATCCGAAACCGGGCCTGGCAGTCAGCCCCGCCGCCGCCCAATACGTCATACCCGATGTATTCGTCCGTAAAGTGGACAACCATTGGGTGGTGGAAATCAGCCCCACCGGTGTTCCGCGGCTGTCGGTCAATCAACAGTACGCACGACTGCTGCGAGGCAGCGGTGATCATACGGTGCTTCGCTCACAACTGCAGGAAGCTCGCTGGTTGATACGCAGCCTCGAAATACGCAACGAAACGCTGATGAAGGTGGCAACCAGCATCGTCTCCCGACAGACCAACTTTCTCGAACATGGCGACGAGGCAATGAAACCGATGGTATTGCGCGATGTGGCCGAGGAAATCGGTATGCACGAATCCACGATCTCGCGGGTAACGACTAACAAGTACATGCATACGCCGCGCGGAGTTTTTGAATTCAAGTACTTTTTCTCATCTCACCTGTCGTCGGCAGACGGTGAGGATCAATCGTCGACGTCGGTCAGAGCCAAGATCCGCAAACTGATCGGTGCCGAGATCCCGGGCAAGCCTCTCAGCGACAGCAAGATCGCAAATATGCTTGCCGAAGAGGGTATTTCGGTTGCGAGACGGACTGTCGCGAAGTACCGTGAAGCTATGAATATTGCATCGTCGAGCGAACGCAGGAGACGCCCGGCGTAACAGGAAATATGCGAATTTAACACCACAGAAGGAGATCTGAGCTGCTTGTAATCTAAACCCGTCACAAATGTGCGAGCCGCGCCATATCTTCGCGGGGGCCGATATGGTTGGACACGTACGACATTAGAAGTATGGGAGAACACTATGCAATTGAACGTTTCAGGCCATCACGTCGAGGTAACCGCTTCGCTTAGAGGTTATGTCGAGTCCAAGATTGAAAAGATCGAACGGCATTTTGATCTGGTGTCTGACGTAAGCTGTATCCTGACCGTCGAAAAACTCCGTCATAAAGCAGAAGCCACTGTCAAGGTTAACGGCGGTACGATTTACGCCGACAATACTGAAGAGGACATGTATGCTGCTATCGATGGTCTCGTCGACAAACTCGATCGGCGAGTGAGAAAATATAAAGAGAAGCTCGGCGACCACCGTGCCAAAGAAGCACGTAAGATAAGATATTAGCCCCGCATTTGGTCCGCGCGGCTACTCGGCCGCGCGGACCAGCACGCATAAAGCTCAATTCAAATGTTGCTCCAGGAAATCATCAAGCCAGACAGTGTTTTGTGTAACGCGCACGCTCGCAGCAAGAAACACTGTCTTGAAATAATGAGCGAGTTACTCGTCCGCGGCTATCCCGGCATTTCGCACGAAAGCATCTTCGAAGGGCTGATAGAACGTGAACGACTGGGCTGCACAAGTCTGGACCAGGGCGTCGCTTTCCCACACTGTCGAGTCGACGGCCTGGACAGCAGCGCCGGTGCGCTAATCAAGCTGAGCGACGCCGTTGAGTTTGATTCGGCGGACGGTGAAGCCGTCGACCTGATTCTGGGCCTTATGGTGCCATCTGATCTCAATGATGAGGATCAGGCTACCATCTGCAGTATCGCAGAGTTACTCGGCGACAGAGAATTGCGGGTCGCATTGCGTGAAGCCACGTCAAGCAGAGAGTTGTACGACGCCCTATGCGCTTGATTATTGTTAGCGGCTTGTCCGGCTCGGGCAAGTCGATCGCGCTACACGTCCTCGAAGATCTGGGCTATTACTGTATTGATAACATGCCGGCAGCATTGCTGAAGCCGGTAATCAATGAAGTTACCGCACAGACTGATGAATCGACACGTCTTCTCGCGGTCGGCGTGGATGCACGCAATCGCAATGAAAATCTCGAAGCGCTCCCGCAGTTAATCGAAGAGTTGCGTCAGCAGGGTATCCAGACCGAGTTGTTGTTTCTTCAATCCAGCGATGAAGTCCTGCTAAAACGCTATGGCGAAACGCGACGACGCCATCCGCTGGCCCGTCAGGGAACCGCGTTACGTGCGGCGATCATAGGTGAGCGGGAGATGCTGTCGGTCGTGCTCAATTCGGCGGATCTTGTGATCGATACGTCGCGAACGAGTATCTACGAACTGGCTAACACGATTCGCGAACGAATTGATCGACGAACTACAGATACGCTTTCTGTATTGATCGAGTCCTTCGGCTTCAAGCATGGCATACCATCGGACGCGGACTTCGTATTTGATCTGCGATCCCTGCCAAACCCGTACTGGACTGTCGAGCTGCGCGGTCTGACGGGCCTGGATCAGGAGGTCATTGATTTTCTGGATGCCCAACCGGCTTTCGTCGCGATGTACGAGGACATCCTGAATTTCCTGCAACGCTGGATTCCGGAGTACGAAAACGTCCACAGGGCTTATCTGACCGTCGCGATCGGCTGCACCGGCGGCCAGCACCGCTCGGTATACATGACCGAAAAACTCACCAATGCCCTGCGCGAGATGCACGATCCCGTCCTGGCCCGCCACAACGAACTGGCTACTCCGTCGCACGGCAATACATAGTGCCGCTGGTCCCGAAGACAGTTAAACTCCGGCTAGATTTCCGGGGCGGTAAGTTATGGAAGCGAGAGAGCACACCCAGGCTAGCCTGAAACTGTTGCGCGAACAGCTCGACAGCGGCGGTATGCGCTCTGCCCGCCGGATGATCCACAGCTTGCACCCGGCCGAAATTGCCCGCCTGCTCGAGTCCGTGCCACTCGGCGAGCGCGCGGTTCTTTGGGAAATGGTCGGTTCCGACGACGAGGGCGACGTACTCGTTGAGGTTTCCGACGAGGTTCGCGATGGCCTGATCAAGGGCATGAAGACCGAACAGCTCATCGCCGCGACCGAAGGCATGGAGCTCGATGATCTCGCCGACCTGCTCATCGATCTGCCGGAAACCATCACACAAAAAGTACTGCAATCGCTCGATGATCAGGACGAAGAACGACTGCGCCAGGTACTCGCCTACGGTGAGGACAGCGCAGGCGGCCTGATGAACGTCGACATCGTGACCGTTCGACCGGACGTCACCCTGGAAGTCGTCTGTCGCTACCTGCGGGCGCGGGGGGAGATGCCCGACGGCACGGACTCGATCTTCGTCGTTGATCGTGATAACGGGTACGTCGGCACGCTGTATTTGTCACGGCTGTTGACCAACGATGCCGACACCAGCGTTGCGGCGGTCATGTCGACCGATATTCTGCCGATTCCGGCGCACACGCCATCGCAGGAAGTCGTGTGGGAATTTGAGCACCGTGATCTTCTGTCGGCTCCCGTCGTCGATGACAACCATCACGTCGTCGGTCGCATTACCGTTGACGATGTCGTCGATGTAATTCGAGATGAAGCCGAGCACTCTTTTATGAGTGCCGCCGGTCTCGACGAAGAGGATGATATGTTCGCGCCGGTATTCAAGAGTGCTTCGCGCCGCGCTCTGTGGCTTGGCGTAAATCTTTGCACAGCTTTTCTGGCCGCGGCGGTCGTCGACATTTTTCAGACGACCGTCGACAAGATCGTGCTGCTCGCAGTGCTCATGCCCGTGGTTCCAAGTATGGGCGGCGTCGCCGGCAGCCAGTCGCTGACGATCATTACCCGCGCCATCGCACTGGGCCAGATCGATCGCACCAACGCCCGGCGAATATTGCGCAAGGAACTGCTGGTCGGTGTATTGAACGGCATCGGCTGGTCCATCATCGTCGCAGGATTCACCTACCTGTGGTTCGGCCAGTGGCGAATTGGTGGGGTTATAGGTGCCGCGATGATCATCAACTTGATTGTCGCGGCTGTCGCCGGCTTTAGCATACCCCTTGCTCTCAGGCGCATGAACATTGATCCGGCGCTGGCCGGCGGTGTCGTGCTGACGACCGTAACCGACGTCATCGGTTACATGGCGTTTCTCGGCCTCGGAGCTGCTTTCTTATTGTAGCTGCACGTCTTAATCGTTATGAAACGGGCTCAAGTCCTTCTTTATCCAGCTTGGCGCAAATAGACGCGGGACGTCGGCGCCCGTCACGAAATCGAGCAGTTCGTCTTTGACTTGCATCGCGTTCTGATAGCCGAGTTCAATCAGTTCGCGCGTGTACGCCTGTTCAAACATCAGGAAGCTCAGCAGACGATTCTCACCCCTGCCCCGGCCGCCGATACCGCGCAAGAGCCCCCGAACCGCGAATGGCAGTTCGCGCCGGTGATTGTGCGCGATCACGCGAAGGTCTTCGCTCGGAACGATGAGCATCGTATCGATCGGACGCATCCGCTTCAGCGCTCCACTGCGATGCTGTGGACTCACGGCGTCGACGAGCTGGTTGATGCGTGTCATGCGTTCGATGTCAGAGTAGAGACCATCCATGAATAATGTGTCGAGCATATAGCCCGCGATCTGTGCAAAACTCGGGTGTTCCTGTGGTTTGTCGGGATCCGGTTCCTTGTCCGCTGTCTCGTCGCGTACACCAATGACAAGTATTCGATCGGCCCCTAAATGGATCGCAGGGCTCAGCGGAGTTGCCTGCCGCATCGCGCCATCCCCAAAATACCCGCCGCCGATCCGAACAGGCGGAAAGATCATTGGTACGGCGATGCTGGCCATCAGATGATCGAGATGCAGATCGCCGCGCACACCGACGCGGCGGGTCCGCGACCAACCGCCACGACCCCGAGCCGCCTGAAAGAAAGACGTCGAGTGCGCCGACGCGTAGCTGGCCGCCGTGACTGCCACAGCCTCGAGATATCCGGCGTCGATCGCAACCTGTATCCGTGGAAAGCGGACGTTGCGACTCAGCAACGAACGAAGCGGCGAGTTGTCGAGCAGCGATTTCGGCGTACCGACAAGAAACCCGCCGAGCACGATTGACGCCAGCCAGTGCAAACTGCTCTTCAGCATCGCCAGATTGTCGCTGCGAAATACCTGGTCGCAGTGAAAATTGGCCCAGACCCTGTCGAGCTCTGCAACAGCAACGCGAAACCGCCGCGCCTTGCTCGCCAGGACGACCGAGTTGATCGCGCCCGCAGACGTCCCGCTGATGACCGCAAAGGGATTCGGACTGCCCTTGGGCATCAGCTCAGCCAGTGCCTTGAGAACGCCGACCTGGAACGCACCGCGGGCACCACCGCCCGGCAGGACGAGAGCTGTCTTGTGGTCTGACACTGCAGCAGGTCTCATAACGTTACGATTTGTCAAATAGCAGTCAATGCGGGCCAAATCGTATTATAGTGTTGGCCGAAGGAGGTTTCCGATGCATCGATCACTATTTGCTCTTTTGATATTTTTGGCGCTCGGCGCGACAGCGCTGGCCTCCGAGCAGATCACTGTGGGGCAATCAGCTCCCGAATTCGAGCTGCCTGACCAGGACGGCCAGTTGCACTCGCTCGAAGACTACCGAGACCAGTGGGTCGTACTTTACTTCTACCCAAAGGACGAAACGCCCGGTTGCACGACCGAAGCCTGCGAGTTTCGCGACAACATTTTCGCTTTTAAGGCGCTCAATGCCCAGATTCTCGGCGTGAGCCTGGATGACGTCGAATCACACCAGAAATTTGCGGAGAATCACGGCCTCCCCTTCCCGCTTCTTGCCGATACTCGAGGCCAGGCGGCCGAAGCGTATGGCGTCAAGACAAAAATGTTCGGCATGACGGTAGCCAAACGACAGACCTTTCTGATTGGTCCCGACGGCACGCTCGCCAAGCACTACACCAAAGTCAAACCCGCAGAGCATTCGGCACAGGTGCTGGCGGACCTCAAAGCGCTTGGGGCAGGCAAGAACTTGTAGAAACCCGGGCCGTAGCCATCGGACGATTCAATGCAACGCCCTGATACCTGCATCGAGTCCGGCAATCGTGAGCGGGTACATTCTGTCGCCCATGATTTCGCGCGTTAGTCTTACCGATGGCGTGTATTCCCAGCGATTTCTCGGTTCCGGATTAAGCCAGATAGCTTTGGGATACGTATTAAGCAGGCGCTTGATCCACACCGCCCCGGGCTCTTCATTCCAGTGCTCAACGCTCCCGCCGGCGTAGACGATTTCGTAAGGGCTCATCGTCGCATCCCCGACAAAAACCAGCTTATAGTCAGCGCCGTATTTGTGCGTTATGTCGAGTGTCGAAATTTTTTCGGCGTGTCGGCGGCGATTGTCTTTCCACAGGCTCTCATAGATAAAATTGTGAAAATAGAAATATTCGAGGTGCTTGAACTCGCTGCGCGATGCGGAAAACAACTCCTCGCAAACGCGAACATGATCATCCATCGAACCGCCGATATCGAGACACAGCAGAACCTTGACTGCGTTGTGTCGCTCGGGAACCATGCGAATGTCCAGCAGTCCGGCATTGCGCGCCGTCTTGTCGATCGTATCTTCCAGATCCAGCTGATCGGCGGCGCCCTCACGTGCGAATTTTCGCAAGCGTCGCAACGCGACTTTGATGTTGCGCGTACCAAGCTCGACGGAATCATCGAGATTACGATACTCGCGGCGGTCCCAGACCTTCACGGCACTGCGGTTTCGTGAGCCATTTTGACCGATGCGAACACCTTCCGGGTTGTACCCGAATGCGCCAAACGGTGATGTCCCGGCAGTGCCAATCCACTTGTTACCGCCTTCGTGTCTCTCATTCTGTTCATCGAGACGCTCCTGCAGGGCCTTCATCAGTTCCTCGAACCCGCCGAGCGCCTCGATTTTCGCGCGCTCTTCTTCGGACAACGTGAGTTCGGCCTGGCGCCGGAGCCACTCATCCGGAATGTCATCCATAAGGTCTCCGAAGCTGTCCTCAACACCCTTGAAGTAAACAGCGAAGATTCGATCAAACCGATCGAGTTGCGACTCGTCTTTGACAAGACATGCACGCGCCAGATAATAAAAGTCGTCGACGTTTTGCTGTGCTACTCCCCGTTTCATCGCTTCGAGCAACGTCAACATCTCGGTTATCGACGTCTTCATGCCGCCGTCACGAAGCAAATAGAAAAATGGAATCAGCATACCGGCTTACTGCGATCTCGAGTTTGCTCGTCGATCAAGAAAAACCAATTGCTCGAACAAATGCACATCTTGCTCGTTCTTCAACAACGCGCCATACAAAGGCGGAATCGCCTTGCGCGTATCCTCCATGCGCAACGCTTCAGGCGGGATGTCTTCTGCCAGCAACAATTTGATCCAGTCGAGCAGTTCCGAGGTGGACGGTTTCTTTTTCAGGCCAGGGACCTCACGAACTTTGTAAAAAGCGTTGAGAGCTTCGCTCAATAGATCCTTCTTCAGATTCGGAAAGTGAACATCTACGATCTGTTGCATCGTTTCCTTTTCCGGAAACTTTATGTAATGGAAGAAACAGCGCCGCAAGAACGCGTCCGGTAACTCTTTTTCGTTGTTACTCGTGATTACTATGATCGGACGATGCACAGCCTTGATGAGGCGCTTGGTTTCATAGACGTAGAACTCCATTCGATCAAGTTCGCGGAGCAGGTCGTTCGGAAACTCTATGTCAGCCTTGTCGACTTCGTCGATCAGCAAAACGGGCTGCTCATCTGCCTCGAACGCCTCCCAGATTTTGCCGCGCACGATGTAGTTCGCAATATCGTGCACGCGATCATCGCCGAGTTGCGAATCGCGAAGACGCGCTACTGCGTCGTATTCGTAGAGGCCTTGCTGCGCTTTCGTCGTTGACTTGATATGCCACTCGTACAGGGGCTTCCCGAGTGAATTGGCCACTTCGATCGCCAGCTGTGTCTTGCCGGTGCCTGGCTCGCCTTTGATTAGAATGGGGCGCTCGAGCGTCACAGCCGCGTTCACGGCTATCATCAGGTCTTCTGTCGCTACGTAGGTACTGGTTCCGGTGAATTTGCTTGCGGTCATGCTGTTTTCCGATCTCAGTAAAGTGCAATGACTATCTTACCGGAAAAGAAAGGGACAAAGTCCCCTGGAGCTGCAGCGCTCTGACGCCCTATTCAGTGTCGGGTGACAGAACAAGCTTATGTTGCGTCTCACCCGGAAGAAACGGGCTCGGCTCACCGCGAACCCAGGCGGCATGACCACGGCGATAAAATTCGGACAGCGGATGCCCACTCTGACCCGTCGGCATGTGCATAAGACTGTTGGCTTCGTCACCCGGCATTACCGAGAAACGCTCGGACGCGCCGAATCTCGGACCCTGAGCCCGAGGTAAGTCGACGTCGCCGCCGAGCGGCTCGTTCGGCATGTCCAGAAGGTCCGACAAGATCGGCAAAGCCTGACTCAGCGGATGGCCGATTCTCGCCGTATTGCGCTCTCCCCAACTACGGTCGGCAAGCGCGCCTTCATAGTGTGCGTCGAAGTAGCGAATATTCTCCTGCACGGCGGCAACCATCAGTTCCTGCCAGGTCTCGTAATTCGCCGGCAACAGGTGCTCGGGCTGTTCGGTCACCAGCGACCATAACGGCGCTTCGAACTGATTGCTGATGCGCAGCTTGACGTCATCGCCGTAGGTCTCGCGGACCGATGCCATCAGTCCATGAAAGACGCGCGCCTGCACCTCCAGGCGAAATGCCCGGACCAGGCGATAACCGACCGATTCCGGCGCCGCACGGGGGATCCATGCCTGGGCAAGGCGGCGATACTCCGCCAGATTGCTGTCGGCCGCAACAAGCTCCTCATCCAATACGTCGAGCAACAGATCGCGCCAGCGGGTCAGAAAAACCGCCCGATCATCGATTTGGATCGCCAGCATGTCTCCGGGCTCAAACGTGTCCAGCGCAAACAGGCGATCACGAATCTGCGCTGATCTGGCGCCAAGGTCATATCCTCCATCGCCCACCAGGCGCAACGCCTCACCATCAGTGACACGCGCGTTCGCAGACCAGATTCGGCCGCTCTCGGGATTCACAATGCGTGGGTAGTCCTGTGCCGCCACCCAACCGCTCCACCCCGCCGTTTCGCTCCAGTCTGCCGGCAGCATCGGGTCGAAATTACCTCGGACGGGAATCTTCCCGGTAATCGTCCAGGCGATGTTGCCTTCCGCGTCACCCGTCACGAAATTTTGTGGTGGCATACCAATGGTGTTCGCGATATCAACCGCCGCATGGACCGAGTCGGCAACTTCCAGATCGAGCAGGCGAAGATTGACTGCGTCAAGCTTGTGCGCGATCCAGCTCACGGCGATTTCGCCGTCCGGATAGTCAACGTCCTCGTTAACCGGCCCCCAGATCGTCTCCCGGATGCTGACGTCGACAGGTTCGGCGCCTTTGACGACGATTCTCTCAAGGTATTCAGTAAACGGCAGATCACCAGCCGGCGTCTCATACGTTCCAGGCTCGGCGCCGGGTCGCAGTATGACCGCATCTGTCCAGTCTCCGTAGCTGTTGGTGTAACCCCAGGCAACTTTGGTGTTGCTGCCGGCAACAATGAACGGCGCGCCTGGCAGGGTTACTCCGGTCACGTCCCGTGGTGCTTCTCCATCGACCACCAGCCGGGCTTGATAATAGATATTCGGCGCCTGCAGTCCGAGATGCATGTCATTCGAAACGATAGCGCGTCCCGATTTCGTCAAATCACCGCTCACCACCCAGTTGTTGCTGCCATTGAGCATGGGCTTGCCGATTTCCTGCGATGGCGGCGCCGTGTCACGCACGTGCCGTATCGACAGGATCTCGGCCGCAGGCGGCGACGCCACGGGACGCGCGTCCCCCATCAATGGCGCATCCCAATTCGTTCCCTGCGGATACATCCAGGCATACGCTTCATGAGGCAACACCCGGTGGGCAAGTCCGCGCTGCACATCCCTGATCGCACGCGAATCATTGAGCTGCGTGAACATGGTGTAGACGACGAGTAATGAATCTGCTGGCGTCCACGGCTTCGGGTCCACCCGTAACAGGTAGTATTCGAATGGCTTCGCGTGAAGGCTCGCGATTCCGGCATTCACGCCATCTGCATAGGTTTCGAGAAACGCGAGTTCTGACGCCGGCAAATTCTGTAGTACGGCGCCGGCGCGGCTGCGGAAGCGATGAAAGCGATTGCGTTTGTCCATTTCAAGGGCGAGGCCACCGAACAGCTCCGACAACTCACCCGCGGAGCGTCGCCGAATCAAATCCATCTGAAAGAAGCGGTCCTGGCCATGGGCAAAGCCGGTGGCAAACGCAAGGTCTTCGCGGCTGCCGGCCGTAATCGTCGGGATGCCTTCGACATCCCGTTCGATCGTCGCGCTTGCGGTCAGGCCAAGCACGCGCAAGTCCCCGTCGAGCAGCGGCAAACTTGCGCGGATCGTGAACCAAGCCAGCACCACGACAATGGCTACCGCAAGAATCATGCCTCCAGCGAGGCGCAATAACCATCGCCGCATTGACCGTTACTCCGACGCTTTGACCTCGAGTATCTTCATGGCGTTGGTGCTCCCGGAAATACCTTTCAAGTCACCTTTGGTAAATATGACCAGGTCATCAACTTCGACGAGGTCTTTCGAAAGCAGTGTCTCAAATATGTTGGCATACAGGCTGTCGCGGTCGGTTTCCTTGATATCGAACTGCACGGGATACACGCCACGGTAAATGGCGACGCGGCGGCTCGTCGCCGCATACGGCGTCAGCGCATAGATCGGGATATCGGAGCGTACGCGCGACATCCAGAGTGCCGTTGAACCTGACTCTGTCAAGGCAATGATCGCGCGTACGTCCATGTGATTTGCCGTGTACATGACCGCCATGGCAATCGCCTCATCAACCCGTTCGAACTCGTCGTCGGTGCGGTGACTCATGCGACCGGACGGGTGCGGAAACTTCTCGGCACCCAGACAAACGCTGCTCATTGCGGTGATCGCTTCGACCGGGTAGACACCCACAGCGGTTTCGCCCGACAGCATGACCGCGTCAGTACCATCGATAACGGCATTGGCTACGTCGGAAACCTCGGCGCGCGTCGGAATCGGGTTTTGAATCATCGACTCCATCATCTGTGTCGCGGTTATTACGATCTTGTTCTTGGCCCGCGTCATGTGGATCAGCTTTTTCTGGATACCCGGAAGCTCGGCATAGCCCATTTCGACACCAAGATCACCGCGTGCCACCATCACGATATCCGCCGCGTCGATGATGGACTCGATATCCTCGATTGCCTCGGCACGCTCGATCTTGGCCACAATCAGGCCACTGCCGCCTGCAGCTTGAAACAGTCGACGAGCCTCGGCTACGTCGGCACCGCTGCGCACGAAGGAAACTGCAAGGAAGTCCATATCGAGCTCGGCAGCCAGCCTGATATTATCGCGATCGACATCGGTCAACGCATCGGCCGACAGGCCGCCGCCCTTTCGGTTGATGCCCTTGAAATCGGACAGGATACCGCCGTTGATGACCGTCGTATGAATTCGAGTGCCGTCGACCCGTTCGACGCGAAGCTCGATCATGCCGTCGTTGAGCAAGAGTACATCGCCCGATGACACATCGTCGTGCAGTGTTTCCAGGGCAACGCCTACACCATCCCGATCTCCGTCTTCCTGCCCGAGCGTGCTGTCCAGGAAAAACGCATCGCCGTCTGACAGGACAACGCTGCCATTCCTGAATCGCCTGATGCGGATCTTCGGACCCTGCAAATCACCCATGAGGCCGACATTCTTCCCACGCGACATGGCCGCAGACCGCAATGTTTCGGCGCGTCGCCGATGCTGCGACTGATCGCCGTGGGAGAAATTGATCCTCGCCACATCCAGACCGGCATCGATCATTTTGCCCAGCGTCTCGGGGTCGTCCGACGCCGGCCCGAGTGTCGCAACAATTTTTGTTCGTTTTCGCATGGCGGCGATTATTGCACAGGCGCACAGAAGTAGTACCGGCAATTGCTGGTGGCAGCTTCACGCCGGCACGATTAAGAGCTATGCTGCCCGGCCTGCAATTCCGGATCAACTGGTCTCATGGATCGACGCCGTTTTCTTCAGAGCATCGCGATCGCTGCCGCCAGTCCAGCCATCGCACTCTCCGGCCGTGCTGACGAAACACTGGTCGGCCCGCTGCGACCCGACCCCGGCGGCCTTCTGGATCTGCCAAGTGGATACAGCTACAGGATTGTATCGCGTGCAGGTGATCCGATGAGTGACGGTTTTCGGGTCCCGCAAGCCCACGACGGCATGGCCGCCTTTGCGGGCGAAGCCGGCCGCGTCATCATTGTCTGTAACCACGAAATCCAGCCGGCGTTCCCCGAGCGCAGCGCGTTTGCGGATACCTTTGCTTCATTACCTCATGCCGTCAAGAGCAAGCTGTACGATCAGGGTGGCGGCTCGACACCCGGCGCCGGTGGCACAACCACAAGCGTTTACGACCCACAAACCGGCAGGACGGAACGGCAATACCTGAGCCTGGCGGGCACCGAATTGAATTGTGCCGGCGGGCCAACGCCCTGGGGAAGTTGGCTGAGCTGCGAAGAGTGTTTCGAGTCGCCCGGAAACGGCTGGAGCGCCGGCAGAATCGTTCGGCGAGAACAAGCTCATGGTTACGTATTTGAGGTGCCCGCATTGAGCGCCGGACTTGTTGCCGCAGTGCCGATCAAGGCTATGGGCAGATTCGAACACGAGGCGGCAGCAGTGCACCCGGCAACCGGCATCGTCTACATGACCGAAGACCGCCATCACTCCCTTTTTTATCGTTACATTCCCGATGTGCCGGGCAAGTTACAGGAGGGCGGAAAACTGCAAGCGCTCGCGATCGACGGACAACCATCGTTTGCGACACACAACTGGTCGCAGACACCGCAAGTGATTTGCAACGAGGCGCTGGCAACGCGATGGGTGGACCTGGACGATGTCGACCCGGTCGAAAACGATCTGCGTTTGCGCGGTGCGGCCAGGGGCGCGGCGACCTTCGCACGTGGCGAAGGGTTGACCGAGGCCGCAGGCGATTTCGTATTCACCTGTACTATTGGTGGGGCAGCGCGTCTGGGGCAGGTGTTTTCCTACCGGCCGAGCCCGCACGAAGGGCGGCCCGATGAACAAAAGGCCCCCGGCCAACTGACACTGCTCGCCGAATCATCGCCTGATTCGATGCTGCGCAACGCCGACAATCTGACGATGGCACCGTGGGGTGACCTGATTTTCTGCGAAGATACGTCGGGCCATTGCGGCCTCGTCGGTATACGTCCCGACGGCCGTCAGTATCAGCTGGCCGACAACGCGCACTCGAACTCCGAGCTTGCCGGCGCCTGTTTCTCGCCGGACGGCAGTACACTGTTCGTAAACATCCAGTATCCGGGCATGACGCTGGCGATCAGCGGGCCCTTCCCGACCTGAGCCAGGTTGCTAACACAGTTAAGATATCTTTCGATGACTGCTCTGCCCGAGACCTGACGGCCAGGACTCAATAATTGGATAAACGGCAATTTAGCGACTGTAATCTTCAGCCCACGCTGGCGGGGGCTCGAGTGATCGTGCGTCCCATCGCTACGACAGATTGGGCCGCCATGTTTGCCGCAGCGGCCGACCCCGGGATATGGGAGCTGCACCCGGACCATAACCGTTACACCGAACAGGAGTTCCGACTCTTTTTTGACGGTGCGGTCGAAAGCGGTGCGGCGTTCGCGATTATCGACCGCCAGAACAACAACATTATCGGATCGAGCCGCTACCACGACCACGATCCTGTCGCTCGGACGATAGAGATAGGCTGGACCTTTCTGTCGCGTGACTATTGGGGCGGCAGTTACAATGCCGAAATCAAGCGCCTTATGATCGAACACGCATTGTCTTTTGTCGATACGGTCGAGTTCTGGGTGGACGAGTCGAATTTGCGATCTCGTCGAGCAATGGAAAAAATTGGCGGCACGCTGCGCAATGGAATTTATTTCAAAGAAGGCAGTGGCGACAGGCCATACGTCGTCTACGAAATACGGAAGGATCGCTAAAGAGTTACGTTGCGTCCTGTCCAGCGGCGCGCCGCTCCAGGATTTCCACGGCCGGAAGGGTTTTGCCTTCGACAAATTCGAGGAAGGCCCCGCCACCTGTGGATATGTAGGAAATTCGGTCGGCAACGCCGTATTTGTCGATTGCAGCGAGCGTGTCGCCGCCGCCGGCTACCGAAAACGCGTCGCTGTCGGCAATAGCCTGTGCAAGCGCCTGCGTGCCGGCGCCGAACGAATCGAATTCGAACACGCCAACCGGCCCGTTCCAGATGATTGTCCCCGCACCGGCCAAAATCGCCGCAAAGCTCCGTGCCGTTTCGGGGCCGATATCGAGGATCATCTCATCCGCGGTGACCGCTGCAACCGATTTTGTCGTGGCAGGCGCATCGGCAGCAAATTCGTTGGCAACGACAACATCAGTCGGTACGGGTATGTCAGCCCGCCCATCGCCTCCGGCGGCCAGTTTGCGCGCCTTATCGAGCATGTCGGGTTCGTGCAACGACAGGCCGACACCATGCCCCGCGGCAGCAATAAATGTGTTGGCGATCCCGCCGCCGACGATGAGGCTATCGACGATTCCGGCGAGGGCATCAAGCACAGTCAGCTTGGTCGATACCTTGGAGCCACCGACAATCGCCACGAATGGTCGCGCCGGATTGGTCATCGCCTTCCCGAGCGCCGCCAGCTCCGCCGCCAGTAGTGGCCCGGCGCAAGCGACAGGTGCATGCTCGGCTACGCCATAAGTGCTGGCCTGCGCGCGATGCGCGGTACCAAACGCATCCATGACGAATACCTCGCACAATTCGGCCATCTTCTTCGCGAGCGCCGGATCACAGGCTTTCTCGCCGGCGAGAAATCGTACATTTTCGAGCAGGACGACCTTGCCGGGTTCCACCGCAACGCCATCGATCCAGTCGGCGACCAGGGGCACATCCACGCCGAGCAGCTCGGACAGACGCTCAGCGACGGGTTGCAGTGAGTATTTGCTGTCGGGCTGGCCTTCGGTCGGGCGACCAAGGTGCGACATCAGCATCACGGCCGCGTTGGCATCGAGTGCCGCGCGAATGGTCGGCAGTGCCGCCTGAATGCGCGCATCACTGGTCACCGCACCGTCGGCGACCGGCACGTTGAGATCCTCGCGAATAAGGACACGTTTGCCGGACAATCCGACATCGGCCATTTCAATGACTGGCATGCTGGTTCCCGGGTCGGCAGGAAGCGACTACTTGGCGTTCATGAGGACAACAGCGGTGTCGAGCATGCGACACGAGAAGCCCCACTCGTTGTCATACCAGGCGCAAACCTTGACCAGGGTGCCCTCCATGACTTTGGTGAGCCCTGCATCGTACGTCGACGAAGCCGGGTCATGATTGAAGTCGATCGATACCAGCGGCTCGTCGTTGTAGGCAAGCACACCTTTGAGCGAACCTTCGCTCGCATCTTTCATGATCTCGTTGATTTCTTCGATGCTGGTCTCGCGTTCGGCGACGAAAGTCAGGTCGACAGCGGAGACATTGATCGTGGGTACGCGCATCGAGAAACCATCAAGCTTGCCGTTGAGTTCCGGCAAAACAAGCCCAACCGCCGCCGCAGCGCCAGTCTTCGTCGGGATCTGCGACATCGTCGCTGAACGGGCGCGGCGAAGATCACTGTGATACACGTCGGTCAAAACCTGGTCATTCGTATACGCATGGATGGTCGTCATGATGCCGTGCTTGACACCAATCTTTTCATGCAGCGGCTTGACCAGCGGCGCGAGGCAATTGGTTGTACACGATGCATTCGAAATGATCGTATGTTCGGCGGTCAGGGTGTCATGGTTTACGCCATAGACGATCGTGCCGTCGATATCCTTGCCGCCCGGCGCGGATATGATGACTTTCTTCGCACCGCCTTCAATGTGCTTGCCCGCCGTCTCGCGGGTGCGGAACAGACCGGTGGACTCGAAAACGACATCGACACCAAGGTCCCCCCAAGGTAATTTCGCCGGATCGCGTTCGGCGAACACTTTGACACGATCACCGTTAACAATGATGTCATCACCGTCTACCTCGACGGTGCCCGGGAACGGACCGTGCGCCGTATCGCGGCGTGTCAGATGCGCGTTGGTCTTCGCATCACCCAGGTCGTTGAGAGCCACAACGTCGAATTCGTCAGTGCGATTCAACTCATGAATTGCTCGCAACATGTTGCGGCCGATACGGCCGTAGCCGTTGATGCCAATCTTGATGGTCATTACTTTCTCCTGATTTAAAGCATTTGTCTGGCTATCGCAACGACGTTATCCGTCGTGAAGCCAAAGTGTTCAAACAGTTCGCCGGCCGGTGCCGATTCGCCGAAGCGATCCAGCCCGATCACGCGACCCTGCGAGCCGGCATAGCGCCACCACGTTTCGGTCACACCTGCCTCGATGACCACGCGAGCCGTCACTGCAGCAGGCAGCACCTGTTCGCGATACGCGGCGTCTTGTGCGTCAAAAAGATCCGTGCAGGGCAGCGAGACAACTCGCGCCCGAATGTCCTCATCGGCAAGGGCCTCTGCCGCCGAGACCGCCAGAGCAACCTCCGAGCCCGTCGCGATCAGTATCAGCTCAGGTGTACCGTCGGCATCTTTCAACACGTATCCACCGCGCGCAATTGCTGCAATCTGATCCGGAGTGCGCGGCTGATGCGGCAAGCCCTGGCGCGTCAGCACCAGGCTGGTCGGTCCGTCACGACGTTCGATGGCATCACGCCACGCGACCGCCGTTTCAACAGCGTCACAGCTGCGCCACACGCGCATGTTCGGCATCAGTCGCAGCGAGGCCGTGTGTTCAACCGGCTGATGCGTCGGGCCGTCCTCGCCGAGGCCGATCGAATCATGCGTATAGACAAAGATGTTCTGCGCCCGCATGAGCGCAGCCATGCGCAGGGCGTTACGCGCGTAATCGGAAAACGTCAGAAACGTACCCGAGTACGGAATGACGCCGCCGTGCAACGCCATACCATTACATATCGCCGACATGCCAAACTCACGCACACCGAAATAGATGTAGTTACCCGACGCATCCTCACCGCTGACGACAGTCGATCCGGCATGCTTCGTCAGATTCGAGCCCGTCAGATCAGCCGAACCGCCCGCAAGTTCAGGCAAAGCCGGTGCGAAGGCATTTAACGCCACCAGCGATGCCTTGCGTGTCGCCATATCCTCCCCGGCCGCATCGATCCTGGCGATAGCGCTATCGGCAAAAGCCGCCCAGTCGGCCGGCAACCGGCGGCTCGTGCGCCGGGTGAACTCTGCCGCCAACTCCGGAAATTTCGTCTCGTAGGCTGTGAACAGCTTCTGCCAATCGTCCTCCATCGCCTTGCCACGCGCCGTGCCGTCCCAGGCCGAGGCGATATCGGCAGGAATTTCAAACGGTGGTGCCTCCCAAGCCAATTGTTTCCGCGCGGCAGCAATCTCGTCTTCGCCTAATGGCGCTCCGTGCGTCGACGCGGTGCCCTGTTTATTCGGCGCACCAAAACCGATCACGGTCCTGCAACAAATCAGCGACGGCCGCTCGGTTTCAGCCAGCGCCTTATCGATGGCAGCGGCTATCGCGACACTATCGTGACCATCAACGTCGGCAATCACCTGCCAGCCATAAGCCTCGAAGCGTTTCACCGTGTCATCGGTAAACCAGCCGTCGACCTCACCATCGATCGAGATGTTGTTATCGTCATACAACGCAATCAGCTTGCCGAGCTTCAACGTGCCGGCCAGCGAGCACGCTTCGTGCGAGATGCCCTCCATCAGGCAGCCGTCGCCGAGAAATACCCACGTCTTGTGATCAACGATGTCCAGCCCGGGCTGATTGAACTTTGCAGCGAGCATCTTTTCAGTTAGCGCCATGCCAACCGCATTCGTGATGCCCTGACCCAGTGGGCCGGTGGTCGTCTCGATCGACAGGTCCGGCTCGACTTCGGGATGGCCGGCGGTCCGATAGCCCAGCTGGCGAAAGTTCCGAATCTCGTCGATCGACAAGTCATATCCCGTAAGGTGCAGGAGACTGTAGAGCAACATCGACGCATGGCCGTTCGACAGCACGAAGCGGTCGCGGTCGACCCAGTGAGCGTTGCCCGGATTGTGTTTCAGATAGTCATTCCAAAGTACTTCCGCAATGTCCGCCATGCCCATCGGCGCCCCGGGGTGGCCCGAATTGGCTGCCTGTACTGCGTCCATGGATAACGCCCGTATGGCGTTAGCGAGATCTCGGCGGGCAATCTGCCCGGCCAGCATTGATTGATGTGACATTAGTGTCTTTCTTATAGCAGCCCTGAAGGCCTTATGTTGAATCGTTAGGCAATGTGCGCTTGCGAGCGGCGCATTTTCGCGGTTTTGCCGCCGGGCCGCAAGCGAATGCGGATATTATCGACACTTCGGATCTGTAGCGATCCGTGGTTGTCACAGTTTGTATCTGCGCGGCAACACGGATGGTGCCGGGGACTGGCATTGCGGTACAATCTGCCGCTTGCTTAAACCAACCGATCGAGAAGCCATGAGTGATGCATTTCTGTTTACCTCGGAATCAGTTTCCGAGGGACACCCGGACAAGATTGCCGACCAGATATCCGACGCCGTCCTGGACGCAATGCTGAAAGAAGACCCTGACTGCCGTGTCGCCTGCGAAACGATGGTCAAGACCGGCATGGCCATCGTGGCCGGCGAAGTGACAACGTCGGCATGGGTCGATCTCGAAGAGATCGTGCGAGGCACGATTATAGGCATCGGCTACACCGATTCTTCGATGGGCTTCGATGGCCATACCTGCTCGGTGCTGAATGCCATCGGCAAACAGTCTCCCGATATCGCCCAGGGCGTCGATCGCGAGGCAGCCGAGAAACAGGGTGCCGGCGATCAGGGACTGATGTTCGGTTATGCCACCAACGAGACCGAAGTGCTGATGCCGGCGCCAATAACGTTCTCGCACCGACTCGTGCAGCGCCAGGCCGACGTCCGTAAGAGAGGCATTCTCCCGTTTCTTCGCCCGGACGCAAAAAGCCAGGTGACATTCGTTTACGAGAATCACAAACCCGTGGCGATTGATGCGGTCGTCCTGTCATCGCAGCACAGTGCAGACGTCGAAACGTCACATTTGCACGAGGGCATCATGGAGGAGATCATCAAGCCCGTATTGCCAGCCGAATGGATCAGCAAGGACACCAAGTACCACATCAACCCGACAGGTCGCTTCGAAATCGGCGGGCCGATGGGAGATTGCGGACTGACCGGACGCAAGATTATCGTGGATACTTACGGCGGCGCTGCACGCCACGGTGGCGGAGCCTTCTCCGGCAAGGATCCGTCCAAGGTGGACCGGTCTGCGGCCTACGCCTGTCGCTACGTGGCGAAGAACATCGTCGCAGCCGGCCTCGCCGATCGATGTGAGATACAGGTCTCGTATGCGATTGGTGTTGCAGAACCTACCTCGATCAGCGTTGAGACGTTCGGCACCGGCAAGATCTCCGATACTCGCCTGACGGACCTGATCCGTGAGAATTTCGATCTGACACCGTACGGCATTCTGCAGATGCTTGACCTGCTTCGACCGATTTACCAGCAGACTGCCGCTTATGGCCATTTTGGCCGCGAAGACATTGACCTGAGCTGGGAAAAAACCGACAAGGCAGAAGCGCTTGCCGGTGCCGTTGCAGCTTAAAACAACAAAACCAGGAGACCACCTATGAGCAGCGAACCTGTTGCCATTCAACAACCCGATTACAAGGTCGCTGATATTTCGCTGGCGGAGTTCGGCCGCAAGGAAATCGCGATCGCCGAGACCGAGATGCCTGGATTGATGGCGCTGCGCGAAGAATTTGGCGCGGACAAACCACTGAAGGGCGCGCGTCTCGCCGGATGCCTGCACATGACGATCCAGACAGCCGTGCTCATTGAGACGCTCGTCGAACTCGGTGCCGACGTCCGCTGGTCGTCCTGCAACATCTTCTCTACGCAGGATCACGCCGCAGCGGCCATCGCTGACTCCGGCGTGCCCGTGTTTGCCTGGAAAGGCGAGACTGAGGAAGAATACTGGTGGTGCGTTGAGCAGACCATCAATGGGCCCGACGGCTGGACGCCGAATATGGTGCTTGATGACGGCGGTGATTTGACGGGCATTTTGCACGAAAAGTATCCGGCGATCATGAAAGAGGTTAAGGGCTTGTCGGAGGAAACGACAACAGGTGTCAAACGCCTTTACGACATGATGAGAGATGGCACGCTTGCCTGCCCCGCGTTCAACGTCAACGATTCGGTCACGAAATCAAAATTCGATAATTTGTACGGTTGTCGCGAATCGCTCGTTGACGGCATCAAGCGTGCTACGGACGTAATGATTGCGGGCAAGATTGCCATCGTCTGCGGCTACGGTGATGTTGGTAAAGGTTGCGCACAGTCGCTGCGTGGTCTCGGCGCAACGGTCTGGATTACGGAAATCGATCCGATCAATGCACTGCAGGCAGCGATGGAAGGCTATCGTGTTGTTCGCTTCGACGAAGTGTGCGATCAGGCCGATATCGTCGTCACTGCGACGGGTAACTACCATGTCGTGACCGGCCCGCAGATGGAGCGCATGAAGGATCAGTCGATCGTCTGCAATATTGGCCATTTTGACAATGAAATCGACGTTGCTTATCTGCACAAATACGAATGGGAAAACATCAAACCGCAGGTCGATCACGTGATATTCCCGGATGGCAAACGCATCATTCTGCTGGCCGAAGGTCGCCTGGTGAACCTCGGTTGCGCCACCGGGCATCCGAGCTTTGTGATGTCCAACTCGTTTTCAAACCAGGTTCTGGCGCAGATCGAACTGTGGCAAAACAGCGAGAAATACGACAAGGAAGTTTACGTGTTACCCAAACACCTTGACGAGAAGGTCGCGCGCCTGCATCTTGGCCGCATCGGCGCGAAGGTCACCGAACTGACCGATGAGCAAGCCGATTACATCGGTGTTTCGAAGCAGGGCCCGTACAAGCCGGAACACTATAGGTACTGATATCGCACGGAGTTCGCGCATATCGACGACGCACCTGGTCCTCTGAGGATCCTGCACCTGACGGATCCTCACCTGTTTGCCGACACCGGAGAAGACCTGCGCGGCACTGTCACCTATGCGTCGCTGTGCTCCGTGCTCGATCACTATCGTGACAGCGACTGGCAGGCCGACCTGGCCATCGTCACTGGCGACCTGATTCAGGATGACAGCCCGGAAGCTTACGAGCACTTCTGCAGCTTGCTCGGCGGCCTGCAGCTCGAGGTCTACTGCGTACCGGGCAATCACGATATTCGTACCCTGATGCAAGAAGCGCTGGCGAAACCACCGTTTCATTATTGCGCCTCCCTGCAGACCAACAACTGGCTTATAACGGGCATCGACAGCTGCGCGACGGGACGGGCAGGTGGCCATCTCACGCCGGAGGAACTCGACCGACTGGATGCGGTCATTGCCGAATCCAATGCGCCTAACGTCATGGTCTGCCTGCATCATCCACCCGTAGCGATGGGCAGCAGGTGGCTGGATACTGTTGGCCTCGACAATGGCGAGGAATTCCTCGAGCGAGTAACCGCATCCGGGAAAGTACGGCTTGCCATCTTCGGCCATGTACATCAGCCTTACGACGCCGATCATGGTGGCACGAGCGTAATCGGCACGCCGTCAACATGCCGGCAGTTCGCGCAGGGCAGCGACGATTTTGCTGTCGATGACAAGCCCCCGGCTTACCGCCGATTCAGCTTGCATGCCGACGGCAGTTACGATCACGAGCTTGTTTGGCTACCAACCTAGAGAAATCCGCATGAGTCATTTTTCCGACGCACGAGATGTCATCGCCGGTGGCGTCAATTCGCCGGTACGCGCCTTCGCCGGCGTTGGCGGTGAGCCTATTTTTTTCAAAAGCGCCAGCGGTGCCTTGCTCGAAAGTGAAGACGGCGGTCATTACATCGACTATGTAGGCTCCTGGGGTCCAATGATTCTTGGGCACAGCCATCCGGCTGTCGTCAGCGCCGTCATTGAGACGGCAAAGCACGGCCTGAGCTTCGGCGCGCCTTGCGTACTTGAAACGCGCATCGCCAGGAAGATCCGTGACCTCGTACCCTCGATCGAAAGATTGCGCATGGTCAGTTCCGGAACCGAGGCAACAATGAGCGCCATCCGACTGGCCCGCGGCCACACAGGACGCGACAAGATCGTCAAGTTCGAAGGCTGCTACCACGGCCACTCCGACTCGCTGTTGATCAAGGCCGGCTCGGGCGCATTAACTCTGGGCGTACCAAGCTCACCCGGCGTTCCTGCAGGTCTGGCCGAGCACACGATAACGTTGCCGTACAACGATGCCGATGCGGCGCGTTCGGCATTTGCCGAGTTCGGCAGTGACATCGCCTGCGTCATTGTCGAGCCGATCGCCGGCAACATGAACATGGTGCCACCGGTGCCCGGCTTTCTCGAGACATTGCGTGAGCAATGCACGGCGGCGGGCGCTATCCTGATTCTCGACGAAGTGATGACCGGATTTCGAGTCGCCAAGGGCGGCGCCCAGTCGTTGTTCGGCATTCACCCTGACCTCACGACGCTCGGCAAGATCGTTGGCGGCGGCATGCCGGCGGCCGCATTCGGCGGGCGCGCTGACATCATGTCGAGCATCGCGCCGGACGGCCCGGTTTACCAGGCCGGCACCCTGTCCGGAAATCCGCTGGCAATGGCTGCCGGTCTCGCAACGCTCGAGCAGATCGACCAACCGGGTTTCTACGAAGCGCTTGCCGATCGCACGCAGCAGCTCGTGCAAGGGCTGGCAGCGGCCGCAAACGAGGCGGGAGTCGCACTTGCGACCGAACATGCCGGCGGCATGTTCGGTTTCGTTTTCACAGAAGAGAAAGCGGTGCGCCGATTCGACCAGGTTGCTGCAGCCGATATTGAACGCTTCAAGTCGTTCTTCCACGGCATGCTGGCAGAAGGTATTTACTTCGCACCGTCGGCTTTCGAAGCCGGCTTCGTTTCCGCTGCGCACGGTGACGCCGAGATCAACAAGACGCTCGAAGCCGCGCGCAAGGTCTTGCCGTCCTTATAGTCGTCAGTTCTCGGGAATCGGCTCAACGTCGTCGCTGCGCATGGGGGCGGCGACTACCCGCGGTCTCACCGGCGGGTCGAATACAGCAATTCCTGCACGATGCGTAAGCGTTCCAGAGAATCGCAGCTCTCGAGACATTGCTGCTTGGTCTCGAGGTCAAGGGGCAGGATCTCTACGAAACGACTCGAGACCCATGCCGCATCGTCCATGTGCCGCTCGAGTGATTCGTACAGGCGTCCGAGGTCGTCGAGCACACCGGCTAAAATATTCGGCATACCGCGATATTCTTCCGGCAAGGGCACGACGGGTTCGTCAGGCAGAAGCTCAATACGGCCCCTGCTGAGACCATCAGCCTGCCGCTCGCTCGACAGCACTCGAAATCGTTGTTCGCCGATTGCAGTCACGCCGAGCAAGCCGTCGCTGCCCTGATACCAGTCAATGATCCTCGCCAATGTGCCGACATCATGCGTTGTCGCAGGCCCCACCTCACCGCCTGCTCGAATCAGCAGGACCCCGAATGGCGCATCGTCTTTGACGCAATCGCTGACCATTTGCAAATAACGCGGCTCAAAGATCCGTAATGGCAGTGGGCCGCCCGGGAACAACACGGTATTGAGTGGAAACAACGGGACCCGCACGAGCCGCTCCTTCGTCCTCTACTTTCCTAGTATAGACGAGCAGGACCGATCAGCTGCTGCGCGTACGCTGCAATACGGCCGTCAGGGTCTGGCGAGCGGAGCCGAAACCGCCGTTGCTCATAAAGATCACCTGATCACCTGACAGGACTTTGCCCGACATGTCTGAAACCAGCATGTCATAGTCGCTGAACATGCGCAGCCGATCGCCGAGCGGTGCAAGCGAAGACTCGAATTCCTTGCCCATGTCGGCTGGCCGATACATCCACACGATATCGGCTTCGCTTAGCGATTCAGCCAGCGCATCGTTGTGCACGCCCAGTTTCATCGTGTTTGAGCGCGGCTCAATCGCGACGACTATGCGTTGCGCGGGATAACGCCGCTTCATTGCAGCGATGGTGCGACGAATCGCCGTCGGGTGATGAGCGAAATCATCATAAATAGCGATATCGCTTACGGTCGCTGTGCGCTCCATGCGGCGCTTTACTCCCTCGAAGCGCGACAATGCAGCGAGCGACTGCTGCAACGTCACGCCGGCCGATTGCGCTGCCGCCACTGCGGCCAAAGCGTTTTCGAGATTGTGCCGTCCACCGAGCTTCCAGCGAGTCTCACCGGCGTTACCCTGCGGGTCCTCGATGCTGATGCGGCGTTCGGCAGCATCCATGAAGCGCGCTGTCCAATCCGCCTTCTCGCCCGTTCCGAAAGTATCCAGCGGCGTCCAGCATCCCATATTGATCAGCGCGTCCAGGTTTTCGTCTGGTGCGTTCCTGATAATGCGTCCGCTGCCGGGCACCGTGCGCAGCAGCTGATGAAATTGCCAGAGAATTGCGTCGATGTCCTTGTAGATGTCGGCATGGTCGAACTCGAGGTTGTTGAGCACCAGCGTACGCGGCCCGTAGTGAACAAACTTGGCGCGCTTGTCAAAAAACGCCGTATCGTATTCGTCCGCCTCCACAACGAAGTACCTGGACTCACCAAAGCTCGCCGATACGCCGAAGTTCGTGGGGATACCGCCGATCAGGAAACCTGGCGCATGACCCGCGTCGTGCAATATCCAGGCAAGCATGCTCGCCGTCGTGGTCTTGCCGTGGGTACCGGCAACGGCCAGGACGTGTCGGTCGCGCAGCACGTTATCCGCAAGCCATCGCGGACCTGACGTGTGCGGAATCCCGCGATCGAGCATCGCTTCGACAACCTCATTGCCGCGACTCATCACGTTTCCGACAACGACCCAATCCGGTTCGGGATCGAGTTGCGCGGCATCGAAGCCCTCGTGTATTTCGACACCGAGCTCCCGCAGCTGCGTACTCATCGGTGGATAAACGTTTGCATCACATCCCGTCACTCGCACGCCTGCCGCCCGGGCGAGGGCCGCTATGCCGCCCATGAATGTTCCGCAGATTCCGAGTATGTGTATGTGCATGCGGTGACTCAGGGCGTCGTCGTGACGACGCTGTAAATAACGAATTGCAGGGCAAATACAACGATGGCGAGCAGAATACCGATGTACCAATGGCGATCAATTGCGCGGGCAATGATATGTCCTTCGACAGGTACGGACCAGAGCAAAATGAGATTGGCGATCAATCCCGTTGTCACTTCGCCGAGAAACGGCAGGAACAGCACGTACTCCGCAATAAAAGCGAATGAAATCAACGCACCACAACCAATGATCGCCGAAATCGTCTGCAGCAGCCGTTCGGGCTTGCCGGCAAAAACGACCAGCGCCGCGTAACAAACGATACCAATCACCCCGCTGAAGAAACCGAGGAAAAAATCTGACTCGTCAAACTGCTCGATCAGTGCGAGCGCGACTAACGCCGAAAACAACCACAACATCAGTACGAGAACGAACAGTATCCAGGAACGCGGAATATCTGCGGGGCCCTTGCGCAACAGCACAATATCGAACAGCGTTCTGATGAGAGGTAGCACGTGACTGAAACATCCCGGTTGCGGAACAGCAATGATCGCATGTTAACCTGCGGAATCGAAATGCGAACCTGCTGAGCAAATGCCTGAATTTATATTAGTCGATCGACCTGACACGCTGTGTGCCGAGCTGCGCGGGCTCGATCGTGTCGGCCTCGACACCGAATTCATGCGCGAGAAAACATTCTTCGCCGAGTTGTGTCTGGTGCAAGTATCAACCGGCGCGGAAATCTACTGTGTGGACCCCTTGAACGATGGCGGTATGGATGATTTCTGGAACGTGCTCATGCAATCGACCTGGGTCGTGCATTCCGGACGTCAGGACATCGAAGTTATCTACCAGGCGGCGGGCAAGATGCCCATCCATATGTTTGACACACAAATAGCCGCCGGCCTGCTCGGATACGCCCCGCAAATGGGGTACGCGACGTTGGTCAAGGAATTGTTCGATGTCGATATTCCGAAATCCCACACGCGCGCCAATTGGTCGAAACGGCCACTGCCCGAGGCGTATCTGCAATATGCCGCCGAAGACGTTGAATTCCTGTTACCTGCCTGCGACGTTCTCGCCGAGCGACTCGACCGGCAGGGACGGCTTGGATGGGCCGAAGAGGACGCCGCGCAGTTGCTCAAGCCCGCGCTCTACGACATCGAGCCACGCCGCGCAATCGACCGCTTGAAAGGCGCAAGAAATCTGCAGGGCAAACGCAGAACAGCAGCGGCACGTCTGGCGGCCTGGCGAGAGCGCGAGGCAATTCGGGCGAATCGCCCACGGCAATGGATCGCAAAAGACAGTGCGTTGCTCGAAGTCGCCACGGATTTGCCAACCAGTGTCGATGCGTTAAGCAATATTGACAGCTTGCCCGAGAGCCTGTTGCGGCGCTCCGGCAGCGACATCATTGCCGCAATCGCCGCAGCAGACTCGGACGAGGACAACTACGCACCGCCGCGGCCGCCCGACGAAGCGCAGAAAGCACTGCTCAAATCGATGCAGAAGCATGTCGCAGAATGCGCCGCAGATATCGGCCTTGCAGCTGAAACGATTGCATCCAGGCGCGACCTGTCGGCCATCATTATCGATGGCGCTCAGGAATCAAGAGTCCTGAGCGGCTGGCGTCGCGCTGTGATCGGGGACCGCTTGCTCGAGCTTCTTTAGGCAAGCGCTTCCAGCAGACGCTCGTATACCTCATCGACAGAACCATTCGCGTTCACAATTCTCAGGCAACGGCGCTTGCGATAAAAATCGATGAGGGGCTCGGTTCGGCTGTGATAGACGTCGAGACGGTTTGCGATCGTCTCTTCATTGTCATCTTCACGGTGAATCAGTTCACCGCCTGCATCCGTGCAAGCGTCAAGCTCTCTTTGAGAGGAGAAGTAGACATTCAGCAGCTTGCCGGTCAATGAACAGGTTCGGCGACCCGTCAGGCGTTTCATCAATACATCGAAGTCGACGTCCATCAGCACCGCGGCGTCAAGCGGCGTGCCGAGTTCATCAAGCAGTTCCTCGAGATCGAATGCCTGTTGCTTCGTACGCGGAAAACCATCGAGGATGAAGCCGTCTGCGGCATCGGGCTTCGCGAGCCGCTCGCTGATGATCCCCAGCATGATGTCGTCCGACACGAGATTGCCCGCGTCTATAGTGGCTTTTGCCTTTTGGCCAAATCGTGTTCCGCCTGCTACTGCCTCGCGCAGTATGTCGCCCGTGGATATCTGCGGGATATTCTTGTCGGCCATCAGCTTCTTGGCCTGCGTGCCCTTGCCGGAACCTGGCGCGCCGAGCAGTACAATTCGCATTCTCTGGTACTCAATACTCAATTAGCGCAGGTACGCTACCACACTGAGGTCGCAGGTCAATCAGTGATATCCTCGCACGCAGACACACAAGCACACCGGGGAATTATCAACATGTCAGCCAGAAATGCCTTTTATGCCCAGTCGGGTGGAGTGACCGCCGTCATCAACGCAACGGCTTGCGGCGTCATCGAAACTGCACGCAAGCATCGCAACAGGATTGCCAATGTTTACGCAGGCCGAAACGGCATTATCGGCGCCTTAACTGAAGACATGATCGATACCAATCGGGAAAACGCCAGGACGATCGCTGCACTACGCCACACGCCGGGCGGTGCATTCGGGTCGGCGCGCTACAAGCTCAAGAGCCTGGAAGAGAACAAGGCTGAATACGAGCGATTGATCGAAGTCTTCCGCGCTCACGATATTGGTTATTTCTTCTACAACGGCGGCAACGACTCAATGGACACAGCGCACAAGGTGTCATTGATCAGCAAGCGCATGGGCTTTCCTGTCACCTGTCTTGGAATCCCGAAGACCGTGGACAATGATCTGCCGATTACCGATAACTGCCCGGGTTTCGGCTCTGTCGCCAAGTACGTCGCCGTATCGACCCGGGAAGCAGCGCTTGACGTGCTCTCGATGGCCAAGACATCGACCAAGGTGTTTGTGCTCGAGGTTATGGGACGGCACGCGGGCTGGATTGCCGCGGCAGGGGGTCTTTCCGGCAGCAAGCCCGAAGACGCGCCGCATATCATCCTGTTTCCCGAGATTCCCTTCAAGAAACGTGCATTTCTGAAACGCGTTCGCGAGTGCGTCAACAACTATGAGTATTGCGTTATCGTCGTAAGCGAAGGTGCGGCGTATGCCAATGGCAAATTCCTGGCCGAAGCCGGCACTCGCGACGCGTTTGGACACGCGCAACTCGGCGGGGTGGCCCCTGTCGTGGCCCAGATGGTACGTGACAATCTCGGCTTCAAGTACCACTACGCGGTCGCGGATTACCTGCAGCGCTCGGCGCGGCACATTGCGTCGGCAGTGGACGTCGAGCAGGCCTATGCGGTCGGCAAGGCTGCCGTCCAGTTGGCCTTGCAGGGCAAGACGGCGGTTATGCCGGTCATCAAGCGCGTGTCGGACAAGCCCTATCGCTGGCGCATCGAGTCGGCCCCGCTGGCACGTATTGCCAACAAGGAAAAAATGCTGCCAAGACGCTACATCACGAAGGACGGATTCGGGATCACAGCCGCCGGCCGGCGGTATCTGGAGCCATTGATTCGCGGCGAAGATTATCCTCCATATATCAATGGCTTACCCAAGTATGTGGCGCTGAAGAACGCGGCCGTCAAGCCACGGACAAAGACAAAATTTGTGGTATGATGCGCGCCCGGCTCAGCCGGGGACAAAAAAAATCCTTTTGGGGACATTCAATACGAGCGCAAGCGCTGTGCCGACATTGACGTTGGCGAGGGTGGTTGCGTTCGATCGGTAAGCACTACGTCAGGAGACACCCAATGACTAACGAGCTAGCCCTGTGGCTCTCGATCGGCGCTGGCGCCCTCGCCATCTTATTCGGAATCATTTCGACACGGTGGATTCTCAAGCAGCCTGCCGGCAATAGCCGGATGCAGGAGATCGCTGCGGCGATTCAGGAAGGCGCCAAGGCCTACATGGATCGTCAATACCTCACCATCGGCGGCGTTGGCGTCGTGTTGTTCTTTGTCCTGGGTTTCGCCCTCGACTGGGCAACCGCCATCGGCTTCGCGATTGGCGCCGTATTTTCGGCGCTCGCCGGTTACATCGGCATGTACGTCTCAGTGCGCGCAAATGTCCGCACCGCAGAGGCGGCTACCAAAGGTGTGAATCCGGCCCTGAATGTCGCGTTCCGCGGCGGAGCGATCACGGGCCTGCTCGTTGTCGGACTGGGTTTGCTGGGCGTCGCCGGCTACTTCATGATCCTGCTGAACACCGGCGCCACGACTGACGAGGCCGTGCACGCACTCGTTGGTCTCGCCTTCGGTGGTTCGCTGATCTCGATTTTCGCTCGACTCGGTGGCGGTATCTTCACGAAAGGTGCCGATGTCGGTGCTGACCTCGTCGGCAAAGTGGAAGCGGGTATTCCCGAGGATGACCCGCGAAACCCGGGCGTGATTGCGGACAACGTCGGCGACAACGTGGGTGATTGCGCCGGTATGGCGGCTGACCTGTTCGAGACCTACGCCGTCACGATCATTGCGACCATGCTACTCGGCGGACTCGCGGCAGTGAGTTATGGCGCAGAGGCGGTTGTCTACCCGCTCGTTCTTGGCGCAGTTTCGATCGTCGCCTCGATTATCGGCACGTTTTTCGTCAAGACCTCGGACGGTGGCAAGATCATGGGTGCCTTGTACAAAGGCATGATCGTCGCAGGTGTTCTGGCCGCGATCGCATTCTACTTCATCACCGACTTGATGCTGGGTAGTAACGATGGGTGGCAGAGTATCTATTACTCGGCGCTGATCGGTCTCGGCCTGACAGCGGCGATGGTCGTAATAACCGAGTACTACACCGGTACCGACTTCAAGCCGGTCAGGACGATTGCCGAAGCGTCACTGACTGGTGATGCGACCAACATCATTGCGGGACTGGGCATATCGATGAAAGCGACGGCTCTGCCGGTTTTGGCAGTCTGCCTGAGCATTTGGGGTGCGTTCGCACTGGCGCCGGAAGGTAACAACCTCGCCGGTCTTTACAACATCGCCATTGCGGCGACGACAATGCTGTCGATGACCGGTGTTGTCGTTGCGCTTGATGCGTTCGGCCCGATCACCGATAACGCCGGCGGTATCGCCGAGATGGCGGAGCTGCCCCCGGAAGTTCGCAAGATCACGGACCAGCTCGACGCTGTCGGCAACACGACCAAAGCGGTGACGAAGGGCTATGCCATCGGCTCTGCCGGTCTCGCCGCGCTCGTACTGTTCGCGGACTATACCAACGCGCTCGATAAAGTCGGCATTGATGCAGTATTCCTGCTCAATGATCACCTCGTCATCATCGGACTGTTCATTGGCGGGCTGGTGCCGTTCCTGTTCGGCGCCATGGCCATGGAGGCCGTTGGGCGCGCAGCAGGCTCGGTCGTTCAGGAGGTTCGGCGCCAATTCAGGGAAATCGAGGGCATCATGGAAGGCACGGGCAAACCAGACTACAGCCGCGCTGTAGATCTGCTGACCAAAGCCGCGATCAAGGAAATGGTCGTGCCCAGCCTGCTGCCGATCGGCGTACCCCTGGTGGTTGGCCTGCTACTGGGTCCAAAAGCTCTCGGTGGTCTGCTGCTCGGAACGATCGTAACCGGCCTGTTTGTCGCAATTTCAATGACTGCTGGCGGCGGTGCCTGGGATAACGCCAAGAAATATATCGAAGACGGCAACTTCGGCGGCAAGGGCTCGGATGCTCATAAAGCCGCCGTCACGGGCGATACCGTTGGCGATCCGTACAAAGATACCGCTGGTCCTGCCATTAACCCATTGATCAAGATCATCAACATCGTTGCACTGCTCATGGTCCCGCTTCTGTAGAAGCGATGACCAGAACACTCTACGAAAAGGCGTCCGTAACCGGGCGCTTTTTTTTGCTCGAAAGAGTCCGGGCACGGCAGCGAACTTCAGCTTTGCCGCAATACAGGCGTCGTTATCGATTCAGCAGATGATAGCTGCCGGTTGTATGGCTGCCCAGTGCCGACGGCGACTCAACAAAGCGACCTTGTACAAAATCGACCCCGATATCGCGCAGCCAGTCGAAATCGTCCTGATGCTCAACCTGCTCGGCGACGATGCGAAACTGCATCGTGCGTGCGAGCTTGATCATGGCGGCGACCATTTCCTGATTGACCTCATCTGACTGCAGGTTGCGCGTATACGTGCCATCGATTTTGAGGTAGTCGATCGGCAAATGCTTGAGACTGGAAAATGAGCCGAGCCCACTGCCAAAATCATCGAGCGAAAATTCACAGCCGATGCCGTGCAGCACTTCGATGAAGCGTTGCGCCTGTTGCACGTTCGCCAGTATCGAGGTCTCGGTAACTTCAAAACAGATAGACGATGGCGGTACCCCGGTTCGATCGAGCGCTTCGACAACAAAGCCGAGAAACGACTCGTCACCCAGAGTCTGACCGGACAGATTTATCGCACAGCTGCGGCCGCTGGTAATTCTTATCTCGCCGCCGGAAATGGCCACCAGCGAAGCATTGAAGACCCAACGGTCAATTTGTGGCATCAGCTGATAACGCTCAGCCGGCCGCAGAAATTCGGCCGTATCCGCAACCCGACCATGTTCATCGGGAAGACGGATGAGAACCTCCATTGCCGGACCAGACTCCACGCCGCCTCTCATGGCGAGGATCGGTTGGATGGCAAGCTCAAACCTGTCCTCGTGCAGCGCCGTCTGCAACTGACGTAACCACTGAATGTCACCACGCTCGCGTGCGATCGCCTCATCGCGCGCCGAGTAAACATGTACCTTGCCCCTGCCCTGTTGTTTCGCGACGTAGCAAGCGGAATCGGCAGCACTGATTACGTCCTGCAATGCGCCACTGACGTGACTGATTTCCACGAGACCGATCGAGATACCGATATTGAAAATCTTGTCCTTCCAAACGAATCGATAATCCGCGATCGCATTGCAGATATCTGTCGCAATCTGCCGTGCTTTTTCAATTGGGCAGCCGATCAGCAACGCACCGAATTCGTCACCACCGAGCCTGCCAACATAGTCTGAGTCGCGGACCTGTTCCCTGATCAGGTTCGCAACCTCTCGGAGCATGTTGTCACCGGCAAGGTGGCCACAACTATCGTTGACCGCCTTGAAGCGATCGAGATCCATATAGAAGAGCATGTGCACCGACTCTTCGGCGTGCGCCGCATCGATCGCCTCATCGAGCTGACGCTCGAACTCGCGCCTGTTGATCAGACCGGTGAGCGGGTCATGCGTCGCCTGGTAGCTCATCCTTTGCGTCAGACCGCGAAGCTCACCAACGTCTTGCAATACAACGACGGTTCCCGAAATGCTGTTTCCGGGGCCGCGAATAGGCGAAGCGGTAATCTCGACCGAGTGCTCTTGCTCGCCGTCCGAGCTGACCATGACCGCTCGTCGGCCCATGTTGACGCGCCGCCGCATTGCGAGGCAACGCTCAACCGGGTCGCCAAGCGATCGCCGGTCGGCGTCGTCGACAAGCGTGAACAGTTCACCCACCTTGTGACCGGACGCATCATCCCGATTTGTCCCGATCAGCGACTCGGCCGCCTGGTTCATGTAGTCGATTCGACCATCGATGTCGGTCGTGATGACTCCCTCCGAGATCGACTCCAGGGTGTACTGTGCCTGACGCTTGCTGCGACTCAACGACACTTCCAGGCTCTTGCGGTGGCTGATATCCCGTGCAACGGTGAGAATCGCCTTCCGGCCATGAAAATCGATATTGGAACTCTGGGCCTCGACCCAAAGACCGGCTTCGTTGCCGTTGATCAGCTGGATTTCGAGCCGTTGCGGCACTTTGTCACCCGCGAGTCGCCTGGCCATGGTGTTGCGGAACAGCGCCCGATAGGCCGGTTTGACCAGGTCGGCGACTTCACGTCCCACGAGCTGCGCCGATTCCAGTCCAATCAGGTTTGCAGCCGCTTCGTTGGCCAGGAAGATCTTTTCGTCATGGACAATGACGATTTCCGGCAGCGTCCTGGCGAAATCCGTGAACAGCCGATCACGACCCTGAATTCTTTCGTCACGCTCACCGAGCGCATCAAACAGGCGATTGATCGTGTTCGCGAGTTGCGCCGAATCGGCGTCTCGTGGGATCGTTATCCGGCGACCGACCGATGCGTCACGTGAAGCCTCCAGCGTCTCCTGATTTAGCATCGCCATTCTGCGTGTGGCACGCTTGTTGCTCCGCCACAGCACGACACTGAGTGCGACCGCGGCCAGCAGGAGTACCGCGAGCCCGATGATGATGACTATAAAAGGCGACATTCAGCGCTCAATATCGGGCGTCATTCGGCCGCGTGCAAGCCACAGTTGCTGCCATTTAGTCGGATGCCGTAGTGAGATCATTTGTTATTATTATCTGCTCGGTATTGATCTCCATTGCCGGAGATTTGCAGGCCCAGAGAAGCTCCAGACCCAAGCACGGTAAGCATATCCCAGCAGCCAGCGCGGACCGCGACGATTCACCATAATTCGGTAACCGTTGCGGCCCGGCAACGAAGAATGCAGCGATGTGATGCGATCCAGGCCCGTAATTGCATAATTATCAACAAGTAAGGACAGCAGAACAATGAAAACCGAATTTGCCCGCCAACAGATGGTTGAACAGCAGGTCCGCGCATGGGATGTGCTGAATCCCCGTATCCTCGAGGTGCTGAAAACGGTGCCGCGCGAGCAATTCGTTCCGGCCGGATTCGAGGCATTGGCATTTGCTGATACCGAGATTCCGATCGGTCACGGCCAGATGATGATGACGCCGACACTCGAAGGACGCGTCCTGCAGGCGCTCCAGCCGGATGCCGCAGACCACGTGCTGGAAATAGGAACGGGCACGGGATTTCTGAGCGCCTGTATCGCGCGTCTCGCGAATCGCGTCACGAGTGTCGATATCGTCGAGCAGTTTTTGAAGACCGCCACGGCAAACCTCGAAGACTCGGGAATCAGCAACGTGAAATTACTGACGATGGATGCGATGCAGCACTTGCCTGATGAGCAATTCGATGCCATAGCGATAACCGGGTCGATTCAGAAGTTCGACGCGCGTTTTGCCGCGGCACTCAAACCGGGCGGCCGTCTGTTCGTTGTCGTCGGTGACGCGCCGGCGATGGAAGCGCGGCTGATCACTCGAACAGGTGACAACGACTGGCACACCGAAAGCCTGTTCGAGACAGAGCTGCTGCCGCTGGTCAATGGCAGCGAACCACCACAGTTTTTATTCTAGTGCGAAACCACTTAAGGTATCGCTGCATCTAATAATTGTATTCCAGTCCTGGCTGGTTTAGTGATATAGTTAACTATAACACCTTGGTCACCGCCACGACTGTCCAACCTGCGGAACGCAAAAAAATGAAAAAAACACTAAATTTCAGCATCTTATTAGTCACATTCGGCCTGTTCGCCATGCCAGCTCGGGCGTATGCCGCGTCACTCCTCGAGGTTTACCAGCAGGCGCTGCAGAGCGACCCGCGAATTCACGAGGCCGAAGCCCGCAGGCTGGCCGCGCTCGAGGCTGAACCGCAGGCACGTGGCGTGTTGCTGCCGCAGGTCACTTTTTCAGGAGACTGGTCGACGACCGACTCCTCGGGCACGAGTATCTTCAACAGCCAGGCCGGTATACCAACGCCGGTGAACACGGATTCCGACTCGGATACGACGCGCTGGCAATTTCAACTGACACAGACTCTTTTCCGCTGGGACCAGATTGTCGGACTGCGGCGTGCCGATAGCCTTGTTGCCAAGGCGGAGGCGGATCGAGAAGCCGCGCAACAGGATCTCGTCGTGCGGGTGGGACAGACCTATTTCAACGTACTTGGGGCCGAGGATCGTCTCACTTCACTGCATGCAAATCGGCAAGCCATCGCACGTCAGCTCGAGCAGGCGAAACAACGCTTCGATGTCGGACTGATTGCGATCACCGACGTGCAGGAATCGCAGGCCGCCTATGATCAGGCTGTTGCGGACGAGATCGGCGCGAAGCGTTCCCTCGCGACCGCCCGCGAGTTTCTGCGCGAGATTACGGGTGAATATGTGAGTAATTTGTCAGCACCGGGAGACGAATTTCCGATGCGCGCACCGGCTCCGGCCAGCGAGAAGGCATGGGTGGATATGGCGCTGGGCCAGAACCTCGTGCTCGTATCGAGCCGACTTGATGAGAAGCTCGCGAGGGACGAGATTTCGTTCCGCAGGAACGGCCACTATCCGACGATTGAACTCATTGCAACCACAGGCGAATTTGATACAACGGCTGAACGCATTACTGACAACATCGTTCCTCCTTTTGACCCACCACGAATTACTTCCAACCCCGATAGTGACGGCAGCAGCGACAGCATTAGAATTCAGTTGAATCTGCCGCTGTTTTCAGGCGGTTCGACATCGTCCCGTGTCCGCGAGGCTGTCTACCTGCATCGCGCGGCTCGCGAACAACTGCAGCGCGTGACTCGCGAAACCGAGCGCCAGACCCGCGACGCGTACCTTGGCGTCCTCTCAGAGATGAGCCGCGTGCAGGCGCTCGAACAGGCTGTAGCATCGAGCCGCACTGCTCTCGAGGCAACGCAGGCGGGATTCGATGTCGGCACACGAACGATCGTCGATGTGCTCGATTCACAATTTGCCTT
Organism: Gammaproteobacteria bacterium; assembly: GCA_029863305.1. Classification (GTDB taxonomy): domain Bacteria; phylum Pseudomonadota; class Gammaproteobacteria; order Steroidobacterales; family Woeseiaceae; genus UBA1847. Next base: position 10,145 of record JAOTVR010000004.1, on the reverse strand, counting down.
GTATCGTTCGATCACGCTCTTCTACCAGGCGCGATATGACTACCTGATGAATGTCCTGCGCCTCAAGCAGGCGGCCGGCAACCTGCAAATTCAGGACCTGGAAGAGATCGATCAGTGGCTCAAGGAGCGCAAGACGCCCGAGGAAGTATTTGCGGAAGAAGCCGCGGCAGCGTCGAGCCAGGATTAGCCTGGTCCGTTTAATTCCTTACCGATAAGAGGCTCAAGCAGACCAAGCAGGTGTGCCAGCGCACCGCGATTGCGTTGCACGATTTCCTGAGCCTTGATGCCGCGCCCCCGGGCATCGGCCGGATCTGACAGTAACTGATCAACTGCCGCGGCCAACTCTGGCGCGTCGTGCACGATGTGGCAGGCACCGAGCTCGATGAACATGTCGGCAATGTCCTGGGCATTGTAAATATGCGGACCGCTGATTACCGGTAAGCCTAGCGCCGCCGGCTCCAGCATGTTGTGGCCGCCAATCGGGACGAGGCTGCCGCCGACAAACGCGACGTCACTCGCCGCATAGAACAACGGTACCTCCCCCATGGTGTCGCCGAGGAAGACACGCGTGGTCGCGTCGCAGGCGCGATCGTCCGTGCGCTTTACTTTTTCCAGCTGCCGTTTGTCGATCATGTCGCCAACCGCAGCGAATCGTTCCGGGTGCCTCGGCACGAGCACCAACAGTAAATCCGGAAATTTCTCGAGAAGCAGCTTATGCGCCGCCAATACCAACTGCTCTTCCTGATCATGCGTGCTCGCCGCCACCCAGACCGGGCGATCACCGAAAGTACGTCGCCGAAATTCCTTACCCTGTTGCGGGAGTTCTTTCGGTAATTCAATGTCGAACTTGATGTTACCGGTCACCCAGGTGCGTACCGAACTGGCACCGAGCGAGCGGAAACGATCCGCATCTGCCTCACTCTGTGCGGCAATGATGATGCCATGAGACAGCGTATCTCTGAACAAAGGCAGAAACCTGCGGTAGCTGTCGACTGAGCGTGGTGAAATTCTCGCACTGACGAGCACCAACGGGATGCCTCGGACACCGCAGCCCTGGTAGAGGTTCGGCCAGATCTCGGTTTCCATGATTAGCGCAAGTCTTGGATTTACGGACCTGAAAAATCGATCGACGGCAGCTGGCATCTCGAACGGAATGTAGCAGTGTGTAACCGCATCACCGAACAAGGCATTGACGCGCTCGGCGCCTGTCGGCGTGACGGTCGTGACAAGCATATTATGCCTGGGGAAGCGCTTGCTGATCGCTCGAATCAACGGCACCGCCGCCTGCACCTCGCCAACGGATACGGCATGAACCCAGATGCATCTGTCGAGCTGCGGATAACCGATGCCAAAGCGTTGCCCGATCCTGTCTCTGTAACTTCGCTTCAGGAGACCGCGGGCCAACCAGTACGACGCTACCGGAATCTGCAGCAGGTAAATCAGCAGGCTGTATAAAAGGCGCACCAGGGCGTCCAGGCTAGCGGTTGAAAGCTCCGGCTAGCCGCACTTGGAGTCGCCGCATGACAAGCAGGTCATGCAGCCATCCATCATGATCACGGCCGCTGTATTGCACTTGCTGCAGAGCTGGGCACCTTCTGGATATTCACTTGCCGAAAAGGCGTCCTGTTGTTTCTTGCCCTCTTCGAATTCAGCGCGTTTTTCGGCAATCAGTTGCTTCTGCCCGTCGTCGAGATCAGGTTTCGCCATCAGACCAATCATGATCAGGTGCTTCTCGACGATGTAGCCGAGTTCGGCGATGATCGACGGCATGAACTTCCCACCGGCCTGCCAGTAGCCGCCACGCGGATCGAAAACCGCCTTCAACTCGTCCACCAGAAACGCAACGTCGCCGCCCTTGCGAAACACCGCGGAGATGATACGCGTTAAGGCAACAATCCACTGATAATGGTCGAGGTTCTTCGAATTGATAAATATCTCGAACGGTCGGCGTTTTTCGTGCTCCGTCCCCTGATTCAGCACGATATCGTTGATCGTGACGTACATCGCGTGATCCGAAATCGGCGTCTTGACCTTGTAGGTGGAACCGACCAGCACCTCGGGACGCTCGAGCTTCTCGTGCATGCGAATGACTTCGGCACGATCGCCGCCACCACCTTCGCGCTTGAACTCGGGCTTCTGTGCCTTTTCTTCAACGTCCGGCTGCGCGACAGCGTAACCGACGATTTTCTTGTCTATCTTTATCATTGTCTGCTCAAAATTTTCCGTAGTAGCCTTCTTTCAGGGCGTCGAACAGATTGGCGGCGGTGTGAACCTCACCGTCATAGTCTATTTCCTCGTCACCCTTCAGCTCGATGGTCGACCCGTCGGCAAGCTCAAATATATAGACCGTGTTCTTCAGGTCTTTTTCCTTGACCAGTACGCCCTGGAAAGCTTCGGGGTTAAAACGGAATGTCGTACATCCCTTCAGCCCCTGCTCGTAGGCATACAAATAGATGTGTTTGAAGTCTTCGTAGTCGTAATCGGTTGGTACGTTCGCCGTCTTCGAGATCGACGAATCAATCCACTTCTGCGCAGCTGCCTGTATATCCACGTGCGCTTTCGGCGAAACGTCTTCGGCCGTAATGAAGTAATCGGGCAGATTATTGGCCGACGAATTATCGCCTCCCGCAGCAGACGGCATCGCCTCCTTGTTGACCAATTCGCGGTAGGCCAATAGCTCGAACGAGTAAACGTCCACCTTTTCCTTGGTTTTCTTACCCTGGCGTATGACGTTGCGAAAATAATGGTGCGCGAAACTCGGCTCGATGCCGTTACTTGCGTTGTTGGCAAGCGACAGGGAAATCGTCCCGGTTGGAGCGATCGAACTGTGATGCGTGAAGCGGGAGCCGGTTTCGGCCAATTGCTGCACCAGCTGCGGTGCTTCCGCGGCAATCCGCTGCATGTATCGGCTATAACGCGCATGCAAAATCCTGCCGGGCACCTTGTCGCCGACCTGGTAACCGTCTGCGATCATCTCCGGGCGCTTGCGCAGCATTTCTTCTGTTACCTCGAATTGCTCTGTCATGATTGGTGCCGGGCCTTTTTCCTCGGCCAGTTCCAATGCTTCTTCCCAACCCGCCAGCGCCAGTTGCCGCGCCACTTCCTCGGTGAATTCAATGGCTTTATCGTCGCCGTATCGCATACGCAGCATCGTGATTGTCGACCCGAGGCCGAGAAAGCCCATCCCGTGCCGACGTTTTCTTTGAATTTCGTTGCGCTGCTGCGGCAAAGGCAGGCCGTTGATCTCAACGACATTATCGAGCATGCGCGTGAAGATCTTGACGACTTTGCGAAACGCATCCCAGTCGAAGCGCGCTTTCGCGGTAAACGGATCAATGACGAATCGCGTCAGGTTAATCGAGCCCAGCAAGCATGAGCCATACGGCGGCAACGGTTGCTCGCCACAGGGATTGGTAGCACGTATGTTCTCGTCGAACCAGTTGTTGTTCATCTCGTTGACTTTGTCGATCAGGACGAACCCGGGTTCGGCAAAGTCGTAGGTGGACGCCATTATCAGGTCCCAGACGCGTCGCGCCGGCAACGTCTTGTAGATCTTGCAGGCAACCAGACCTCGCGAGTCGCTCACGTAGTTGCCCGGTTCCGGCCACTCGCGCCATACGAATTGTGCGCTGTTGTTGATATCGAGCTCTTCATCGTCAACTTCTTTTTGCGTGACCGGAAACGCAAGACGCCAGTCGTCCTCGTTGATGACGGCCTGCATGAACTCGTCAGTCACCAGCAAGGACAGGTTGAATTGTCGCAAACGCCCGTCTTCACGCTTCGCGCGAATGAACTCCATGACGTCGGGGTGACCGACATCGAAGGTGCCCATTTGCGCGCCACGACGCCCGCCCGCCGACGACACGGTGAAACACATCTTGTCGTAGATATCCATGAACGACAGCGGCCCCGACGTATAAGCGCCAGCCCCCGTAACATAGGCACCCTTGGGGCGCAGCGTTGAGAACTCGTAGCCGATGCCACAGCCAGCCTTGAGCGTTAGTCCCGCCTCATGAACCTTGTTGAGGATGTTATCCATCGAATCACCAACTGTGCCGGACACGGTACAGTTGATCGTCGATGTAGCCGGCTTATGTTCCCGGGCGCCCGCGTTGGACATGATCCGACCGGCAGGTATCGCGCCACTGCGCAATGCCCAGAGAAACTCCCTGTTAAAATGCTCGCGCTTCGATTCGATTTCGACGCCCGCCAGCGCTCTTGCGACGCGCTTGTAGGTGTCGTCTATCGTCGCGTCGATCTTGTTACCATCTTTGGCGGTCAATCGATACTTCGCATCCCAAATATCGATCGACGCTGCCTGAAATTCAATGTCGGTGACCGTGTGCGTTTCCAAATGAGCGGCAGACTTCATCGCCTATTTTACTCCCCTTGCTCCCTGTGGAGACCCCGAGTTCTTGTATTGAAACATTTTTATGAAGGAAACAGACGCCTGCCCACCGCACGTGCCCTGCCACGCGGCGAGTGCCAGAAATGGCCTCTTTTCCCTTCTTGATTGGACACAAGATGTTGTGTCCGAACGGTCACAAGATTATGCCCGTAGGGGGCGACTGTCAAGGGTTTGGTGGAAATTTCTCTATTGCATTTTATATATTAAAAACAGTAAGTTATCAATTCTTCTGCAGTAAGTGCTTTAAAAACATGGGAAAAAAAATGACACTTTGATGAAACTTTCTGTCCACTAGATATAGTGGCATTAAGTAAAGCTCGCAATACGCGAAAATAGGACCACAAATGGGCCGACATTTCGTGTCACTGCGGCCTTGATTTGCGAATTTACGTCCATATTTCAGCGTTCAATGACGACCAGACGAAAGCTGGTTTTCAATCGCCATACGCTAATTGCCAGGAGAAAAGGATGAATCTCGTACATTTTAACCCATGGTCGCTTGCTGACCTGATGCACCGCGATCTCGATCGCCTCGCGCCGCGCCGCGTTGCGCGTGGCGACGTGGAGTCTCCGCTGGCGGACTGGGTGCCGGCCGTGGACATTGTCGAAGAAAAGGACCGTTTTGTTCTGCGTGCCGATGTTCCCGGCGTCGCCACTGACGACATCGAGGTCAGCATGGAGGATGGCGTGCTAAGCGTTTCGGGTCGGCGCGACGCGGAAACGGCGGACGAGACTGACGGTGTACGACGATTCGAGCGCGTTACCGGCCGCTTCTACCGCCGCTTTTCTTTGCCCGACACGGCGGATGCAGAGGGAATCGCCGCGAAGAGCGCCAACGGCGTTCTCGAGATCTCGATCCCGAAGCTGCCCGAAATACAGCCGCGTCGTATCAAGATCGAAGCGGCCTGAGGCAATTCGAAAACAAGCCCCGACTGCAACGAAGCGTTGCAGTCGGGCATCATGTCCATGCGGCCCGCGGATTGGGAACGACCTGTCCGGAACTTTTAGCAGCCGGCGGGTGTCGACCGCTTAGTGCTTTATAATGAACACGATTCGTCAAATGAGGCCCCTGATGAAAACCAGAATCCGACTACATTGCGCCGGAATATTGTTAGCACTCTCGACCGGCGCGTCTGCGGCCCTGCCCGCTGTTGCGGACGGCCAGGCGCTACCCAGCCTCGCGCCCCTGGTCGAACGGGTGTCTGCGGCCGTGGTGAATATTCGAGTCAATCAGACCGTTTCAACGAATTCGCCCTTTGGCGACGATGCCTTTCGCCGTTTCTTCGGCTTGCCCGACATGCCCGGCGGCGCCCGGGAGGTAGCCAGTGCCGGTTCCGGCGTCATCATCGATGCCAAACGTGGCTACATTCTTACCAACCATCATGTCGTCGAAAATGCGGATGAGATTCAGATCTCGCTGATCGACGGCGAGATTCACGATGCGGAGGTTGTCGGCTCCGACGCTGCGACCGACATTGCCTTGCTCAAAGTCGAAGCCGACGGCCTCACCGACATGCCGATAGGCGATTCTGACAGGGTTCGCGTTGGCGACTTCGTACTGGCTATCGGCAATCCGTTCGGCCTGGGCCACACCGTGACCTCGGGCATAGTCAGTGCGCTGGGCCGCACTGGCATCAGCCGGAACGGTTATGAAGATTTCATTCAGACCGATGCATCGATCAACCCGGGGAACTCGGGCGGCGCATTGGTCAACATGCGCGGTGAACTCGTCGGCATCAACTCGGCGATCATCAGCCGCTCGGGCGGCAATGTCGGTATCGGCTTTGCGGTGCCAACCGAAATCGCAAGTTCGATCATGCGGCAGATCCTGGACTTCGGCGAAGTGCGGCGTGGATTGCTCGGCGTCACAATTCAGCCAATTGACGCGGAAGTGGCGGAAGCTCTGAATGCCGCAGTTGACCGTGGCGCCCTGATCACTGAGATCGTCCCGGGCTCCGCCGCCGAGGAGGCCGGCCTCAAAGTCGACGACATCATCGTCGGCATAGATGACAAGCCGATCAGCGATGCTTCTGAGCTGCGCAACACCATCGGGCTCATGGGCTCAGGTGAAAATGTTCGCATCAAGTACATTCGCGACGGCAAGACGAAGACAGCGACGGCAAAACTCGGCCAGCAACAGGTTACGCGAAGCGCCGGCACCGAAATTCACCCTGGCCTTGCAGGCGCGCAGTTCGCCTCCTCGTCGGCGAGCAGCACGGGTGGTATCGAAGTGACCGCCGTCGAGCCAGGCAGCCCGGCCGCGCAGCGCGGACTGCGTTCCGGTGACGTCATTACTGCGGTCAACCGTCGCCCGGTGCGCGACCTGCCACAACTGACCGAGATTGCACGCGCGAACAGAATCCTGTTCTTGCTCGTGCAACGTGGAGATCGCGCCATAATGCTGCAAATTCGTTAGAAGAACGAAAAATGGGGGCATTCGGCTTTATTGCCGGGCAGGTCGCGTTATCCTTGGCAGATCGAGACAATAAAGCCGAATGGCCCCATTTTTCCGACTATGCCGCAAGCCGACACCGCAATAAAAGGATCTAAAGGTCGCCTGGCCGTGCTGGTCGTGGCAGCGATGCTGTCGCATATTGCCTGTGCCAGCGATGTCGCGCAGCAGCGCGAACTCTTTCTCACAGTGTATGCGCCGGTTGAGCGCGGCAACTGGAACCCTGTTGACGCCCTCTCGGCGGAACAGCAGGAGATGCTGCAGAAGTACGTTTTGTGGCCCGATCTCCGCGCAGCATGGCTGCGCGCCACGCTCGGCAATACCAGCCGTGATGTTATCGAGGATTTCCTGAGTCAATACGGCGCGAGCAAGCCGGCTCGAGAGCTGCGCTATCAGTACGCGCTGCACCTGGCCCGGAGCGGGGACCTCGATGCCTATTTCAACATCTATCAGCAGTTCTATCAGGGCTTGAACATAGCGAAGCTGGACTGTCTGGCGTTGCGCGCCGAAATTGCCGCAGGCAGGGCGCCGCGGGTTGTAAATCGCGCCATTGAATTGTGGACTGTCGGCCGGAGTCAGGTACATGAGTGCGATCCGGTATTCGAGTTTCTGGAGGACGGTCATCATCTCGGTCCGGCCGACTATGTCAGGCGATTTGAGCTCGCCATCGACGCTCGCGAATTTTCGATGGCGCGCTGGCTTGGCAAGTCGATCGACCCGTCACATATCGATATCGCCAGCCAGTGGCTCAGGGCACAGAGAGATCCCGAGTCCTTTGTCCGCAATGACAAACAATGGATCAACAACGAGTCGACCCGCGAGCAGCTCGCATACGCCATCGAACGCATCACCTATGACGACCCCGAACTCGCGCTGCAATTGTGGGGAGGCATATCCAAAGGGCGTCGATTTTCTGCCGAACAGGACTACCGCACCGAGCGACACATCGCATTGTGGATGGCGCGTGACAAACTGCCCGGCGCTTATGCGCTACTGAGCAATCTGCCTGTTGCCGCGCAGAATGACGAGGTGTTGCGCTGGCGCGCACGTACGAGCCTGCGCAATGAAGACTGGGCGAACCTGATTGCAGATATCGAGGAAATGCCCGACGCAGAACGTGATGCCGAGGAGTGGCGGTACTGGCGCGCAATTGCGCTGCAGGGCAAGGACATGATCAAGCAAGCTCGGGAAATCCTTGAGCCGCTTTCGCTCGAGCGCAGCTATTACGGTTTTCTCGCAGCCGACGAACTCGGAACGGCTTATGTATTCGGCAGCAATGAATTTGTGGCCGATGAAGACAAGATCGCCGCGCTCACGACCCGGCCGGATCTGCAGCGTGCACGCGAATTATTTCTGGTCGGCCTCGAGGGGCGCGGCCGATCCGAGTGGGATGCCGTAATCCGCCATTTCGATTCCGACGGCAAGATGCAGGCTGCCATACTTGCCGATCGCTGGGGTTGGCACTCACGGGCAATTGCCGCCGCCGCGAGTGTTGGTGATTTTGATGACCTGGCCCTGCGCTATCCGTTGCCGTACCACGGCACGATTCCGCGATACGCCGAAGCTGCCAGCATCTCGCCGACCTGGGCGTATGCCATCACGCGCAGTGAGAGTCTGTTCATGCGCGATGTGCGCTCTGGCGCAGGAGCAATCGGGCTGATGCAGTTGATGCCGGCTACCGGTCGTGACGTTGCCCGGGAGCTGCAGCTGCCCTACTCCGGACTCGAGACCCTGACGGACCCGGAAAGCAATATACGGCTTGGCACGACCTACCTCGGGCAAATGGCGGCACGGTACGGCGGTAATCAGGTGCTTGCGACGGCCGCCTATAATGCAGGCCCTCATCGCGTCGACGCGTGGCTGCCCGAAAAAGGCACGATTGATGCGCGCATCTGGATCGAAAATATTCCTTTCAACGAAACCCGTGGCTATGTCAGGCGGGTATTGGCGGCCAACTCGATATTCCACTGGCGCATGACCGGTGAAATGCGGCGGCTTTCCGATGAATTGCTGCTTGTACAAGCGGCCGAAAAACCGCAGCAGGTCGCCAGCAATTAATCGCGAGAGTCGCGCTGGAGGCTGCTTTCTGCAAGATCCTTCGCAGCCGCATAGAAACAGCGAATGTCATTGTTGCAGTCAACCATCAGCCCGCGGAATTCCGCCAGGCGGCCGTGATACAGGTTCATCGACGCGAGTCTGGCGTTGTTCAGATTCTCGTCCAGCCAGGGCGGCGACTCGCGGCCCGACAAATTGATTTCAGTGTTCAGTTCGTCACTCAGGCGGCTCAAGCGTTGCTGCTTTTGTAATCGCATTTGCCGGACATCGATCGCCGAAGAATAGATTGCCTGCAGATCCGCACGCGCCGACTCGACGTAAAGCATGAGTCGTTGTCGAAAATCGCGATTTTCCCGATACGCGACAAGTTCGTTTACCTGGTCACGGCTCTTGAGCCAGCGCTCTATCGCAAACTCTTCGACTGCGGTAGCAAAGGACTCGTTGAACTCGGAATCATCCTTAACGTAAAGCACCTGGTGCGCAAGCTCATGGAACATGACCGCAATCAGATCCGAGTCCTGCCAACGCATCATTGTGTTCAGAACAGGGTCGCTGAACCTGCCAAGCGTTGAATATGCGACGACCCCACCGACGGCGACGTCATATCCCTTGCCTTGTAACCGCGCGGCTTTTTTGCGTGCTGCGTCCTCCGAAAAATAGCCGCGGTAGCTTACGCAGCCGGCAATGGGGCAACACCAGCGCTTGGGCGTGAGAGAGAATTCCGCGGCTGCGAACACATTCCAGACGACATAGTCACGTTCGATATCCGCGTAACTGCGGTAACTGTCGTTGTCGGGAAGCCCTAATTCGTCGATCGCGAACTGCCGTGCGGAATCGACCAGCCTGAGACGTGCCGCAAGTTCGGTCGGTGTATCACTGGCCTTGACGATCTCCGTAATCGGCACGCGCTTGTGCATGACTTCGAACTGCCCACTTGCCGCCTGCATGTAGTAGCACCCGGAGATCGATGTGAGGAATCCGGTAACGACGACAGCCCGCAGGAGCTTTCGATCGAACATCGAAATCATGGCTGTCCCTCAATGCTAGAATCGCCGCATGCAAGTGTACCTCGTCGGTGGTGCTGTTCGTGACGAACGGCTTGGGCTTCCTGTCAAAGAACGGGATTGGTGTGTCGTGGGCGCGACACCGAAGGAGTTGACGGATGCCGGCTACAAACAGGTCGGCAAGGACTTTCCGGTGTTTTTGCATCCCGAGACCGGCGAAGAATAT
>JAOTVR010000054.1 GCA_029863305.1 Gammaproteobacteria bacterium | reverse complement strand
GGCGAGATCCGGGTCCACGGACGTCAAATCCCCTACCGCCGACAGATTGATCCAGCGGCGAATGCCTTGCGGGTAACGTTTGTCACCGCTTTCCCGATAGCCCTGCAAACGACGTTGAATGAAGCGCTGCCCGAGCGGACTGCCCATCGTCAGTAACAGGTCGACCGCAGGCTGATCCCGCTCGTCGTGGGTCATCTGCCAAAGGCTGTCCCAGGCAATGACTGACCCCATGCTGTGCGCGATCAGCAGGACCGGCCGCCCCGCCTCGTTCGCGGCACGCATGGGCAACTTCAGCATCTGGCGCGCGTGCTCGGCGATGTCATCCTGGTTACGAAGGTAACGCCGCAAGTCGCGCAAGTGCAGTTCCATTTTCTCATTGGCGACATGTCGAATCAGAAATGGCATCACATCGGCAAGCGAAAACATCCACCTCGCGAGACGACGACGCCACGAAGACGCTTCGGCCAGATCCAGCGGTGAGGCCTGCTCCTGCTGAATCACAGCCTCGATGGCCGATTGATCGATAGTGATGTCCCGATGCGTGTTGTAGAAGGCGTAAGTCCAGGACACGATATCGAAGCAATGCAGGTTCGCCGCGATATCCAGCGCGATTTTCTCATCGTAACGACGAATACCCGCGATCAGGCAACGGAACAGGGCATCACGGTGTGAACGCGGTTCGGGCTTCGGCAGCAAACCCGGAACATAGAGGATAAGCGGCAGGTCAGTCATCGCTCGCTTACGCCGAGCAACGACAGAAGTTCTCCAACGTCTCTGACGATGCCGTCCGGGCACTGCAGATGATCAGGCCAGTCACGACCACCGCGATTGACCCAGACCGATTTGAGCCCTGCAGCCTGCGCCGCAACGACATCCACCTCGGGATGATCACCAACATGCAATGTCTCGCTTGCTACGGCGCCACCGGCCTGCACCGCCACATCGAATATTTCGCGCGCTGGCTTCGCAACGCCCGCAGAAGCCGCGGAGATGACATCGTCGAACAGATCACGTAGTCCGATGGCGCTGAGGTCCGCATTACCATTGGTGACCGCAATCACGCAGTAATTCTGCCGCAGCTTGCGCAGCGCCGGGCGCACTTCCGGAAATACCTCGACATCGTTGCGCAACGCGCTGAACACCGTCATTGCGCCGTCGACGAGACCATCTCCGTAGCCTGCAAGCGTACCCAGCTGGCCGAGGACAGCGCGCCTCAGAAAGGTGAAGTCATGGACTTTGTCCGGATGCTCATCGGCAATCGCGCCGCGCAACTCGTACATGTCTTGCGGGCTGAACATCTCCGTGATGCGTGGATAGTTATCACGTAGCCACTCACGCAGCTTACGTTCAGCGCGTTCGATAACCGGGTCAATTGCCCACAGCGTGTCATCGAGATCCAGGGTTATTGTGCGGATGTCGTACATAAGCCAATATTGTGGCATGAAATACCTGCATACGATGGTTCGCGTTAAGGATGTCGACGCATCGCTGGACTTCTACTGCGATAAACTCGGCCTTGTGAAGTTGCGCCGTCACGACAACGAACAAGGGCGATTCTCGCTGATCTTTCTTGCGGCACCCGGCGACGAGGCTGCGCAGATCGAACTGACCTGGAACTGGGACCCCGAGGATTACGGTGAAGGCCGCAACTTCGGCCACCTGGCCTACGAGGTCGACGACATCTACGGTTTGTGCCAGCGGCTGATGGACGCCGGAGTGACGATCAATCGGCCGCCGCGCGACGGCCGCATGGCTTTCGTCCGATCACCCGATAATATCTCGATCGAATTGCTGCAAAAAGGTGGCGCCTTGCCAATCGAAGAGCCCTGGGCATCGATGCCGAACTCCGGTCACTGGTGAGCCGTCGGCATCAGTGGCGGCAACACATCGGTCTGTTGTTCGGTATCGTCCCTGAGAACGGAGAAGGAGCGAATCGCCTTCGCCAGCGCCTCGCCATCGAAGTCGCCGCCACCCGGGCCGTAGCTCAGCTTCGATAAAGCACTGAGTTCATCGGCCAGCGGCGCCGAGACTCTGCTTGCCAGTTCGCCGATGCTGCGCGGCGCGTCTCCGGGCCACTGCAACATGCCCCAGTCAAGCAATGCCTTGCGCACACCGCCGCTATCTCCGGCCAACGCCGCCTTGCGCGCGACCTTGAGATGCCTGGCCTGCTGCCTGTGTACCGGCACCGGCGCGGGCTCGCGCGGTTTCCTCCGTGGGCGTGCCGACCACCACCATGCGATCAGCGTGAGCAGCCAGACTGCCGCGAGCAACTCACTGACGCGACGCCAGATACTTTCCCCCGGCAGCGGGTCATGCATCGGCTCAGCACTCGTGGCAGCGACGGGCGGCGTCGCCGCCGGTGCGGGAGGCGGCGCCTCGCCCGATGGCAGAATGTTGATGGAGCGTTCCGGCAAACGAGCGACTTGCCACTCGGATTGCTCGATATTCCACCACGGGACTTCAAGCGCGGGCAACACAACGACGCCCGGGGCAACCCCGATCATCGCGTATTGCTCCTTTCGTACACCGCGGATACCACCAGACTCGATGCGGCGACTCAGCTCTGGCTTGTCCGGATAAACGCTGATGCCATCAACATCCGGCGGCTCAAGCGCCGGTATCTGGGTTTCCAGCTGTCCGAGCGCACTTGTCGTGACATGCCGGGTCAGCGGTTCTCCGGCTTCGAGTTCGGCCGCGTTTCTGGACCAGTTTTCGGTCAGCTGCAGCTCGCGCGCCGGTAACCAGGCAGCATCCGGGTAGTCCGCCGGTCTGGGCGGAATCGGCAAGACAGTTATGCTCAGAGGCTCTGACTCATACACCTTGCGGCCGGTGATGCGGCCATTACGCAGTACGCGCGCTTCGAATCGCGCCGGCGATATGTCGATCTGCCCGCTCTCCTGTGGATACAGTGCGTACACCCGTTCGATGACGTTATAGGCAGTACCGTCAATGACGGCCTCGTAACTCCGGTCGTCGCCCGCAAGCTCGCTCAACACCTCGACGCCGCTGACCGTCGGCTCACGAAGTGCCGGCTGACGCGTTGCCACCGAGCGGTATATTTTCACGGTCAGAAGTACCTGAGCCTGAACGTAGGCTTCAGTGAAATCGACATCGCTGGTAACGAACACGTCGGCTTCGCCAGGCGGCGCGTAGCTGGGCTCGCTGACGGAAATCAGCAGCGGCTGACTCTGCTCGTTGCCAATGACGATGGGCGGAATGACAATCTGACCCGCGCTTTTCGGCATCAGCACGTATGTCCACGTCTTGCTGCGACGAATCTGCCCGTTGACGATCGTCGTGTTGCTGAGCTGACTTCCCTGCCCGACGTAAAAGTCCTTGTCGAGCACCGACACGTCTGGCTGCAAATCGATGTTTGTATCCGTCACGATCTCGAGCGTGAATGACTCATTGAGCTCAATATCGGCACGATCCACACGCATCGTGACTTCCGCCAGCGACGATGCGCTGAGCAACAGTGTGGCGATAGCCATCAAAGCGGCGATTTGCGCGAGTCTTGCTACCACGGTTGCACCTCATCATCAGGCCAGGTGTTGTTGCCGTCCTGGTCCTTACCTGTTTTCTGGTATTGGTAACGGAACTTGCGGCGCAACAGGCCACCCGGATCGTTCGGAATGCGGCGCAGCCACTGTTCCATTGCCTGCTGTTGTTCCTGCTCGTGACGCAGCGCTTCGAGTTCCTCAGCGGTCATTTGTTGTTCGGACATCTGCTCGTTCTGCTGCGCCTCTTTTGCGGCGCGCTCCAGTTCTTTCTGCAACGCTTCCAGGTCCTCCTGACTGGCTTCCTGGTCGTCTCGCTGCGACGCGTCCCCCTCCTCGGACTCGCCGTCGGACTGCGATGAACTGTCCGAGCTTTCCTGTTGCGATTCGCCGCCCTCGTCCGACTGTTCACCGTCGCCTTGCTGGTCCGACGGATCTTGCTGGTCGCCCTGGTTCTGTTGGTCCTGCTGTTGTTCCTGTACTTGCTTCAGGAGATCGCGATTGTATGCAGCGTCCTCATTGTCCGGATCGATTTCCAACACCTGTTCGTAAGCATCGATCGCCGATTCGAATTCGCCCTGACGGGCCATCGCGTTACCGAGATTGTAGAGACTGCGCGCATCTGCTCGTTCCGCGAATGCGCTGGCGCTGGCAGCATAATCCTGCGCCCGATATTGCGCCACAGCGCGCCACTCAGGGTCCTCGAACAGTTCGACGGCGTCCGCGGCGGCACCTTCGGTGAGTTTTTTCTGTGCCTGCTGATCCCTGGTCAACCAGATGTCCGACCACGTCACGGCATGCGCTTCCTTGTCCGCGGGCAGGATGAACAGCAACAGAACGAGCACCCAACCGCGCCTGAACGCCATCGCCGCAAGCGGTAACAACAGCAGCACCAGCCATGGCCCTTCCTCGCGCCAGCGATCGGTTGCCAGCGCATCATCGCTGGCCCGTTGGCGACCCGCCTCCCCGCTGAGCAGGTAGTCGAGGTCGCGATTATCAGTCGACAGCAGCGAGAATCTTCCGCCACCGGCTGCCGCGAGCGCGCGCAGCGATCGTTCCTCGAGTCTTGGTACTGCAATATTGCCTGACTGGTCGGTAACGAATCCGCCACCGAGTTTCGGTATGGGCGCACCCTCTGCAGTCCCCACCGCAAGCACCGACAATGTGTAGCCCGAATCTTTGAGGTCGCGCGCCACGCGCTCCGCTGCGGGCGAAGAGCTGCCATCGGTCATGAGCAACACTTCCCCAACCGCTGCACCGGCCTGCTCGAGAAGCTGCTTGCCTTTTTGGATCGCGGCGATCGGGTAACTGCCGCGGCTGGGCATGATGTCGGTGCTCAGGCTGTTGGCAAGCGCGGCGATGGTATCGGTGTCGGTCGTCAACGGCGTCACCGTAAAAGCGTTTGACGAGTAAACCACCAACGCCGTTTGTCCGCTCCCACGTTGTGCCAGCAGGTCCAGAATCTTGAGGCGTGCGCGCATCAACCGACTCGGCGCCACGTCCTGTGCATCCATCGACCGCGATAGATCCAGCGCGATGACGAGTGCCTGATCCGATCGAAACACCGGCTGTTCGATGCGTTGCCAGGCCGGGCCCGCCAGCGCCACAGCGGCGACAACGCCGCCGAGACCGAGCAACCACCAGCGATAGTCCGCGCGGCGCGAGGCCGAGCGCGACAAGACGTGCGGCGCGAGTGCCGCATCAACTACTTGCTGCCAACTGCCCGCACCCAACTTTCGGCGGGCCAGCAATATTGCGCAGGCGATAACCGCCGGTACAGCCCATAACCAGTCAGGTCGCAGAAAGTGAAAATCAGCCAACATCGGCAAGCTCCCCTCCGAGCCGTCTCACTGCCAGGTTCTGCAACAAGCTGACGACAGCCAGGAACGCCGCCAGCGCGAAAGCGCCGGCCAGTGGCCAGTAGTAGTACGATTTGACCGGGCGGAAACCCGCTTCGGGTTCATCGACCGGCTCGAGTTCGTCGACAAGCCGGTAGATATCCTGCAATCCTGCCGTATCCTTGGCACGGAAATAACGGCCGCCCGTAAGTTCCGCAATACCCGTCAGAGTCTCTTCGTCGAGATCTGCCGACGGATTGATATTGCGGCGTCCGCCGATCAAAGACGACACTTCGATTTGCTCGGCGCCGATGCCAATCGTGTAAATGCGCAGACCGACTTGCTGGGCAAGTTGTGCAGCTTTTAGCGGCTCGATTTCACCTGCGGTGTTCGCGCCATCGGTTAGCAATACCAGCACCTGCTCGCTGCCGTCCGTCTCCTGATCGTGTATGCGCTTGACGGCAAGCGTGATCGCGTCGCCAATCGCAGTTTTCTCGCCCGCCAGGCCGATGAAAGCCTCCATCAGCAGAACTTTGACAGTTTCCCTGTCGAGAGTCAGCGGTACCTGCAGGTAGGCGCGCTCACCAAACAGGATCAGGCCGATGCGATCGCCTTCGCGGCGGCTTATGAAGTCACTCGCAACCGCCTTGGTCGCGGTGAGCCGGTCGACACGCCGACTGCCGAGTTCGAAATCCTTCTGATCCATGCTGCCGGACAGATCGACGGCCAGCATCAGGTTGCGGCCCGAGACCGGAACCTCGAGCTCATCGCCGATACGCTCGGGACGGGCGGCGGCCACCGCCAGCAGCAACCACGCGACGGCAGCGATCCAGAAGCGCCAATGCAATAATTGCTCCTTATCCGGTCGCTGAGAGAGCGATGAGAAAACAGACAGTGAAGGCACTCTGAGGCCCGCATCCTGCAAACTGGGTGCCGCCGACATCAGCTTGCGGGCGATGAACGGCAACGGCAGTGCGAGCAGCGCCCAGGGCCAGGCAAGAGACCACATCAGCGTTGCTCCCTGACCGGAGTTGCCAGACGCTGGCGCACAGCTGCAACGACGTCGACCAGTTCCATGGCCGTCACGTCGTCTCCGGGCCTGCGGTACGGCAGCTCCAACAGCTTGCGTCCCGCCTCGCTCTGGAAACGGGGCTGATCGAGGTCGCGGTCGAGCCAGGCGAGCCAGGCGTTGCCGGTCAGGCCCGCGATCTCGTGACGCGGCGCATACGCCAGCATCGTGCGACGCAGTAACTCCGACAGGCTGCTGCTGAATGCCACGGCATTGCGGTGCTGCTCGAACTCGGCCGTCAGCTCATTGAGCTTGCGCAACGCGCGGCGGCGGGCGGCACCCCGTGCATACGTCCGCATGTAGTGTCTGACCAGATAGCCAATACCGACCGCCAGTAGCGCGATCAGGACCCACCAGCCGGGCGCGGGCGGCCACCAGCCGATGGCCTCGGGAAGGTGTAAATCTCGAAGTGGCAGCTGTTGCGGATCCATCAGTGCGTCCGTCGTCCCAGGGCGGCCTGCAGCGCGCTGACCGGGTCGTCCTCTGTCGACAGCGGCATCAGGTGCGCGCCGTAACGCTGACAGAAAGCCTCGAGATCCTGACGGCGTTGCAGAAACGCCTTTTGGTAGTTTTCGCGCGCAGCTTTCGCGGCCGTATCGATCGCCAGTTCATCGTCGCGTGAAACGAGCCGGTAGCGCCCGGGTGGCGGCAGCCTGCGCTCGAGCGGGTCATTGAGAAATACGGCAAGAACCTCGTTGTGGCGCGCAACGCTCGACAAATAGGATTGCGCAGCCCGCGAGAAGCCGAGAAAGTCACTCAATATGACCACCAGACTTCCGGGGCGGGCGACGCGGCGCAAGGACGACATGGCCTGGGTCATCGGCGCCTCGTCATCACTGTCCGGCTGGCGCTCACGATTCTCCCAATCGGGATGACCGACGAGTTCGTGTAAAAAGCGAAGCGCCGCTTGCCGCCCGAGTCTCGGTTTGAGTTCGCGATGCGTTGTCTCGCCGAAGATCAGCCCGCCCAGCCGGTCTCCTCTGTGATGCGCCGCCCACGACAACAATGCCGCGGCACGACTCGCATTCACCGACTTGAAGCACCCTCGCGTCGCAAAATGCATGTTCGCCCGAAGATCGACAACGACCAGAACGGGCCGTTCGCGCTCTTCCCGAAACAATTTGGTGTAGGCGGTCGTGCTGCGTGCGGTGACGCGCCAATCGATGCTGCGTGGGTCATCGCCGGGCTGATACGGACGGGACTCGTCAAACTCCATACCGCGACCGCGAAAGTGCGAGACATAGGCACCGGTCTGCAAGGAATTCACGCGCAGCACGTCGAGCGAGATTGCCCGTGCCGGCCCGTTGAGCCGAATCAATCCGGCCTGACTGACGCTGACCGGTGATGCGTCTTCGCGCAAGTGCTCGAGCCGGGTCACTACGGCACTCCGACACCGTCCAGGACACGATCGATGACCGAATTTGCACTGACACCATCGGCCTCCGCTTCGAAACTCAGCACCAGACGGTGCCGCAGCACGTCCGACGCAACCGCCTGAATGTCCTCGGGACCCACATAGTCCCGACCGCACAACCAGGCATGTGCACGCGCTGCGCGGTCGATGCCCATGCTCGCACGAGGGCTTGCGCCGTACATGACCTGGCCATCGAGCGAGTTGTCCACGCGTCCCGGGTCTCGCGTCGCTACGACGATATTGACGATGTACTCCTCGAGGTCGTCGGCCAGATGCAGCCGCAGAATGTCCTGCCGTGCCTGCATGATGGATCCCACGGAGAGTAACTCGGGCGGCTGAAAAGCATCCCGCTGGCCCGCTTTCGCTTCGTCACGATTGAGCACCAGAATCCGACGCTCGTCCTCGACCGTCGGGTAGCTGACCTCGACGTGCAACAGAAACCGATCGAGCTGGGCTTCGGGGAGCGGGTATGTGCCTTCCTGCTCGATCGGGTTCTGCGTAGCCATGACCATGAACAGGTCTTCGAGCCCGTAGCTGCGGTCGCCAACCGTAATCTGACGCTCTTCCATCGCCTCGAGCAGCGCCGACTGGACTTTCGCCGGCGCACGATTGATTTCGTCCGCAAGAATCAGGTTGTGAAACAGCGGTCCCCTGCGAAACTCGAAGGTACCTTCCTGGGGGCGATAGATGTCCGTGCCGGTCAGGTCCGCAGGCAGCAGATCGGGAGTGAACTGCAGGCGGTGGAAATTCCCCTCGATACTCTCCGCAAGAACCTTGATCGCCCGGGTCTTGGCCAGTCCTGGCGCACCCTCAACGAGCAGATGACCATCACACAGCAATGCGATCAGCATGCGGTTGATCAGGTGCGATTGACCAATGATCAGGCTGCTCGCATGCGTCTCGAGCTGCTGGAATTGTTCTACGACGCTCATCAATTACTCCGGACAAAAAATCGGCGTGCCATTCTAGAGAGGATGCGTGGGCGAGCCAACCGGTCGCCATCTTTTTTGCTCAAATCGAGCCCACTTCGGTAATAATGCTCCCTCTTCGGACAATCACCGACCCGATACATTGCGAAAGATTCAGAAAAAATGCGCTGTCCCGCGCCATTTTGGCACCGGCTTCGGCCTCCTGCTGAGCGTCGTCGCGGCGCTCGCCGGCTGCCAGGGATCCTCGCAGCCGGATTCACCCACGGCTGCCGCCGGGGAAAGGTCCATCCTCAGTTGCGGCAAGTCCGGCAGTCTGCGCGCTGACCTGTACGGTGCTGTCGCAGCGCATATCGAGTGGACTGCAAGTGTCCTCGAATGCGACGGTATGCCGAGGCCCGACGGTCACGGCGCACGGTTGCGTTTTGCTGGCACGGTGGCCGCTGATGCGGGGCGCATTGCGGTCATTATCGCCATTCCTGATCTCGAGCACGCTGCGGTCGGCGATGAATTCAGAAGCAATGTAACGTTGATCGCGGAAGACAGCGGGCGCTTTTTCAGTACGCCGGATCTCGACAACTGCCTGACGGACATCACTGCCCTGCGCCCACTCGATGATCGCGGTGACCGCTTTTCGATCGACGGTATGTTGTACTGCGTCAATCCGCTGCCCGAGGTTAACGGGGATTCCAGCGTGTCGATTCCCGAGCTGCACTTCTCGGGACTCATTGACTGGAGTTCGGCGTGAGAGACTGGCGGCTGCTCGCGGGCATCGTGATGTTTGCAACGACTCCAGGCACCGCCAACGAGGATCTCGATGCGGCGTTCGCCAGAGACGTTCTCATCATCCAGGCCAGCGAGTTCGCCTGCCACCGCTTCGATATCTATGTAGCCGAGAACGACATACAGCGCCGCCGTGGGCTGATGTTTGTCCGTGACATGGCACCAATGACAGGCATGCTGTTCGTCTACGATCGCAGCGACTACGTTGCGATGTGGATGAAGAATACGTTCATAGCGCTCGATATGCTGTT
Organism: Gammaproteobacteria bacterium; assembly: GCA_029863305.1. Classification (GTDB taxonomy): domain Bacteria; phylum Pseudomonadota; class Gammaproteobacteria; order Steroidobacterales; family Woeseiaceae; genus UBA1847. The sequence goes on along the minus strand of JAOTVR010000054.1, from coordinate 17,565 downwards.
TGTACGAGCCGATGGCACGGTTGCTTCTGTCGCGCACAATACGGAACCGCAATCACTGCGCTCCGTGGCCTCGAAAGAGCCCGTCAAATTCGTGCTCGAACTGAATGCGGGTACAGCAGCACGACTGTTTATCGACGAAAACAGCCGAATTCACTGGGAGCGTGCGCATGGCACTGACGAGTAGTCAGAGAAACTGGGCCGTGTTTTTCGCCAGCGCGGGCCTGATCGGTCTGCTGTCGGCCGCCTGGCTGGCCGTGTCCGGCACCAGCGACGACAACGTCCGATTGCTGCTCAGGCTCAGTGCGCGTGCGGCTTTCCTCGTTCTGCTGCTCATTTTCATCGCGCGGCCATTACGGCAGCTAATCGCCACGCCGGCAACCGCGAAGCTGTTGCAGAATCGCCGGCTGCTCGGCATCGCGTTCACCGGTATTCACACGGCACACCTTGGTCTTATTTTCTATCGGGCCAGGGTGATTCCCGATTTCGACCTGAACATCAGCGAGAGCCTGCTCGGCGCACTGACCTACCTTGTTATCTACCTGATGTTTCTGACGTCCTTTGATGCGACGGCGAGAGCCCTCGGCAGGAGCAACTGGCGAGTGCTGCACAAGGTCGGGCTTTACTGGGTCTTTGTTGCATTCCTGCCGACTCTATTGCCCGATTCGCTCGGGCAACTGGCCGGTGCCAACGGCTTCATCATCCTGCTGGCGGCGGTGGCGATCGTTACCCGGCTGACGGCATTTCTGGCGAGTCGCCAGCGTCGAGCACAGCCGCAATAGCGTCGGACAGGTAGTCGACGTTTTCCGCCGTGATCCCGGCGACATTGACGCGGCTCGAATTGACCATATAGATACCGAAGTCCTGCTTCAGCCGGCGGATTTGATCTTCACTGATGCCGAGGAAGCAGAACATGCCATTGGCGCGCTGCAGGTGCGAGAAGTCGTAGTCCGGCGCCTTGGCCTGCAATGCATCACCGAGCAACGCGCGCATTTGCTGCAGGCGATCGCGCATTTCGGCGAGCTCAATGGCCCAACCGGCTCGCAATTCTTCGTCGTTGAGGATGGTGCTCACAACTTCGGCACCGTGATCGGGCGGCATGGAGTAAACACAGCGCACATAATTGTTGACCTGGCTGTCTACGACTTTCAGACGAGCTTCGTCCGCCGCCATGATGCTCAGCGCGCCGACACGGTCACGGTACAGGCCGAAGTTCTTGGAGCAAGACGTCGATACGATCATCTCGGGAACGCGCCCGGCCATGTGCCGGATCCCGAAGGCATCATCATCGATGTTGCGCGCGAATCCCTGATACGCCATATCAAAAAAGGGCAACAACTCACGTTCGACGACAATTTCCGCTATTGCACGCCACTGCTCATCCGACGGGTCGAGTCCGGACGGGTTGTGACAACTTGCGTGCATCAAAAGGATGTCGCCTTTGGGCACTGCGTGCAGCGCGTCCATCATGGCGTCAAAGCGTATCGTGTGTGTTGCAGTGTCGTAGTAGGGAAAAGATTTCAGGGCAAGACCGGCGCCGCTGAGCAATGGCACGTGGTTGGCCCAGGTCGGCTCGGTGACCCAGATCGTCGCGCTCTTGTTGGCTCGCCGGACCAGGCCCGCAGCAACGCTGAGCGAGCCTGAACCTCCGGGCGTCTGCAATGTCACCAGGCGCCCGTCCGGCGCGGCATCCGCAAACGTCAGGGCCTGCATCGCCGCGTTGAAATCGGGGTTACCGGCCGTGCCGATGTAGGACTTGCTTGGCTGCGTTTCCAAAACCCGCTGCTCGGCCTGCTTGACGGCATCAAGCACGGGCGTCTTACCGTCGGCGTTGCGATAGACGCCGACGCCAAGATCGATCTTGTTCGGTCGCGGGTCGTCGCGATGCTCGGCAATCAACCCAAGAATTGCATCCGCCGGCATGGCTTGCAGCGATTCAAACAACTCGGCTCTCCCTCAGAATGTTTACAGCGTGTTGACTGGTGTTTTTATGTAGGTGATGTCGTTGTCTTCGGGGTCAGGCAGATGCCCCGCCCGAATGTTGACCTGAATTGCAGGCACAATCAATGCTGGCAGGTTGAGCTGCGCGTCGCGCTCGGTACGCATCTTCGTAAATTTGACCTTGTCCGTATTCTTGCCAACATGGATATTTGCGGCTCGCTGTTCTTCAACGGTGCACTCCCAGCGCAGCTCGCGTCCACCGGGCATATAGTCATGGCACATGAACAGGCGTGTATCTCCTGGCAGCGATAAGATACGCTGAATCGAGTCATACAACAGACCCGCATCCCCACCCGGGAAGTCACAGCGTGCGGTACCGAAGTCGGGCATGAACATACTGTCGCCGACGAATACGGCCGAGCCGATCTTGTAACTCACGCTGTCGTTGGTATGTCCCGGAGTCGCAATGACCTGGCACTCGAGTTCGCCGATGCGGATGCGGTCGCCGTCGGCGAAAAGACGGTCAAACTGGTGCCCGTCTGCCGCAAACGGCGAACCGAGATTGAACACGGGCCCGAAATGCGCCTGAACATCGCGAATGCCTTCGCCGATCGCCACCGAACCGCCGAGATTCGATTTGATGTACTGCGCCCCGGACAAATGGTCGGCATGAGCATGCGTCTCGAGTATCCACTCGAGACCCAGTTTTTCCTTGTGCACATACTCGATCACGACATCGGACGGTCCCGTGTCGATTCTGCCGGACACCATCGAAAAGCCGACGACCGGATCGATAACGGCGGCGTGGCCGCTGTTTTCATCCGCAACGACATAGGACAACGTTCCGCTCGGTTCGTCGTAGAAATGCTGGATGCGTGCTTCAATCATATATGCAAAACGCCGGCACGAGTGCCGGCGCTCCGTCACTGACCGCGAATGCTATCAGGCTTTCGGTGCCCAGACCGAACACCAGCCGTTGGCGTTCACAGTTTTGCCCGGGAAAATCTGGCATGGGCGCCATTCGTCACCATCATTACCCTGAATCAGCGCGCAGTTTGCGCAGTTCTGATCCGCGGCAGGATTGGTCCGCGATGCCGCGTCTACGGTGCTCGCGTCATGCGTATACTTCATGGCATTGGCCATGGGATCGTCTGTCGAAAGCTGTGGCAAATCCTCTGCGAACACTCTGCGGCCGGGAATTGCCAGACAACCTGCAGCAGCTACGGCGGATAATTGAATAAACTTGCGGCGTGCGATATTGCTCAACGGAGTCTCCTTCGGTTTCTTGGCTGGTCCGGAACGCGTCCGGCGCCCTGCATTCTAAAACGATAACAATCAAACTGCGAAGCATTGTAGACAATGATTATGAACGGCAGCCTAACGAACCACGGCCAGTTGAGAACGATTATCATTAACAATGGCCGACGGGTCGGTTTCGCCGTGGCCGCATGCGCGTCACTGTTCGCCTCGGCGGGTGCAGCGGCAGGAGAACGGCACGCCTATACCATTGCAGTCGATGCAGCGCTGCAACGCCTGCAGGTCGAAGCGCGATTCAGCCTGCCAGTGTCCAACATCGCCGCTCGCTCGGGCATCGCCGGAAAATTCCTGCTGGACCCGCGCGACTGCGACAGCGGTCAGCCGTTAGCCACCACCGGCCGCCGCATCGCGACCGGTGGTTCCGGCATTCGTTGCCTCAGCTATGCGATCGACCTGCAGCGCGCGGCACAGGCAGAGCCACGCAACAGCAGTCTCGCTGCGCACAACATTCTCGTTTCGCCGACTGTCTGGATGTGGCGACCGCCACTCGGCGCCAACGACGCGATCGAGGTGGTGTTTCTCTTGCCACAAAACCTGCAAGTCTCGGTCCCGTGGCAACCCGTCGCTGCCACTCCCAATGCCTACCGCCTGACGGCGTCGCCTCAAAGCGGCACCGGAATCGCCCTGTTCGGTCGCTTCGAGTCCAGCATTACAACGGTCGCTGGTGCAGACCTGCGAATTGAATTGCCGCGTGCAACGATGGATTACGACACGCAAGCGATGCTCGACTGGATCAGGGATACGGCAGGCAACATCGCCCTTGTGTACGGTCGCTTTCCAAACCCGGCGGCCCGGATCATCATCCTGCCTGCGGCCAGATTGCCGTGGCGCGACGATCCGCCCGGCGGCGTGATTTTCGGACGCGTCGTGCGTGACGGCGGCGAGACCGTCGAACTCCTGATCGATCCACACCAGCCCATGGCGTCGTTTTATGCGGACTGGACGGCAACTCACGAGCTCAGTCACTTGCTGTTGCCCTATCTGCGCAGCCAGCAGCGCTGGGTGTCGGAGGGCTTCGCGCAGTATTACCAGAACATTCTTCTTGCTCGTGCCGGACGCTACACGGAGGAATACGCATGGCAAAAGCTGCATGATGGCCTGCAACGCGGTCGCGCCTCGGTTCCGCAGATGTCGCCCAATCAGGCAACGAGCGGCGACGAACGCAGTAGTCGCATGAAGATCTACTGGAGCGGCGCTGCAATGGCATTAATGGCTGACGTGGAATTGCGCAGGCGCTCGCAAGGCAGCGAATCGCTCGATACGGTTCTCGATCAGTTACAACGTTGTTGTTTGCCTTCCGGAAGCGGCTGGTCGGGCCGCGAACTGTTCACCAGGCTCGATTCCTTCCTGGAAGAACCCCTGTTTATGGATCTTTATCGGCGATACGCTGACACGCCGGGGTTCCCGGACGTTCTCCCGGTGCTCGAGCGGCTCGGAGTCGTTGTCGAAAGAGGCGAAGTCCGCTTCAGGAGCGATGCTGAATTGGCGGAAATCCGCGCGTCGCTAACGGCACGACGATATACTCACGAACCCGGCAATTAGCGGCTTCAATACCATGGCTGGCAGCAGTCACACAGTCGAGATCCGCAAGATCAGCGATGCTTTGCAACATACGCTCGCTGACAGCGTTGCCGTCGAGGAGCCGCTCGAAGTACGACTTGCTTACTCGACGCCCGACGGCCGGGCGACACGCAGTATTTCGATCACGATGCGCACGCCCGGCAACGACGCTGAACTGGCGGCGGGTTTCCTCGTGAGCGAGTCCATCGTCCGGCACGGACGTGACATTGCATCGATCGATTCCTGCGGCCCGCCCGCTCCGGACAGCGGCAACTACAATGTTGTACGCGTCGAACTGAGCCCCGACGTCAGAGTCGATCTCGGCCGTCTGCAGCGACATTTCTACACGACATCGAGCTGCGGCGTGTGTGGAAAGACCTCGCTGGACGCATTACGGGCGGTGGGAATTGCGTCGCTGCGTGATAATCGTGCGAGCTTCGACAGAGAGACGCTGACGTCGATCCCGGGGCGGCTTCGCGAGTCGCAGGCTACTTTCGACAAGACCGGCGGTCTGCACGCAGCAGCCGCTTTCGATTGCCGGGGTGAACTGATCGTGACGATGGAGGATGTCGGCAGGCACAATGCCGTCGACAAAGTCATCGGATCGTTGCTACTCAGGGACCAATTGCCGGCCTCCGATCTGGGTCTGATGGTATCCGGCCGTGCAAGTTTCGAGTTGATGCAAAAAGCCCTGGTCGCGGGTATGCCGTTGCTGGCCGCGGTTAGCGCTCCATCCAGTCTGGCGGTGCAGCTCGCGAACGATTTCGACATGACACTCGTCGGTTTCCTGCGCGGCGAGGCATTCAATATTTACTCGGGCGAACAACGGATCAGGTATGACAACTGAGGCATTCGACAAACGGCTGGCTGCCGAGATCATCGCTGGCTTTGACGCACGGCCGGAAATGCTCGTGCAGATACTGCACGCATTCATCGAACGATTCGGCTGGATCAATGCAGATGCGATTCGACAACTGGCTGAAGAACTCAACCTGTCACGCGCGGACGTGCATGGCGTCGTCAGTTATTACCACGATTTCCGTACTTCGCCGCCGGGACAGCATGTGATCAGGATCTGTCAGGCGGAAGCCTGCCAGGCAATGGGCAGCCGCGAACTCTCCGCACACGCCGAGGGATCGCTCGGTATCGAAATGCATTCGAGCAATGCAGACCTTACGCTTGAACCCGTTTATTGTCTTGGCAACTGTGCCTGCTCGCCGGCCGTGATGGTCGACGGCAAGACTTACGGACGCGTCAGTCCAAAACGCTTTGACGAGATTCTCGGCGGCCTGCGGGGCGCAAACTGATGGCCGCGACCCGGGTATTCGTGCCTCGCGAAACTGCCGCCATTTCGGTTGGCGCGAATGAGGTCGCGGTCGAGATCGCGAAGCAGGCAAAAGCAGCGGGCGCCAGCATCGAACTGATTCGGAACGGCTCGTGGGGCGCAAGCTGGCTCGAGCCGCTCGTCGAAGTCGTTGTGGACGGCCAACGCATTGCCTATGGCAATGTCGAAACAGCCGATGTTGCCGGCATGTTCGCAAAGGATTTTCTGACCGGCGGTGATCATGAACGGCGCATCGGTCCGATCATGAGTATTCCTTACCTGATGAATCAGGATCGCTGGACGTTTTGGCGCTGTGGCCTGATCGACCCCCTGTCGATGGACGACTTTCGGGCACACCAGGGGTTCAGGGCTCTCGAGAAGGCGTTCGATATCGGTGCCGACGCGGTCATCGAGACTGTCAAAGCCTCAGGTTTGCGCGGCCGCGGTGGCGCCGGGTTCCCCGCAGGTATCAAGTGGCAAACGGTCGCGGACGCCGAGGGCAAGCAGAAGTACGTCGCCTGCAATGCCGATGAAGGTGACAGCGGCACATTTTCCGATCGTATCCTGATGGAAGGCGATCCGCTGGGCCTGATCGAAAGCATGATGATTGCAGGCTTCGCGGTCGGCGCGAGCCGCGGCTTTATCTACCTGCGTTCCGAGTACCCGCTGACGTATTCGATACTTATGCGTGCAATTGCAATGGCGCGCGACGCCGGCTGGCTTGGCAATGACATTCAGGGCAGTGGCTTCGACTTCGATATCGAGCTACACCTCGGTGCCGGCTCCTACGTCTGCGGCGAAGAAACCGCAATGCTCGAAAGCCTGGAAGGAAAACCCGGAATCGTGCGGTATAAGCCGCCGCTGCCGGCGATCAGTGGACTGTTCGGCAAGCCCACTGTCGTCAACAATGTTGTAACGCTGGCGTCGGTCCCCAACATCGTCAATCTCGGTGGCGAAAAATACGCCTCGTTCGGCGTCAATCGCTCGACCGGCACACTCGCATTCCAGCTTGCCGGCAACATCAAGCGTGGCGGCCTCGTTGAAAAAGGCTTCGGCGTCACGTTGCGGGAACTGATCGACGACTGGGGCGGCGGCACGGCGAGCGGGCGCCCGGTCAAGGCCGTGCAGGTCGGCGGTCCGCTGGGCGCCTATCTGCCGGCAGAGCAGCTGGATACGCCGCTCGACTACGAAGCGTTTATCGATATCGGTGCCATGCTGGGTCACGGCGGCATCGTGGTATTCGACGATGCCGCGGATATGGCGCAACAGGCGCGCTTTGCGATGGAATTTTGTGCAATTGAATCCTGCGGCAAATGCACGCCGTGCCGGATCGGCTCGACGCGCGGTGTCGAGCTTATTGACCGAATGCTTGCCGGGGTTGACCGCGAGGACAATTACGAATTGCTGGTCGAGTTGTGCGACACGATGGAAGACGCGTCGTTATGTGCAATGGGCGGAATGACACCCTTTCCGGTCCGGAGTGTCCTAAAATACTTTGCAGAGGATTTCTCGTCTGCTGTGGGGGCTGACGAATGAACAGAGTCAGACAAACAGATTTGGGCACGCCCGCATCGGTCAGCACCGAGTCCGTGCAGATCGAGATCGACGGTCTTCCTGCTACGGTCAGGGCGGGTACGAGCATTCTGCGTGCAGCGCGTGAATCCGGCGTCGATGTTCCAAAATTGTGTGCGACCGACAGCCTGAAGCCATTTGGTTCCTGTCGCATGTGCCTCGTCGAGGTGGAGGGGCGCAAAGGTTACCCGGCATCCTGTACCACACCGGTCGAAGCCGGCATGAGGATCCGTACGCAATCCGATGCGCTTAGCAAGCTCAGGCGCAATGTCATGGAGCTGTATATTTCGGATCATCCGCTCGACTGCCTTACCTGCTCGGCGAATGGTGACTGCGAGTTGCAGGACATGGCGGGTGCGGTGGGCCTGCGAGAAGTCCGCTACGGCTTCGAAGGCGAGAATCATCTCGATGCAACGACGGACGCAAGCAATCCATATTTTCAGTTCGATGCCAGCAAGTGCATTGTCTGTTCTCGTTGCGTTCGGGCTTGTGACGAAGTGCAGGGCACATTCGCACTGACCATACAGGGACGTGGATTTGCATCGAAGGTGTCGGCCGGCATCAGTGAAAATTTTCTCGATTCGGAATGCGTCTCATGCGGTGCGTGCGTGCAAGCCTGCCCGACCGCGACACTGATGGAAAAGAGCATTGTCGACAACGGCCAACCCGAACACAGCGTCAAGACGACCTGTGCCTATTGTGGTGTCGGCTGCTCCTTTATCGCCGAAATGCGCGGCGACCAGGTCGTGCGTATGACCCCTGACAAAGACGGTCAGGCGAATCATGGCCATAGCTGTGTCAAGGGCCGCTTCGCATGGGGTTACTCGACGCATCGCGATCGGGTTCTGAGCCCGCTCATTCGCGACAGCATCGATGAGCCCTGGCGCAAAGTCGACTGGAACGAGGCCATTCAATACTCGGCGAGGCGCTTCAAGGAAATTCAAGCGCAGCACGGCAGAAAATCGATCGGTGGAATTACGTCTTCGCGCTGCACCAACGAAGAAGTGTATGTTGTGCAAAAACTGGTTCGTGCCGCGATGGGTAACAACAATGTGGACACCTGCGCGCGGGTTTGCCATTCACCCACCGGCTATGGATTGAAGCAGACGCTTGGCACGTCTGCCGGTACGCAGCCGTTCGACAGCGTTATGGATGCCGATGTCATCGTGGTGATTGGCGCGAACCCGACTGATGCACACCCGGTATTCGCATCGCAGATGAAACGACGTCTTCGCCAGGGCGCCAAATTGATCGTTATCGACCCGCGGCAAATAGGTCTCGTCAGGTCCGCACACATCGAAGCCCAGTATCATTTGCCGTTGCTGCCCGGCACCAATGTTCCGATTGTCAATTCGCTGGCGCATGTCATTGTCGCCGAGGGACTCGTTGACGAGGAGTACGTGCGCGAGCGATGCGATACCGATTCGTTTGCCGCCTGGAAAGCGATGATTCTCAAACCGGAGAATTCTCCGGAAGAGGTCGAGAAGGTCTCGGGCGTTCCGGCCGCCGATATTCGTGCCGCGGCGCGACTTTACGGTGGCGCGGAACGTGGCGCCATTTACTACGGCCTTGGCGTTACCGAGCATAGTCAGGGCTCCACCATGGTCATGGGCATGGCCAACCTCGCGATGGCAACCGGCAATATCGGCTTCTCGGGCTGCGGCGTTAATCCGCTGCGCGGCCAGAATAATGTGCAGGGTTCCTGCGATATGGGCTCGTTTCCGCACGAGCTTGCCGGCTATCGGCCGGTGCAGGACGACGAGGTCCGCGGCATGTTCGAGAAGCACTGGGGCGTGCAGATCGACCCGGAACCGGGTTTTCGTATCCCGAACATGTTCGACGAGGCCTGCGCCGGCCGCTACAAAGGCATGTACATCCAGGGAGAGGATGTTGCGCAGTCTGATCCGGACACGCTGCACGTCGAGGCGGCATTGCGCAACATGGAATGCGTCGTCGTGCAGGACCTGTTTCTCAATGAGACCGCGAAGTTCGCCCACGTCTTCCTGCCTGGTACCTCGTTTCTGGAAAAGGACGGCACTTTCATCAATGCCGAACGCCGTATCAATCGCGTGCGTCCCGTTATGAAACCGAGTCAGGGCAAGGATGAGTGGTTGATAACGCAGGAGCTTGCACAAGCACTCGGTTACCCAATGCAATATGACAATGCCGCGCAGATCATGGACGAGATCGCCGAGCTGACGCCGACGTTTAACAACGTCAGCTTCAAGTTCCTCGATGAGGTCGGCAGCGTACAGTGGCCATGCAACGAAAACGCGCCTATGGGCACACCGATCATGCATATCGATAACTTCGTGCGCGGCAAAGGTCTGTTTATCGAAACGGATTATGTACCGACCGAAGAACGCACCAATCGAAAATTCCCGTTGCTGCTGACGACCGGTCGCATCCTGTCGCAGTACAACGTTGGTGCGCAGACCCGTCGCACCGACAACATGGTCTGGTACAACGCCGACCTCCTGGAAGTTCATCCGAGCGATGCAGAAGTTCGCGGCATCAAGGAAGGCGATCTGGTGTCTCTTTCAAGCCGTAAGGGCAGCATCTCCCTGGTGGCGACGATTACCGACCGGGTACAGCCCGGCGTGGTCTACACAACGTTTCACAACCCGGAAACCGGCGCCAACGTCGTCACGACCGAGCACAGTGACTGGGCGACCAACTGCCCCGAGTACAAGGTCACGGCGGTGCAGATCGCACCAGCCTCACATCGCTCGGAATGGCAGCATCGCTTCGATGAGAACGCAACTCGGCAGGGCAAGATACTCGAAATCACATAAACGGCGCGCCGGCCCTACGGACCTTGTCTCGACGCCGTTTCCGTATCGCCCTGGTGTTGTGCGTCGGACAATAGCCAGTCGGTAATCGGTTTCTTCAGGAAGTTTGCGAACACGATATACAGGGCGCCGAGGGCGAGCAGTCCGTACGGCGGCTGCCATTGTAGAAAATAGACAGGCCACATCAAGGCGTAAAGCGTGTTGATCAGGGAATCGATCGCGAAGCGGAACACGAATTCGATGAGTTGTTCGCTCAGAAATTCGCCAATACTCGAGCTGTCTGCGATTTCGCCGACGACCGTACGGATTTCAAGATAGATGAATGTTACAGCGAAGCCGCAGGCATAGAGGCCGCCGCCGCGGACCTTCCAGACTTTAGCGAACCAGCGGCGAAACCATGCCTGCGCTTCGTCCAGCATTCAGGTTTACTCTCTGGTGATTCTGGTAAACCTCGTTCCTTCGAGAGTCAGGTTATACATCAGACCCGCCGAACCGAAGATAAAACCGACAACAGGATCGCGGATATTCTGCGAGTCGATCGTCTTGCCCGCACCGATATCGATCAGTGCGACCGAACCATCGATACCAACCCGCCAGCCGTTCGAGTTACGAAACTGCTCAAGCGAGCTTTTTGTCATGAAGGCAATAACGATTGATCGGGCCTGGGCGCCGGCCTGGAAGCCGATCGAACCACTTGTAATACGAAAATAATCGACCGTCTTGCCGCCGATGCGCAGCGAGCCTTCACCGGTTTCGGCGCCGACGCCCAGTCCGGCACGAAGGACGCGTGGAAACACGAGGTAGCCCGCCGCCTGGTCCAGGAACACCTCGCCGCCTCTAACCTCGTCTTTGAATACGAGGAGGGCTTCATCCGCCTCATGATCAATACGATTTCCCGACCACTCCAAGGATGAACAGGCACCCAGAGTCGTGCTCAGAATGATGACAGCTGCAATTCTGTACAGTGATTTCATATTCATGCGCGGATTATACCCGCGTTGTCACGGGCGGTCCTCATAAATGCCTGCAGCAGTAGCGTGAGAACATCGCGCAATTGCGACGCCTTCGCTTCGTCATAGTTTGTACTCTGCTCATCCATGTAGGCACGCTGTGCAATTTCGAGCTGCACAGCGTGCACACTTGCGCCCGGCTGCCCATAGTGGCGCGTAATGTAACCGCCCTTGAATCGGCCGTTTAGCACGCCCGAGTAAGTGCTGGCCTGGACGACCTGCAACACGGCGTCCGTAATAACCCGGCTGCAACTGCGGCCATCCCAGGTACCGACGTTCAGTTCCGGCAGTTCGCCGTCAAACAGCGCCGGCACCCGACTCGCAATCGAATGTGCGTCCCATAACAACGCATAACCAAAGCTTTCTCGTAGCTTCGCGAGCGTGGCAGCGACTTTGTCATGGTACGGCCGCCAGTAACGGCTGACACGATCGTCGACATCGATGGCAGTGGCTTGCGCGTAAATATCCTGACCGGCAAATGTCTGTGTCGGGCACAAACCCGTTGCGGGCCGCGTCGCATACAACGCAGCATCGTCGGCTGGTCGATTGAGATCAACGACGTAGCGCGAGTAGTTTGCAACCAGCAGCGACGCGCCGAGATCTGCGGCGAATTCGTACAAACGTGCAACGTGCCAGTCTGTGTCTGGAAGTGATCGGCCCAGGTCGTTCATCTGCGCAGCCAGGTCTGCAGGTAACTCCCTGCCATCATGGGGTACGCTGACAAGCAACGGCGTGTTACCCGCGTGAAACGAATACTCTGCGGTCATGCGTTGTAGCTGGGCAGGATCGATGCGGAATGCTGGCAGAATACGCCGCGATCGATCAGCGCTGCAACCCTGGCGATATCCGCAGATATCGAACGATCTTCGACGTACACCGGCGAGACTTCGCGCAGTGACGCGATGACCTGTTCTATCGCAGGCGAACTCTTCTGCGGATGGTGGAATTCCACGCCCTGTGCAGCGGCAAGTAATTCGATTGCAACGATGTTCGAAGCATTATCGAGCATTATCTGCAATCGACGCGCTGCGAACGTCGCCATACTAACGTGATCTTCCTGGTTCGCTGACGTTGGAATGTTATCCACACTGGCCGGATGCGCATGCGATTTGTTCTCGGACGTCAACGCGGCCGCCGTCACCTGGGCCATCATGAATCCACTGTTCAGCCCGCCTTCCTTGACAAGAAACGCCGGCAAACCGCTCAGATGACTGTCGATGAGCAGGGCGATGCGCCGTTCGGACAGTGAACCAATTTCGGCGATCGCCAGCGCCAGGTAATCGCAGGCGAGCGCCACCGGTTCGGCGTGGAAATTCCCGCCCGACAGAACGGTGCCAGAGTCGGCGAACACAAGAGGATTGTCGGTTACCGCGTTCGCCTCGATCTGTATCACCTTGCACACGTGCCGCAAGACATCCAGGCAGGCGCCGACGACCTGTGGCTGGCAACGGATCGAATACGGGTCTTGTACGCGATTGCACGCGAGGTGCGATGCGCGAATGTCGCTGCCTTGCATCAGTTCACGCAGCACGCCCGCGACAGCGATCTGGCCACCATGTCCACGGACACTTTGAATCCTCTTGTCGAACGGCTTATCGCTGCCCTTGATCGCGTCAGAGGACATTGCCCCCGCCGCGAGCACGGCAGCCAGCACGTGTTCGGTGCGAAAGATCGCGACCAGGGCAAGCGCTGTAGACACCTGGGTTCCGTTCAGCAACGCAAGACCTTCCTTCGGTCCGAGTGTGATTGGTCTGAGACCCGCTTCTTTGAGCGCCAGCTCGGCGGGCACTATCGTGCCTGCCACTCTGGCTTCACCAACACCGATCAGAACGCCGGCCATGTGCGCCAGCGGCGCAAGATCGCCCGATGCGCCGACAGAACCCTGCGACGGGATACGCGGGTAAATATTGTTGTTGATCAACGCACACAGCGCTTCGACAAGCTCCAGCCGCACACCTGAGAAGCCCTCTGCCAGCGCGATCACTTTCATGAGCATGATGAGTCGCACCACTTCGTCATCAAGATCATCGCCCACACCAACGGCATGGGAACGCACGAGGTTTTCCTGCAGGTGTGCAAGTTCATCATCGTTGATGCGCACCTGCGCGAGTTGTCCGAAACCCGTGTTGACTCCGTAGACCTGTTCGCCGCGATCAACCAGTTCGGCGATCAGCTCATTTGACTCAGCGATACGGCGCCGTGCATCGGCGCCAAGACTGACCTGCACGGGATTGCGCCACGCGGAGCGTAACTCGGCAAGGCCTACCATCTGATTCTCGATAATCAGCTTCATCGATCTCCTCCTTCGCCCAGCATCGGCAGATGCAGCCCGTATTGACGCGCGCAATCGATCGCATCTTCATATCCGGCATCGGCGTGTCGCATCACCCCGGACGCGGGATCGTTCCAGAGCACGCGCGCGATACGCCTGTCGGCCGCCTCGCTGCCATCACACACGACGACCAGACCGGCATGCTGCGAGTAGCCCATACCAACGCCGCCACCGTGGTGAATCGACACCCAGGTAGCGCCACTTGCGGTATTCAGAAGCGCGTTGAGCAACGGCCAGTCCGAGACGGCATCTGAACCGTCGCGCATCGCCTCTGTCTCGCGATTCGGGCTGGCAACGGAGCCACTGTCCAGGTGATCACGGCCAATCACAACCGGGGCACTCAACTCACCGCTGCGCACCATCTCGTTGAATGCCAGGCCGAGTCGATGCCGCTGACCGAGTCCTACCCAGCATATGCGCGCCGGCAAACCCTGGAAGTGGATGCGCTCGCGTGCCGTATCGAGCCAGTTGTGAAGGTGTGCGTCCTCCGGAATCATCTCCTTGACTTTGGCATCGGTCTTGTAGATGTCTTCGGGATCGCCCGACAACGCGGCCCAGCGAAACGGCCCGACGCCACGGCAAAACAGCGGTCGTACGTAGGCCGGCACGAACCCGGGGAAATCAAATGCGTTGACCACGCCTTCGTTTAGCGCTTCCTGACGTATGTTATTACCGTAGTCAAAAGTCGGGATGCCTGCCTTGTGGAACTCCAGCATCGCCCGCACATGCAGCGCCATCGACGCCCTCGCAGCCGCTGCAACCGCGTCCGGGTTGCTGTTGCGTTCTTTTTGCCACTGCTCCACGGTCCAGCCAATCGGCAGGTAGCCGTTGGCCGGATCATGTCCCGATGTCTGATCGGTCACGGCATCGGGAGTTGCGCCACGTGCAACCAGCTCGGGCAGTATTTCGGCCGCATTGCCCAGCAGGCCGACGCTCAATGGCCGCTTCTCGTGCAGCGACTCTTCGATCAACGCGAGTGCATCATCCAGCGTCTCGGCACGGGTATCCAGGTAACCAGTCTGCAGCCGCTTGTCGATACGATCCGACTGGCATTCGATCGCCAGCATCGATGCGCCCGCCATGGTCGCCGCGAGCGGCTGCGCGCCACCCATGCCACCCAGGCCAGCCGTCAGAATCCAGCGACCAGCGAGATCGCCGTCGTAGTGCTGCCGACCCATCTCGGCAAATGTCTCGTACGTCCCCTGCACGATGCCCTGACTGCCAATGTAGATCCACGATCCGGCCGTCATTTGCCCGAACATCATCAGCCCTTTCTTATCCAGCTCGCGAAAATGCTCCCAGTTCGCCCAGGCCGGCACGAGATTCGAGTTGGCAATCAGGACACGCGGTGCATCGACATGCGTGCGAAACACACCCACCGGTTTGCCGGACTGCACCAGCAAGGTCTCGTCATCCTGCAGCACCCGCAAGGTCTCGACGATCTTGTCAAACGCCTCCCAGTTCCGCGCCGCCTTGCCGATTCCACCGTAAACGACCAGGTCTTCCGGTCTCTCGGCGACGTCCGGGTCGAGATTATTCATGAGCATGCGCAGTGGCGCTTCGGTCAACCAACTCCTGGCCTGCAGAGTGGTGCCCGTGGGGGCCTTGATTTTGCGTTTGATATTCATCGTTTCAACTTCTCCAGCTCTACGACCTTGTCGGTCGTGGATTTGGTTGTTCCTGGTGGCGTGTAATGACCCGTCAGTTCGTAGCGACTGCCGGGGTGATGTAAGCGTGCGAAGGTAACGGGCCGCCCGTGCGCCCAGGTGCGCCGAATGATGACGAGGCTCGGCTCGTCCGTTGCCATCGACAAGTGCTGTCGTACAGCCGCATTCGCTTGCACGGCGCGCACAACCTGTTCCGCCTCCTGCAATGGCGATATTCCTGTGAGATACGCACTTGGCGTCACGCGACAAAAATCCTGCTGCAGACAGTCGGGTGCGAAGTCGGCAAGCACGTGCCGATCCTCGAGCTGGATCGGTGTGCCGGATTCGTAATGTACGAGCAACAAATGAAACACGTCCTTGCCCTGCTCGACATGCAGGGCCTTGGCAACTTCGCCCCGAGCGCGTTGCCGGGATTGGCGCAGTACTTCGCATGTGTGTGTGTGGCCGCGGCCGCGTATTTCATCGGCGATATTCTGGACTTCCAGCACGTTGGAGCCGGCCCGGAATTCCGCGACAAAAGTACCGCGACCGGCGATGCGATTGACGTAGCCCTCGTCGGTCAATTCACGCAATGCCCGGTTCGCGGTCATCCGCGAAACGTTCATTGCCTCGACGAGTTCGTTTTCTGATGGCACCCGATCCCGCGGCCGCAGCTCGCCTTTTGAGATACGGCCGATAATCAGGTCTTTGAGCTGCTGGTACATCGGTTTCGCGGCTACGCCCATTGTGCCGCTCCAATGCGGTCGAGTGTGGCCGCATACGCCGCGCGACTCTGTTCGCGGGCGACGTGGTTTCCATCAACGACGCGCCAGTCACCGTGTACCATTACACGGTCGATCGGCACCCGATAGCCGCAAAATAGCAACGCATCGAGGATCGATGCGTCACCATGAGCAAGCAGCATCGGATCGTCGTCGTGCAACGTAACGAGGTCGGCCGGCGCCCCGGGTTGCAAACCATCCGGCGCCTGGCCGCTTGCCAGGGCGCCGCCGATCAAGGCGCGTGAAAACAATGCATGGCCAACATGTGCTTCCTGTACTGCGGCGACATTCCTCGATTGCGTAGCCAGCCGTTGTCCATACTCGAGCCAGCGAAGTTCCTCGAACGGGTTGATCGTTATGTGGCTGTCGGAGCCGATGGCGATCTGCCCGCCTGCGCTCAGGTAATCGCGCAATGGAAAAAGGCCGTCGCCGAGATTTGCCTCGGTACTCGGGCACAGACACACGACGGCACCCGTGTCCGCCAGGCGCCGGGTTTCAGAAGCATCCATGTGCGTTGCGTGCACCAGGCACCACCTGTCGTGAAGATCAAAATTTTCGAGCAACCAGTCAACCGGACGCCTGCCCGTCGCTGCCAGGCACTGATCAACCTCGCGGCGCTGCTCGGCAATGTGCAGGTGCATGGGAATATTCGCATTGTCGGCCGCGCGAGCGATTTCAGTCAGCGACGCGGCGCTGACGGCACGCAGACTGTGTGCGCCGATCCCTACATGCATGCGATCGGTGGCTCCCTGGCTGGCGCGCACATGATGAGCAAGGAAACTGTCGAGATCGAGTGCGAAAAGTTTTTGCTGACCGTCTGCCTGTGGTTGATCAAAGCCGGCCCGCTCGTACAGGACGGGTACATAAACCAGACGAATTCCGCTGGTCGTTGCCGCATCACGGAGCGCCTCGTAGATCGCTTCGTCTTGCTCGGCGCCTCCCGGTTGCCGATGCAGGTAGTGAAATTCGGCAACTGACGTGTAGCCGCTCTCGAGCATTTCACAGTAGGCCTGCAGGGCGATCGCGGCGAACGACTCAGCGTCCAGGCGGGCCGCGAGCGCATACATCCTCTCCCGCCAGGTCCAGAAGTTGTCCTGGCCGGCGGGCGATCGTTGTTCGGTTCGGCCGGCCAGCGCCCGTTGAAATGAGTGGCTGTGCGCGTTGCACATGCCCGGAATGACAATTCCAGCGACAAAGTCAGCCGCCTGCGGCGATGCTTCTGCGGTGACGGATCGAATGCGACCGGCGCACGTGGTGAGCCGGACGTTATCCGCCCAACCCTTCTGTAACAG
>JAOTVR010000053.1 GCA_029863305.1 Gammaproteobacteria bacterium | reverse complement strand
AGCGAATTCACTGTCCTTCACGATTGATCGGGGCAGGCAACGCCTGTATGCCTAGAAAGGACTCCATCGAACGATCGAGGCCGCCATGAATAGCAAACACCTCGCAGGCTTCTATTGGGTCCGGCTGGTCCTCATCAGCTCGCTACTCGCGGTCACAAACCTGGCTTTTGGTTCGCCCCCGGTACTCGATAAGTGCGTCGCCTGTCATGGGGCCGACGGCCACGCACACGGCAACATGGCATTTCCGGTCATCGCGGGAATGCCTCCGGCACATATCGAAGAAGCGATCTACGCCTACAAGGATGCCGCCCGGAAGTGCCGGAGCGTGCCGCTGATGTGCGATATGGCGAAGGGCCTCAGCGATGAGGAAGTGGTCGGGGTCGCGGAGTATTACGGCACGCAGGAACGGTTTTAATCGTCCGAAGACTATGACGAAGAACTGGCCGTCAGGGGCGAGCAGATCCACGGGCGCCTGTGCGCGCGGTGCCATGTGCCACCCGATGATGGGGCAGTCGAAGATGCGCTCGGGATTCCCTTGCACGGCCAGCGCAGCTTGTACCTGCGTTATGCCATCGAATCCTACCTCGACGGCACGCGCGAAAACCTGCTGCCGGCCATGGCCGAGAAACTGGAGGCTCTCGAGAAAGTGGATATCGAGGCGCTCGTCAATTACTACGCGAGTTACAAGCCCGCGGTCATCACGACATCGCCTGCAGATCTGCCGCACCAGACGAGTGAGACGCGGACGGATGAAACTGGCCGAGTGTGGTTGAGGATGAGAACCCTGTTCGACCAATTGGCCCAAGCCGGGACGACAACCGCCGCTAGTCGACCTATACTCGTCCGAAAAGGCCGTTCCCTTTCAACGATCACGGCAAGCGAGGCAGAGTTGGGCATGAACCTCGAATTAACGTCTTCGGCCGTTGCGCGCGATATTCGCCGGCGGTGGCTGGTCCCGCTCGCCGGGCTACTACTCGTAGCCGGCGTTTGTGCCCGGTCGCAGGAGGCGCCGAGCATTGATGAAGAAACGGCGCACATCGCGCAGGCACTCGAGCTCGAGCCCGGCCTCACGGTCGCCGACGTCGGGGCGGGGCGAGGTAACTACACGGTATTCCTGGCGGATGCAGTCGGGCCGTCGGGTGCGGTCTACGCCACAGAGGTTGTTGAAGACCTTGTAGCGGATATTCGGCAGGCCGTCGCCGGGCGGACGAATGTGACGGTGATTCTCGGCAAGCAAGACAGTACGGAGCTGCCGGAGCAGTGCTGTGATCGAATCCTGCTGCGGCGCGTCTTTCATCACTTCGAGAAGCCGCAGTCGATGCTCGAGAGTCTGCGGGCGTCACTCAGACCGGGTGGCATGATCGCGGTCGTCGATTTCCTGCGCGAAAGCGCTGAGCTCGGCCGGCCCGATGCGACACCACACGATCACGAACATGGCGTTCGGATCGATCAACTGACCGAGCACATGGAACAAGCCGGATTCGAACTGGTGCAGCAGGTCGAGGGCTGGCCTAGCCGCGTGCGCCAAGGGCGCAAAACCGATTTCTGCCTGGTGTTCCGGCGCCCGGACTAGAGCAGCCTTAGAAGTCGACTCGCTGCACGGCCAGGTACGAGCACTCTATCGATGTCCCTAAATCGCCTCCTGGTATTACTGGGCACCATCCTGGTCGTCGGCTGTAGCAACGATCGCGGTAGCGACCCCGCTGCGGATCAGCCGCGGGCATCATTGCCTGGCGTGTACGAAGGGGTATTCCCCTGCGAAGGCTGCCCTGGTATCGCGTCAACACTCTGGTTGCGTTCCGATGGTCGATTCTTTTTTAGACAAAAGTATGCTGCGGACGATACTGGCGAGGCGATTGACACATTCAGTCTCGGCCGCTGGAGTTCGATTACCGACGATCGCGCGATTGAACTCAGCGGGTTGGGTCCAAGGCGAGTATTCATACGCATGGACAGGGACACGCTTATCATGCAGACCGATTCAGATCTTACGCATCGACTCACCCGCGACCCCGCAGCACCCGAGTTTACTGCAACGATTAGATTGGCGGGCACGATGCGAAAAGTCGGCGTCGGCGCGTCGTTCACCGAATGCCTGACGGGTCTCGTAGCACCCGTCAGTAAGAGTGGTGACTTCGCGCGGTTCTGGCACCAATATCGAGCCACCGGTCGGTCGACCGAACCAACCTATGTTGAACTTGAGGGCCGCTTTTCCTGGTCGGATGATGGCACACCGAAAGCGTTGACGATCGAACGATTCATCACGGTCAAAACCAAGGGTGCCTGTTGACAAAGTATCGTCCGTAGTTGACTCGCCCCGCCGCAGGCGCAAGTCAATCCCACCCTCTTCGCAAAAATACAAAAGGCCCCTAGGTAATGCTCCGTATGGCTGCGGCCAGCCGCATTTGAAATCATGTAGCCGTGGTTGGTGCGACCAGATCGCAGCAACCTGCGTTGGGAGTTTTCGGTTGCTGATGCCCGCGCGACAGTGCCGGCCCGAGGTCGGCATGCTTTTGTTGGCAACACTGCTGTTGGCCACAGGTATCGTGGTTTATGCGCTCGATCGCGGCGGTGGGGTGTATTTTCTGTACGGCTGGACTGCCGCACCGGCGAAAACCCCTATCTTTGGGCCGCTCGGTGACCACCTGCCCACCTTTCTGCACACGCTCGTCTTCATACTGATCACGGCAGCAGTCCTGCGCCCCTGGCCGCGACTGATTCCCGGGATCTGCGGTGCATGGTTCGTTATCGAGTGCCTTTTCGAACTCGGCCAGATTACGCCATTCGACGGCCAGCTCGCGGCAGCGATGCCGGCGTGGTTCGAAGGGATCCCCGTGCTCGAGATCACCACCGACTATTTCATTCGCGGTACCTATGACCCGCTGGACATCCTGTCGATTGGACTCGCTGCGGTCATCGCGTATCCGCTGGTTCACGTATGCCTGCAAGGAGATTGATAATGAACACACGATCTAACAGATTCAGGCGATGGCGCGTACTGTGGCTCATTCCCGTCGCCGTTCTGGCTGCGCTGTCGATAGTAGCGACCGGCGGCAGTGGTGGCGGCGGAGATAACGGCGGCGACGTCGAGGCGCCGCTGGTCATACTGCCGAACTACAATTTCTTCCTTGGCAATCTGAACAACGGTGCGCCATTGACGGTAGCGGTCGGCGATGAGTTCACGGTCACGGTCGACTTCGACGGCTTGCTTGCCGGCAACCTGGATCTCAACGTCGGCGTGGGCAATACCGTGACGTTTCTGTCGTACCTCCTCTACACAAATCACAGTTTCGATCTGACCGTAACGAGCGCGGAGGGATCGCCGCTGGACGGCACCTTTGCGATCAACTTTACTGACGATATCGTCGCGACGGTGGGCGACGCGCCCACAAGCGGCACTTTCACTGTTGTGACGGCTATTGAGACTGTGACTGTGACCATCCTCGCCGACGGCGTACAGCTCGCTCTCAATGGCGGGGTGCCGATCGATTACACTTGGGACGAGTTCACAAATCTACTGGACGACGAGTTGATTGAGCCCTGGCAGCGCCGGGCTTCATTAGCTGGAGGTGCCGTCGAGTTCATCATCGTGCAGTTCTTCAACGTGGCCGACATTCTCGATGAACTGGAGCTGGTGACGCTCAATAATCCGTTCGTGGAAACTTGCGACATGTTCACAGTCGCTCCACCGGACGGTGTCCTGGCGCAGGGTGAAATTACCGTGACCTGGCTTGGCTCCGGTGAACTCTCGGACGGCGATGACTTCACCTGGCAATTCACGCAATGCTGGGACCAGGACGATGAAGAGCTATTCAACGGCACGGTAACTCTGCAGGACTACACCGAGTCTGTCGATTTCAATACCGGCGTCCTGTTCGATATCGGCTTCGGCGGCCTGGGCGCCGGCGCTCCGGGTGGCGTGATCTTCGACTTCACGATCTCCGAGACCGTTGAGGATCAGGACGGCGCATGGACGATTCCGGCCGGTGGCGTCATAACCATTAGCGGCGGATTCGTGCTGAATATTCAGCGGCCATAGATCTAGTCAGACCGTTATGGGCGATAAGCAGCACCACGAATCGGGTTCCCGACGAGGATCAATTGGGCCTCGTCGGGGCCCGCATAGACTTCCCACCTGACAGAGAAACCAGGCCGGGTAGCGCAAGAGCATCCTCCGCAGAGGACTCTGCGCACCGCCACCTTCGTGTTTGTAGGGTCTCAAGACCCCGGTGACACGTCAGCTCGAGATTTTTCGATCAAACGTTCATACGGAGTTCGACCTGAGGCGAGCGAATCCCGTCGACAGGCAACGTCATTCCATCTTGAGATAGCGGTCCAGCAAGGGTGTCTGCACGCCATGGCTTCCACCGCCTGTCTCTTCGTCCAGTACATCGATCGCCTGGTCGAACAGCCTGCGCGCGTCGGCAGGGTTCTCGGCAATGCAGACCATGCCGACTTTGCCGTATTGAGACAGCGCCCCGATCATGTGGAAGAGGCAGCCCGTGCCCGTGGCGTGACTGAAGCCGAGTCTTCGGCGCGCAATGATCTCGAACAGGTCTTCCGGCAGTAGTCCGCGATAGTCCGACGATTTCAGGTTGTCGGTAGCGGCGTAGTACTTGGTACGGCCATTAGGGCACCGAAACAGGCCGGACTCCGGATCGAGATGGCCTCCGGTCAGAAATTCGAGTGCGTGAAACGGCGGCGTCGTTCCTCCCATGCGGAGATTGATCTCGATTGCATGCGCGCGCCAGTCGCTGCCGGGCTCGCGGGTTGCGAGAAAGTCGATCCCGAATCGCCCGATTACGCCCTTCGTGGCGAGCACCTCGGCTATTTTCGCGGCCTGCTGCATCAGCAGTTGGCGGTAGGCATCGTCGGCCGGAAAGCTGCAGCCGAGGTAGGACTGTCCTGTCGCGCCGCCGAGCACCTGCTCGTGGCTCGAAACGAATTCGGGGACGCCGCCCGGCGAGATTCGCATCTGCACACTCGGCGATCGAATTTCGCTACCCGGCACCAGTTCTTCGGCGATGCCGCCCATCTTGTCGAATTTCCCAAGAAACGACGCAATCGATTCCGACATGGACGTCCTATCGAGTTGCATCAAATTCGCACGCACGGCTTCCGGGTCGTCTCGACGTTTCGGGAACGTGAATACGCCGTTACCCTCGCCGCCGAAACCCTCGTTGAGTTTAACCACGGCGCGCGCGAGCTGCGGCTTGAGTCGGCCCAGGTCGATTAACGCATCGACGATGTCCTGTTCGCTGCGCAGGTCCTCACTGCCCGCCGGGTAATCGACACCGGCCTCGGCGAAAATGCGGCGGTTGCCGGTCTTGGTGCCAAGGTGCAGGAGCGCAGGATCGATTCCGTTAAGCGGGATGTCCAGTTCGACTGCGAGACGGCGCTCAAGCGCCGTCGCGTTATAGCAGGTCAGGTACGCATGTTGCGGATCGCCGATGAGTCGCTGCAGGCGCCTCACGAAGCGCGGCCGCTCGAGGATCTTCTCGGTCAGAGGGCGCAGGCCCGCATCGAGTACTGACAGGACATGCAGTCGCTCCCGCGCGTGCCGCAGCGGCACGTTGTCGAGGAAATCGAGGTAGTAATCGATAATATCGGGATGGACCGGCTGGCTCGTCACGTAAATGACTCGCGCATTGGGATTGCGAAGCCGGATCAGTGCAAACAGCAGGCGTTCCTCGTAGTACGCAGCGCCTGTAACCTTCGCCAGTTCCTCCTGGTTGACACTGAGAGAGGGCACGATGACCGACGTGTGTTCGAACGCCGGATCACGCGAGAGGGCCGACCAGATGCCTGGAAGTCGTTCCTTCAGTTCCGCGAAGCGTTGTGTGTCGTCCATTTGCCGTCAGCCTGCGTGAACCCGCACGGTCTCACCAACCTCGTTGAGAATACGACACAACTCGTCATAGTCCGGATGCCGGATACGCATCCAGGCGTTCGCCATGTAACCCGCTTCGATCGGTTGCGTCGGCGTGCCGGGCTCGGGCAGGTGCGCCGCGACGACGCAATCGCCATAGCGGCGCTCGATCTCGTCGACGCCCGAGTAGCCGGTGATGCGGCC
The DNA here is from genome assembly GCA_029863305.1 of Gammaproteobacteria bacterium. Classification (GTDB taxonomy): domain Bacteria; phylum Pseudomonadota; class Gammaproteobacteria; order Steroidobacterales; family Woeseiaceae; genus UBA1847. The sequence continues at coordinate 21,319 of JAOTVR010000053.1, read as the reverse complement.
ATCGCGCTCCGGTCTCAGCGCAATCATACCGGCGGCATAGCGCCGCGACGGCGGCGTCTGGGTGCGGCCACGAACGATGGCCGATGCCCATTCGAAATAGATGTCGAACTCGTTGGCCGCGCAATAGACGTCCCACTGCCCAACGCCGGGCGGCCGGCACCCGATCTCCGAGAACTTGAGTCCTTTCGGTCCGAAGAACCACTCCATGTGTGTCGCCGACGTACCGATGCGCAGTGCTTTGATGACCTTACGTGTCAATGCCCGCACTTCCCGGTATCCCTCGGCATCGATACGGTTGGTCGTGACCATCTGCGGCGAAATCCAGCGCTCCCGCATTGCCTCGAGAACGTTGGGGTAGTAGTGCGTGATGAATTCGTGGCCGACCTCACCGTCGATCGTAATCGTGTCGATGTAACCCTCGTGGCCCTCGATAAATTCCTCAACAGCAACGGCCTGGCCGCCGGCGAGCCCCGACTCGTGGATGATCCGCTCGAGTTCGCCATCATTGCGCACCTTGTACGTCCCCGACGCGCCAGCACCGGCCGGTGGTTTGATGATCAGCGGATAGCCAGTCGCTGCGGCAAACTCTCTCGCGTCCTGCGCGGTCTCGGCTCGCGTACTTTGGGCACAGGGGATGCCGGCCCGACGCAATGCGTCTTTCATTGCCGGCTTGTCGCGACACAGAAAAGCGGTCTCGGTCGACGTGCCCGGAATGCCGCAGGCCTCGCGCGCCGCCGCTGCGGCCATGATATGCGCTTCGACGGTCGCCTCGAGGCGCTCGACCGGGACCTTGTCCTGTATGAAGCGTATAGCCTCGATCAGCGACGGCTCGTGCACGACCGAGCGCACCTGGATGTACTCGGCGAGCCAGCCTTTCAGCTCGTCGGACAGTGCGTCGCGCGGCCGCTCGCCGATGCCGATGACGTTCGCGCCGGCCGCATCGAGTGCGCGAACGAACTCTCTCTGGTTGTACGGAAAAGACGGTTCGATGAAGATGACGTTCATTGGCGGCTACCCAGTTGGCGAAACAAATCGACGTAGCGCGCTGTCTGGGTCTGCCAGGAGAAGTCGCGAGCCATGCCGTTCTGCATGATCTTGTGCCACAAGTCCTCGTCCCTGTACAACCCGAGCGCTGTCACCAGGGCCCATTCCAGTCCCGCCTCGTCGTAGTCACGGAACAGGATACCGGTCCCGCTCCCTGTATCTGGATCGATTTGTTCCACCGAGTCGGCCAGGCCGCCGGTCTCGCGGACGATGGGAACCGTCCCGTAACGCAGGCTGTACATCTGGTTCAGGCCGCAAGGTTCGTAACGCGAGGGCATCAGGAACATGTCCGCTCCCGCTTCGATCCAGTGCGCGAGCTTTTCGTTGTAGCCGCGGAAGAATGCCACCTGACCACGGAAGTGATTTTCTAAGGCGGCGAAGGCATCTTCGTAGCGTGACGCGCCGCTGCCGAGCACGGCCAGCGAGAACGGGGTTCGCAGCAGCAGGCGCGGCACGACGGTGCGTACGAGGTCGAGACCTTTCTGGCCGACCAGGCGGCTGACGATGCCGATCAGCGGGCGCCCGGCGTCGACGCGGAGACCGAGTTCCTGCATGAGTTTTCGTTTGCAGGTTGCCTTGCCCGACAGGTCTTCAGCGCCGTAGTTCGCCGGGATGAGTTCGTCGTGGGACGGGTCCCACTCGTTGTAGTCGACGCCGTTGAGAATGCCGACAAAACCTTGACCGCGTTGCCGTAGCAGGTGATCGAGTCCCATGCCGTACTCGGCGCCTAGGATTTCGCGTGCATAGGTCGGGCTGACGGTCGTAACGAGATCGGCGTACATGATGCCCGTCTTGAGGAAATTGATGACGCCTTCCTTGAGGTCGTCCTGGTGCAAGTGATGCTCGGCGCCGGCCAGGTGCAGCCGGCCGAGCACCCAGGCTGGAAACATGCCCTGGTAGCCGATGTTATGGATGGTCAGCACCGAGCGCGTGTCGGCGAACAGGGTGTCCCACGCGTAAGTCGATCGCAGATACAACGGGATCAGGGCAGTTTGCCAGTCGTTGCAGTGCATGATGTGCGGTGCGAACCCCATGCGCTGGCACATTTCGATCGCGGCGCGGGACAGCAACACGAAGCGCAGGAACTCGTCGTCCTCCTGCGAATAGATCCCGGTCCGGCCGTAGAACTCGGGACAATGAAGCAGAAACAGCGGCATGTCGCCACCGGGAAGGGACGCCTGCAAGATTGAGTAGCGGACCATCCGGTCGCCGAGCTGCATGTGCATGTCCGCGAGGTTGTCGATCGGCTGCGGGTCGAGCCCCGCATTCCGGATTCGCGCGTAATAGGGGATCAGGACACGTGCATCGTGTCCCAGTTGGTGCAGGTTTTGTGACAGCGCTGCGACGACGTCGCCAAGTCCGCCCGTCTTCGCAAACGGAGCAAACTCGGCGCTGGCCATGCAGATTCGCAAGGAGGAGTCCTGGAGTGTCAATTGGGAGCCGGATTTATTGGTTTGATGATATTCTAGCGCGGTCATCCGGCACGCGGGGCCCAAGAAGAACATGAACGTGCTGATTCTCTCACCGGGTTACCCGGCCGACATGCCAGAGTTCACGCGCGGCCTCGCCGAATGCGGCGCTCGCGTCTATGGCGTTGGCGATCAGCCGACCGAGGCGCTGCCCGATCTCGTCAAGCACGCGTTGTCCGGGTACATCCAGGTTCGTTCGCTGTGGGACGGTGCGGCCGTCATCGGTGAATTGCAGCAACGCCTCAAGGGTCAGACACTCGACCGCATCGAGTGCTTGTGGGAACCAGGCATCATGCTCGCGGCGGAGCTGCGCCGTCATTTCGGGATTGCGGGACTGACGGTCGAGCAAGCCCATCGATTCCGCGACAAGGAGGCAATGAAGCAAGCGCTCGACGCTGCAGGCATCCGCACGCCTCGCCACGCCGCGGTCGACAGCATCGCCGGTTGCTGGGAGGCCGCCGAGGAAATTGGCTTCCCGCTTATCCTGAAGCCGATCGCAGGCGCCGGCTCCGCAGATACCTACCGCGTGCAAAGCGCCGACGAGCTGCGGGCGGTGCTTCCGCGACTGCGCCACGTGCCCAGCGTAAGCGTGGAGGAGTTCGTGGACGGGGAGGAGTACACCTTCGACACGATTACCATTGACGGCGAGATCGCGTACCACAACATCGCGTGGTACCGGCCGCGGCCGCTCGTCGCACGCAGTAACGAGTGGATCAGCCCGCAGGTCATCGCTTTGCGTGACGCCGACGACCCGCAATTCGCCGATGCCATCGAGATGGGGCATGACGTCATCGCGGCGCTCGAGTTTGGTTCGGGTTTCACGCACATGGAGTGGTATCGCAAGAGCGACGGTGAAGTGGTCTTCGGTGAGATCGGTGCCCGCCCGCCCGGTGCACACCAGGTGGACCAGATGAAATACGCGTGCGACTTCGATGTATTCCGGGCGTGGGGGTCAGCAATGACTCAGGGTCGCCTCGATGTTGAAATCGAGCGTCGCTACAACGTTGCGACGATCTACAAGCGGGCCAGGGGGCTCGGTCGGATTACACACATCGAGGGCGCGGATGAATTGCAGCGCCGCTTCGGGGCGCACGTCGTGTGGAATACGCTGTTGCCGCCGGGCTCGCCGCGCCGCGACTGGCTCAAGACGCTCGTGTCTGACGGCTTCATTATGCTGCGGCACCCGGATCTCGACGAAACGCTGGCGATGGCGGACGCCGTCGGCTCGGAACTGCACTTGTACGCGGCCTAGGCGAACTCCGCCAGGTACTTCGGCAGCATCTCGCGCCACGTTTCCCAGTCATGGTGCCAGTCGGCACCCCAGGGGTCCACGCGGTTGGGTACGCCTTTCGCACCGAGGATGCGCGCGAGACGCCAGGACTCCCCGATGTCTTCGTATCGACCTTCACCAGTCGGTAACAGGATGAATCGCGTACGCAGCCGCTCGAGTTGTGGGCCGTCGAGGTCAGGCAGGTAGTGAATCGGCGACGAGAAATAGAAATCGGGGAACATACGGCCTTCGAGATACTTCGAGAGATCATAGGTCCCGCTCATGCCAATCGCCATCCGGTAGGCATCCGGATGCCGGCATACGGCTGCGACGGCATTGAACGCGCCGATCGATGCGCCGGTCGCGATGATCTCGATGTCCTGCGAGTCGCAGTCCGTGCGAATCGCCGGCGTGACTTCCTCGTATATGAATGCATCGAAGAGATTCTGCACGCGCGAACAGAACTCGGCCGAGTGATCGCCCGATACCCAGGTGCGCCCGGCAACGCTGTCGGTGGAATAGACCTTAATACGGCCCTCATCGATCAGCGGCTCGAGTACGCGTATCAGGTGGAAGCGTTCCACTTCCTCGGCGTCACCGCCCGCTGTCGGGAACAGCAGGACCGGCGTACCGAAATGGCCCCAGCGAACGAGCGGCATTTCCTGTTCCAGTCGCTGCGAGTACCAGCGCGTGACGTCCTTCTTCATTGTCAGACCGGGTTATGTGCGCGGTAGGTCTGGATGCGTTGCCAGAACATCTCGGTAAAACCCTCGATTTCGTGTTCCGGGTAGAGCGCTTCGACCTTCTGGTGCACGGCATCGCGTGCGACATCCGAGGCAAAAAACTCGTCAGCCACTTCGTCCAGGTGACCGAGATGCGTCTCACAAAATTCCGTGAATCGCTCGTAATCGAAATAGGACAACGCCAGCGCGGCATATTCCTCGAGCTTTTCCTCGAACGACATGTCTTTCTCGGCGATGCGGAAATAGTCAGCCCAGTTGAGATTGGTGTGCATCGAACGATCCGTCGCCGCGCAAAAGATCGACCAGCGAAGATTGGCCTTGATCAGCCACGGGAAATGGTAGTGCAGGGATGTCACCTGCGAATCGGGACAGGCGTTCGCAAAGTCAATCGGGTACCACGTCGTGCCGGAGCGCAGCGCTTCGCAAGAATTGAAGTCCCAGCCGAAGAATGCATTGATGACCATCGTCATGTTCGACAGGGTCTTCTGATCCGACGGATCGAGAAAATCGCGATCCATCTGGTACCGGTCATGCAAAGGTGCGGACGGATCGTAATTGACGAAGCGCCATTGCGGGCCGAGTCCGACGCATCGTACAAAGGCATCGAATGGCGCCACCGCTTGCTGCAAATGCATGAGCCGCGTGCCGCTCTGGTTGTATGCCTCATGCAGCGCCTCGCGATCGCGGATCGATGTAACGCCGACCCAGGCGCCACCGTCGTAAGGCTTCATGAACAACGGATATCCGACCTTGTCACCGATCTCGCCAAGGTCGAACAGGCGTGCATAGCGGCGCAGGGTCGGCAGGAGATCCGGCGACTCGATGTAGGATTTCGGCGGCACCAGCCATGTATCGGGCACGGGGAAGCCCAGTCGCATCATGGCGCAGTAGGTCGTGTGCTTCTCCATAGCCTGGATCGACCACGGATTGTTGTAAACATAGAGGTCATCGCTAAGGATCGACTTTTTTATCCACTCACGTGACGTGTGATACCAGTGCGTCAGGCGGTCTATTACAACGTCGTACTTGCACGGCTGCCCGAGATCGAATGGCTCGATGCCGACGCGTTCGACTGCAAATGTCTGCGTTTCACCGCCAACGTCGATGGCGAGATCGAGTTTGTGAAGCAGCGCCTCGTAGCAGATAGGCCAGCAAATATCGGCGCCAAGCGACAGGCCGATTTGTCTTGTTCGTGTCGCCATTGTTATCCCTTGTTGGTGGATCGAACGAACCCGCGGGGTGGGCTTCAATCATAGACCATCCAGAGAGGGCCCGGGAACAGCCATGACAAGCCATTGCGCAAACGGTCTCTCCAGTTCTCCCAGTTGTGTGCATCACGCGCTTCTTCAAACCGGACATCAATGCCCTGCGCCTGCAGGCGCGGTACGAGTGAACGGTTCTCGTAGATAAGCGACTCGTAAATGCCGCAACTGACGTAGATGCGATCGGACGGGCGTCCCGGCTGTTCGCGAAACTCGTTCATGAAGCGCACGACGGGGTCGAAAACGGGACCGCGCTGGTGGCGACCGATATCGCTGAACGCGTAGGACCCGGATTGCAGGAGCAAGCAGCCGAATAATCCAGGGTTGCGCCACGCCGCATGCAATGACGCAACGCCGCCGAAACTGGCGCCCAGCAGCCCCCGTGCCTCGGGTTCGTCAAGGAGGGGATACCGGTCCGCCAAAGCGGGGAGCAATTCCTCAGCCAGAAACCGGGCATGGCGATCATCACCGGCATATTCTCTGAGTCGATCCGGCGAGTTCGTCAGTGCGACGATCATCGGCGGTATCTCAAGGGCTTGAATGAGGTTGTCGAGCACGGTTTGCATAGATGAATAATTGAGGTAGTCGCTGCCGTCATGGGCTATCAGCAACGGGTAGCGGCGATTGCTTCGGAATCGCGCCGGCACGTAGACCGGCAATGCGCGTGACTTTTTGAATGCCTTGCTGCGTACCGTCAGCTCCTCGATAGAACCGCGGCGAACGTGTTCCTGCTCGAGCGTCCACGACGGCCTTTCGTAGCCATAGCCCTGGCAGACCGAGTTGGCGCCGAACGGATCCTCCGCGAGCACGCCGTTGAGCGGGTCGGTGATCAGCTCCCGGTGACCATTTCGGACAACCTCGAACTTGTACTCGATACGTGAGCCCTTCGGCAGTTCGATGGTCGTCGCCCACAGATCGGATTCGTGGAGCAACTGGAATGGTTGTGCCGCATCGAGGCCCGCGATAAAACAGCGCAGGTAAACTGCGTCGGCCGCGCCGCGGTAGACGAACGTCACGTCGCTACCATCGACAAGCGGAAACGCGGTCGACGCGATGAAAGCGTCGACGGCAGCTCGGTCCGGCGTACCCTTGCGGAACAGCTTCTTGAGCGCCTGGTTCATCGCGGTTGCACCGGCACGATCCGCCCATCGCGACGAAGGCGGCTAACTGCATTTGCTGCCGAGACTTCGCCGCCGTCCAGGCGCAGCATCGAACCGTTGTCCAGCGCGTAGCAGTTGGCCGGCGCAAAGCGCCGGCTGAACGCTGCCATTCGCGGCCGGTCATTGCGGCGCAGGCGATGCGTTGCATCAGGGAGCACGACGCTGCCACGTACGATACCGAGTCCGGCACCGAGCACCTCTGGTTCGCGGCGACCCTCAGGTGTCCGGTCGTGGAACAATACGATGCGCTCCGCGAGCACCATGGCACCGGCGGACCAGCTTATTATGGGTAGTGGTGCAATAGACGGCGTGACGTTAAACAGGCGCATGCGATTAAGCAGGATCGTCACATTGCCACCGGTCACGATGACGGCCCGGCACCGCTGCAGAGCGTCGCGGACTTCGTCGATGTGCCGCCGCAGCCGGTCGTTCGAGTCGCTGCCGAACCGGGATTCGAATTCACGGTGAATCAGCTCTGTACGATGCAGGTGGTGTCGATCCAATGCCCGCAACTGTGCGATCGCGTGGCGCTTCTCGGCGGCGATCAGGTCGGGATCGGCCTCGCAGCGCCACACTGCCCGAGCGGCTTGCGCCAGGGGTTTCAGGCGGAGTCTGTAAAGTCGTTGTTGCTCGATCAGTCGGTCCTGGCGTATGCGGTAGGCTTCAGCCATGGCGGACTCTTCGGCCATGAGCGCCTCAGCCCGCCGGTACAAGGCAAGGTCCTCGAGATGCAGCCCTACGGCCCCGTGGACGTCAGCAATGTCGCCTTCGGCTTCCTGCCAACCGGCCGAAATTACGGCGATGGGTCCTTCGCTGATGCCCGCATCGCGGATCGCTGTCCCAATGTTGACGACGGGTCGTTGCGGACCGAGAAGCACTCGCGGCGCCGGCATCATGCGAGTTCCACCCGGATCAGCTTGACGATTTCGGTCAGCGCATTCTCGACGACATCGGTATCGGGATCGCGAACTATGACGTAGCCATCCCCCTCGTAGCTGTCTGACGGTGGCTGTCCCTCGCGTGGCAGCTTGGCTTCAACGACGAGCTGGCCGAAGCGGCGCTGGGCCTCGTCGAGACCGTGGATGGCGCGCACCACGCCGCGGCCCTGACCGCGTATGTAAGCGGCGCCCGCGGCGTAGCGGCGAGGGGGCGGCTCAAATTCGCTGAATGCCATCAGGTGCGGCCAGGCTCGATAAAAGTCCACATCGTGTGCGTACGAGAGTAAGGACGTGAACTGTGCGCCGGGGGGACGCGCCCCGACTTCAGAAATGGCAATACGACCATCGGCAAACCGAAACCATTCCATGTGACTCAGTCCCGTCGTCAGGCCCAGAGCGCGCAGGCCGCGACTGGCGGCGTCCCGGATCGGATCGAATTCGGCACCGGAGATATCGCGCGGCAGCATCACGACCCACTGAATCCACGGATTCTCGAGCACCTCGAGCGGCGACGGCATGTAACGCGAGATTGAGTGCCACACGAGTTCGCCATCGATCATGACACTGTCGAACGAGAACTCGGTGCCCTGAACGAACTCCTCAAAGAGGGTCGGGTTCTCTCTGCCGGGCGGATGCATGTCGAGAAGCTGCGCGAGCTGAGCCGCGTCGTCAATTCTCCAGGTGCTTTTGCCACCGGCGCCTGCCGGTGGCTTGGCGACCAGCGGAAAGCCGACTCGTTCCGCGAACGCGAACGCCTCGGCGACGTCGCCCGCGAGTGCATGTCGGGCGCAGGGCACGCCCGCGTCGCGCAGCACGGTTTTCATACGCGCCTTGTCGCGAAAATTACGCGCGGCTTCCGCGCTGAGGCCCGTGATACCCAGCGCCTCGCGCGCCACAGCCAGCGGCACCTGCAGCTGCTCGAGCGCCGCGACATAGCGACTTGCCTCGCCGCACTGCGACTGCAACGCCTCGGCTGCCTCGACGAGTTGCCGCGGGTCGAGCGCGTCATTGACGCGAAAGTGCCCGGCCAGTCGCTCCCGCAGATCGGCCGGGAGTTTTTCCGCCGGGTCCTGGCTGACCAACGTAACGACAGTATCGGGCAGGTGCGTTGCACCACCGACAAACCGAAGCGTCGCATCCATGAAGAACGGCGCGGCGAAAATCACATGAGTCGTCATCGTGCCGCCAGTTTAACTGTAATCGCGGGTCGAGCGTTCACGGCGTGCATAAAAGCAAACAATTACCGGTCGTTGCCGCGGTCGAATTATGGCTTGCTCATGGAGAGCATCACTTTGCCTGTGCGACCGGGTCGAGTGGCGGCAGCGAAGGTATCACTCACCTGGTCCAGCCCGAATGTCTCCGCGACTTCGGTGTCGAACATGCCGCTGACCATCAGGCGCCTGACCTCCCGCAGTGCGTCGAGCAGCCGCAGCGACGGCTGTGCCGCCAGCCAGTTCGCTAACAGGAATCCGCATATTGCAGCCCCGGGCATCATCAGGTCCCGCAGGGGCACGGTTAAAGGGCTGTTGGCGAGCGTCCCGCAAACGAGCAGGCGGCCGCCAAGCCCGAGACAACGAACCACGTTGGCCGTCAATTCGCCACCGACACAGTCGACGTACAGTTGCAGTCGGCAGCACATCCCGGCAGGTGGATGCGGAACAAGTGAATCGCGGCTGGTGTTCGTTCCAACTAACCCGACGACCGCTTTGTTGCTCACTTCGCGAAGTGCATCTTTATCAGTGGACGGGCCCGCATAATAGAAGTACTGGCTACGAACCAGGCGGTCGGGAGTTCGAATCTGTCCGGGCGCGCCAATTAAATCAAGGGTTTGCCGGTTTCGGTGAGCCCTTTATTTTTATCAACGTAGCGAAATCGTAGCTTCAGAAGTTACGATTTCCAGATCCCGTTCGATCCGGGACGCCGCATCCGATAAATGTTCCGGCGCCAAGTGCGCATACCGGAGCACCATCTCGTACGACTTCCAACCGCCCAACTCCATGAGCTCCTGCAAACCGGTGCCGGCCATCACATGCCAGCTGGCCCAGCAGTGCCGAAGATCATGGAACCGAAAGTTCTCGATCTCGGCACGTATGAGCGCCCGTTTCCAGGCAGAGCCCACTGCTTCCATGCGTCTCCCGTGATACGTGAAACACCATTGTTCGTGTTGACCGTAAGTGGCCTTCAACGCCAGTAGTGCATCCCGGTTCAGGGGAATGCCGCGGCTGTCTCCGGTCTTGGTGGTGCCCGCGTCCAGCCAGGCCACACGTCGATCGAAGTCGACACGTCTCCATTCCATCTGCAGGATTTCTCGCATCCTGCAGCCGGTCGCCAGGGCAAATCGCACCACCGGTACGAGGTGACCGGGCAGTTCCTCCAGCAGTCGATCCGCTTCCTCTCTCTTGAGAAAGCGAACGCGACGTTTGGGTTCTTTGAGCATCCGAATCTTGGGGATTCGTGTGGTCCATTCCCATTCGTCGCGCGCCAGGTAGAGGATGCGCCGGACGATCTCGAGAGCCCGGTTGATGGTGGCATTCTTAACACCGTCGACCTTCTTTCGATCCTGGATGAACGGCCTCAGGACATTCATGTTGATGTCCTTCAGCCGGCATCCACGAAGATACGGATCGAGCTTGGCCAGATGATCCTTGTCGTCTCGAAGACTGCGCTTTTCAGCATTGTCTTCGAGATAACGCAGGACCGCCTGCTGCCAGTTGTGCTCGGCCGGTATCCCGGTCCGGACTGCCTCTACGGCGTCCGCTTTGAGGCGTATCAGATACTCTTCAGCGTCCTTCAGGACCGTAAGTCGAGTGCTTTTGCATACTCGGCGTCCGTCCGGGAGGACGATCTTGACCCACCAGTACGGCGAGTCGTTCCTTCTGTAGAGTCCTTTTTCTCGGGCCATAAATCCTCCTTTATGGCCCGCCCTCGGGACTTAGTCTCATCGAGCCAGCGGTCGAGGTCAACCCGGTCGTAGACGAGCCTGCGTCCCAGGCGAACCGGCGGCGGACCGATGCGCCTGAGCAACGTCCTGCCGATACCGAGATAGCGCGCGGCCTGCTCGCGGGAAAGGCAGCGCGGTTGGATGTCGCCGCCGGTACGAGAGTCATTGGGATCGGCCATGATGTTCTGAGGCTGAGCGGGAATTCATGCGTTTATTTCCCAAGGTAAATTCGAGTGATCGATGTGCGGTCGTGCCCGAGTTCTCTCGAGATCACGGCGCGCGCTTTTTCATCGAACGCGCGTTGTTCGATGGTGAGGGATTTCGACGCTGGGCCGCCAGCGACCGGTGCTTTCCATCCCGTCAGTTCCTCGTAGCGCCGCTGAGCGTAGGCATGCCTGAGACCGTGAGGGTTCTTGATGCCTGCTGTACGAACCTGGCGGTCGTAACGATTGCGCTGTTCCACGTAGTTGCGTTCGGGAGGGATCAACGCGCCGCCCCTGGCGAGCTTCTTGACGTCCTCGAGGAGCTTGCGTTGCTCGTCCGTCCGGATCGGCACGGACCTCGCTCGACCGCCCTTGGTCCAGCTCGCTTTCAGCTTGATGTGATCGTCCTTGATCGCGTAGTTCGGTCGGAACTTGATGGCTTCCTCGCGCCGCAGGCCGAAGGAAGACTGCAGTCGGAGGCTCAGGCGAACGTGCTCGTCGGAGACTTTTTCCAGCTGTTTCTCATCGAGCAGTCTGGCTTTCGACTCGTCGCCAACGTAGCGGCGATTGCCAATGCGGTAGGCGTTGTTGTTCCTCGCAATGATGTCGGCCTTGCCGACCTTGCTCGCCCACCAACGGAGCGCCGACAGTCGATTCTTGAACGTGCCGACGCCGATGCGCTGGTCTTTCCAGAAAGCGACCAGCGCCTCAATGTGTTTCGGCTTCAATGATTTCGCCTGCATGTGTCGGTAACCCAACTCGTGCAACTGATTGGCGATGAGATCGAGAATCCTCGATCGTGTTGCCTGGGTGGAAAAGCTTCCATCCCGATTTGCCTTACAGAGCTTCATCAACTGGTAGTTCAAGTCTTTCATGGTGCGTATCTCAATCGGTTAGTTTTGATGACCACCTCGCCGCCCGGTGAGCGAGCGAGGTCCGATTGAGAATCGGATGGGGTCCAGGGACACCAGTCCCTTACAGCCTGAAGCCGTGATCCGGTTCGCCGGAGCTCTCTTTTGAGCGCCGCCGGCGACTACCAGTTGCCCTCTCGGGCCGTTGCTTTTTGAGCGGATATCTACCTCCTTTATCGGTTGGGTTAATGAAAGGCGCACGGGCGCATCAATCTGGATTGCCAGACCATACGCCCAGCTCGGGTGACCGTGCCTTGGCGCGGTCAGAGTCGACTGCGGCGCAAATTTGCGCCAGATTGAAGAGGCCCATCTCGGTGCTGCGCCGGGGCGCGATCACAAAGACGGGCTGAGTGGCAACAACGGACGTCGATGATTTCGATGGCTGGGTCACGCATTCGACGTGACGGTAGCAACGACGCCATCGACCGATTGGCGTTGCCTGAAGGGTTGCGCCAGTAATTGGCGCAATACATGGAATGACCCGAACACGGCTATCCGTGCTGGATCAGGGGCGCGGCGGATCGATAGGTGACGCCGACCGCGTTGGGTAGGAAGAGGGGATCGCCGGCTCAGGCCGCGCGCTGCTTTTCACAATCCCTTTCAGCGCTTCGGTGCTCCGATCAAATTCGGAGCGGGTGTCGTTGATATACCGCAACGACGACGGTGTTAATGCAAGTACTGATTCAACGGTTTTTCGCGTTGATGGAGCAGATTCTATCGCCCGTTAGCCGGGCAGGCTAGCGAAAAGCGGGGCACGCCGACTGCCCCACTTTTCCCGCATCTCGCCCAGGGCAGCGATCGACAGCAAGTACACGGATACCGTATTTTGCTCGCTGTTGGCAGAGCGTCGGATGCGCCCAGATGGCTGTATCACTCGCCGGGAACTCGTGGAAATCGGCCAGATCCCGCGCCATCGCTGGTTCAGAGCGCCGCGTCACTACAGCGCTTCGCACTGCAGTGACGCGGCGATGGTTTAGCCTTCGGATCAGGCCGTTGTCGTTTACCGGGTAAACGCATTGCCGACATGCCACAGTCTGTATCGGACCGTCCCCTGGACTGGTACGCATTGACCACGATTGACCGTTACCCCCCCCCCTTAGCCGATCATTGGGCCCGATCTTCCAATCGCTACCAGGCCATCACGGCCGAGGGCTCGCCATGAACATGCAGCGCCACCCATGGGTTCCGATCTTCTTCCTGTCCTTTTTTGTTTCTGGCCTGGCCTTCGCACAAGGCAATGGCGGTGGCAACAGCGGTGATGACGACCCCGAAGTCATCACGATGGGTGCGCCCGGCGGCCCTGGCGGCGGTGGTGAGGACCCGCCCGGCGAGGTTCACACGGAGAAAGAAGTCATCGACCGGCTGCGTGTCGGCGAGAGCCTGACGCCCTATGGGATCGACCTGATGGGCGAGCGGGTGGATCTCGCCACGGGGTCTCTGACCTTCCAGCATGTCGATGTCTCCCTGCCCGGCAACAGTGGATTACCGGTCGAGATTCGACGCAGCCTTCGCACTTCTCAAGGCTTCCGTGCACGCCACTTCAAGGCCTTTGGCGACTGGTCGCTCGACATCCCATCGCTGTCGATGAAAGTCTCACGGGAGGACGGCTGGCAGGACAACCGCTGCAATGGCCCGAGCGAACCCGAGGACGTCATTGTCCAGGGCAAGCTCTACATGCCATGGGACTTCTGGAATGGCCTGAAACTGAGCATCCCCGGCCAGGGCACGCAGACGGTGCTCGATTATCCGAACGGCCCGATTCCCGGGCCTGCGCACGTCACAGGTATCCGCAAGACGACGACGGATTACTGGAAGATCACCTGCCTGACATCCATTCAGAACGGATCGGGCGAGGGCTTCGTGGCCGAGTCTCCGGATGGCATCAAGTACACCCTTGACGTCATGGTCTACCAGGAAGCCGGTGCCACAAAAGGCCTGCTGCGCTACGACGCTTACATGCTGGCCTCGAAAGTCGAGGATCGCTACGGCAACAAGGTCGAGTATGTGTACACCGGCTCAACGCCGCTGACCACCAAGCTCGACTACATCATCGGGGATGCCGGCAGTACCGACGAACGCAAGATCGATGTCACCTACACGGGCGACAACATCACCAGCGTCACGGTCAACGGCCGCACCTGGAATTACGCGTACACCGGTGATTATCTGACCACGGTGCAATGGCCGCCCCATGAGACCGGCGCGACGCGGCTGCAATGGACGTATGGGCTGGCCTCACTGGTCAGTGCCACACTGAAACCGGACGCCAAGCTCATCTGCGGCGGCGCCAATCCCGATGCGACCGGGTCCATTACCCATCCGTACGGGGCACAGGCCACGTATAAGCTCCGAGAGACTGCGCACGGGCGCTCCCAGGTTCCCTATAACTACGTGAACGGTGGAGGTAGTGGCACCGGGTCGAGCTGCATTGGCGAAGATGTCCGGCACCAGCGTTCCTTCGATACCTATTCCCTGGTCGAGAAGACATTGAGCGGCCCGGGTCTCGACTCGATGACCTGGGATTTCAGCTACTCAGAGACGCAGGGCGGCTGGACAACCAGTACCGGTGTGTCCGATATCAATACGACCACCGTGATCGATCCAGAGGGCCACAAGACGGTGCATTCCTTTGATCGCACCTATACCTGGAAGGAACACGCCGCCGTCAAGACCGAGCATTTCAACGGCACGACCACGCTGTTACGCACGGTGGATCAGGACTATGTTGTCGGGCCTTACATGGGCACTGCGGGCGCGCTGCTGGACAACGAGGCACCGATGGAAAAGCCGCGCTCAATGAGCCAGCGTGTCATCACTGAAAACGGCGACACGTACACGTCGGACTATACATTCGACTACAGCAGCACCGATTACGACTACGACACCACCCACCCTTGTTACGCGACCCGGACCTGCTATTCCTACGGTAAGGCCATCGAGGTAGATGAATACAACTCCGTCAATAATCATTCGAAGACGACGGAGAATTACTACATTGCTAACCAGACCGACTGGATGCTCGGCGTCTTCATGAAGAACAAGGTCGGCTCAGAAACGCCCGTCGAGATTGGCTACACGAATTACCTGCCCACGACGTTTAAGCAATGGGGCGT
Organism: Gammaproteobacteria bacterium; assembly: GCA_029863305.1. GTDB lineage: Bacteria > Pseudomonadota > Gammaproteobacteria > Steroidobacterales > Woeseiaceae > UBA1847. The sequence goes on along the minus strand of JAOTVR010000053.1, from coordinate 6,265 downwards.
CACGGTCGCCACCCGCAATTACAATGCGGACGGCACGATCAATTGGGAAAAGGATGCCAACAATCACCAGCATGCCTTCAGCAACCACTACCGCGGATCGCCCCGGACCATCACCTACCCGGACACGCTCACGCGTCAATACACGCTGGATTACTTCGGCAATACAGAAAGTACGACCGATCGCGCCGGACACGTGACGGCGTTCGACTTCGATGATCTGGACCGATTGATCGAGATCGATTACCCGGATGACCCAACGCTGGTACGCCTGAACAAGGATCTTGTCTACGAGCAGGTCTCGGCAGCCGAGTACAACGATCCTGACTATGCCCTGGATCAGTATCAGTGGAAGCAGACCAAAACACGAGGAGAACACAAGGTCACGACGTATCTTGATGCGCTGTTACGCCCGGTACTGGCGAAAACCGAAGACACTACTGACGCGAGCCTCACCCGCTTTGTCCGCAAGAGCTACGACAGCCAGCGGGCTGTTTTCGAATCGTTCCCGGCCGACGATGCTGTCGCTGCCGATGGAACCAATATCACCATTGACGGCCTGGGCCGAGTGACCCAATCGGCCGAGAACGTCTCCCCGTACGCCGATACGGACTACGAGTACCTTGCCGGCAATAAAGTCCGGGGCACCAATCCACGCGATAAACAGACCACGACGACGTATTTTGCGCTCGGGGCACCGGATCAGTCCCTGCCGACATTGATCCAGCAGCCCGAGAGCGTGACGACGACCATCGTTCGAAACAACTTCGGCGAAATGACCAGTGCCACACAGTCCGGCACCAACCCGACGGTCTCCGCGACCCGAAGTTATTTCTATGACTCGAGCCATCGCCTGTGCCGGCAAGTGGATCCTGAGACCGGCAGCACGGCGTATAGCCATAACGATGCGGAACAGCTGGAGTGGTATGCGCTTGCTGCATCGGGTAGCTCAACCAGCTGTGATCTGGCCTCCGTTCCTGCGAACGAGAAAATCGTTCACACGTATAACAACCTGGGCCAGCTGACGGATGTCGATTACCCGGACAGCTCCCCGGATCTCACGTATGGCTTCGACAATAACGGCAACCTGACATCACTCACAAGTTCCGATGCCAGCTGGAGTTACACGCATAATGCCGTCAACAGCCTAGTCTCTGAGACGCTCGTGACGGGCGGGCAGACCTTCTCCCTGAGCTACCGCTTCGACACGATGGATCGCCTGGACCAGATCACCTATCCGGGCAGCACGGTGGTCTCGATCACGCCGAACGCGTACGGCGAGCCGGAATCGGTGGGCAGCTATGCAACGAGCATAGACTACTGGCCGAATGGCTCGATCAAGGAAGTTGACTACGGCACCCAGCAGGGTTCAGGGCGCAAGTACACGACCTCGCAGAATGCCCGGCAGTTGCCGGAAAACCTGAAAGTCGTGCTCGGCGCCGCCACGCTTGCCGATTTGACGCATTCCTACGATCCGAACGCCAACGTCACGAGCATCACCGATGCCGTGAACGGCACCGGCTTCGATCGCTCCATGGGCTATGACGATATCGATCGTCTCACCAGCGCCTCGGGCTTCTGGGGATCGGGGAGCTACAGCTTCGATGCGCTCGGCAATATCCTGACGAAAACGGAGTCGGGCATCGATCTCGATTACACGTACAACTCGAGCACGAATCTCCTCACCAGCGTTGACGATACCGTCGGCTCAGCCGATTACACGTTCTCCTATGACGATTACGGCAACGTCACCAACAACGGCAATCAGGGCTTCACGTATAACCTGGCCGGAAATTTGGCTAGCTCCACGAGCCCGAGCTTTTCCTACAAGTACGATGGCCACAAGCGGCGGGTGCAAAAGGACGATGGTAGCCAGATCAGCTACACCGTCTACGGGCAAAACGGCAAGCTGATGCACAAGCTCAAGGGCGGTGTCTCCACGCATTACATCTATGCAGGAAGCCTGCTGATTGCTGAACTGCAAGGATCAACGGTCAATTACCTGCACACCGATCTTCTCGGCTCTCCCATCAAGGGCGATAACGGCACAGCCTATGCAGAGCACTACCGGCCCTGGGGCGAGAAGAAGGATTATCCAGTGCAGCTCGCAGACGATGTCGGCTACACGGGCCATCAGAACGATGTCGCCACCAGCCTCACGTACATGCAGGCGCGTTATTACGATCCTGTCGTGGGGCGGTTTATGGCAGTTGATCCGGTTCAGTTTGGTGGTGACAATCCAATGTCGTTTGGCCGATACACGTATGCGAATGACAATCCGTTTCGATTCGTTGATCCCAATGGACAGCAGTCGGCTCCACCAATCGACTTTAGTAGCATCAATATTAGGACTCAGCTGTTTCCCAGTGCGGTTGCACAGCCTTTAGAAGGCGCTGCGAACTCGATCCAAGAAGCCGTTTCTGAGGCCATGCCGACGCAACAAGAAACTGCAGCGATGTTTGACGCTGTTTCCAACGTAACTGGGGCCGCGGCACCGGCGGTGGCACTATTGGGGGTTCCTCAGGCTCGAGCGGTGTCAATAGGGCTTGAAACGATCGCCTTCGGCACCGGACTTGTTGCAGACTTGCTTGATCCTTCGGAGAATCGAACCGCAGAAAACATTGCGTCCGGTGTGATGTCTGAGACGCTTAGCGAAATGGCAGACAACCACAAGGTTGGTGCGGCGGCCGAAATTGCCTACGAAGGACTCAAAGAATCGCTAGAAGCAATCGAACGTGATAAGGACCCTCAATGAACAAAGCAGCCACTTTCTTCTTCGCACTCCTCTTAATAGCTGTAGGGCTAGCTTTGTCTTGGATTACCACCGAAACCGTCCCCAGGTTAATTGGTTTCGTAGTCGCTTTCGTAGGCGTTGTTTGGCTTCGGGTTCGAGGTCTTGGGATACGCGAAGGCTGGCGATTCGATAGGAGGTCTGTATTTGAGCTGTCCGGCGCAGGACTTCTGGTTTTGGTGGCGATTGCAATCGTCTGGCTAGGGGATGGCAGGTACTTTGGCTATTTGGAAGAGTATTATGCAGTGGTAGCCTTATGCGCGATTATCCTGATAGTTGGTGGAGGGGCTTTGGTCTCGTATTCACTTTACCGAATTGCACCTAAGAGCGACCGCTAGACAGCGAAGATTCTAGTCGATATCGCGTACGACGCGATCCAAGCGATATTTCCGAAGAAGACGGAGTGTGGCAATGAGTCAACTTGTGAAAGATAACGGTAATCTTCGGCGCAGCCAGAATAGAAAACGTTCGATTGCGCGATTGAAATTCATATTTTTCACCCTACTCGGCTGGGCGTCAGTTGTCGCGATGGTATTCGTACAAAAATCCGGAATGGAGCACTGAAGTATTGCTATTCTGATCTTGTTTGGAGTTTTCGGTGTTTCTGGGCTGATGATCATGGTTGTTCGTTGCGAAGTTTGCGCCACGCTTCTTTACAGGCATGACAAAACGACGCATGGGATTCCGAGTATTCGCATGTTGCTGCCTTCAACAACATGCCCAACCTGCGGTACACGCGGGTATTGAGAGCCAGCTTTTGGTTCAGGAATGGGCACTTCAGTTGGCCCATTGGTCTCGTATCGCGCAGCGTGTCGGCGACAAGAGCGTAGCGTTGAGGCGGAAATTCGCGGCTCTTGGCGGCGTTTGACGGCAAAAAGGAAGAGGGCGGGCCATCTAACTTACTGATTTAAAAGAAAACGGTTCGTGACGTATACGCCTACGAACCAGGTAGTTTCTCGTTAAACTCCGACTGAGTCGTTAATGACCGCAGTCGGTCCCGGGCAGTGCCGAAACTATGATTAATTGACTGTCGCGAATACAGTCTCGACTCAGGGCAGACCTCTGCGCCGGGAGGCCGCCGTGCTCATTCAGTGGCTTAGAACTTAAATTCGATCGATCGCCGCATTCCAAAGGGAATTCTGCGGTACGGGCGCAAGGTTCCGGCGACTCCCGCGGTTTTCCCTGCCGAGCTTCGTCGGGCAGCCAGGCGAAAGTTGCTGTATTTGCATGACGCGGCTGAGCTAAGCGATTTGCGGGTACCTCCTGGCAATCGATTGGAAGGCCTCAAAGGAAGGTGGAAAGGATTCCACTCAATCCGGATAAATGATCAATGGAGAGTGATTTTCCGTTGGGAAAGTGGAAATGCTTTCGATGTGCAAGTTGTAGATTATCACTGAAGGAGGATGGGTAATGGCCAGACAATCTAAGAACCCGTTCCATCCTGGCGAGATTTTACTCGAGGAGTTTCTCGAGCCAAAGGGTATGACGCAAGCGGCATTTGCCGAAAAAACTGGCTGGACGAAGACTCGATTGAATGAACTCATTAAAGGAAAGCGAGGTATAACTGCGGCAGCAGCTCTTGATCTTTCGGATACTCTGGGTACATCGCCGAAACTGTGGATGAATCTACAGGCCACATTCGATCTGGACAAGGAATTAGCTGCACGGCGTGTCGCCTGATCCATTCCCCCGAACGCCAGCGTCGGCACCAGCGAGGTTCGCAGAGCATCGTCCGCGGTAGACTCGCTCCACCGCCAGAAAATGAATAGGCCTAAATGGGGCTTTTTTGTTTGCGTCTCAGGGATAGGAAATTCCATCGTGTCGGCGAGTCGTCTGAAATAAAAAGCGGGCGCCGAGTCCAGGTATTGATGGCAAATGAGCGGGCGCCCTGCAGAACCGGAGTCGTTGCAACATCATGCTGCGAGATGTACTACCGATTCAAAATCCTTTGGGCTAAAGTCGGGCTGGGAAGTCACCCTGGGAAAGGAAACTTTTCCGCCCGCCCTCATCATTGAGTTGATGGCCGAACAGGCCGGAACTTGCCAAGGACTTAGGAGATCATAGTATGCCCAAGCCAGTCGGAGTCGCTTTATGGCATCTCGATACTCGAGCAATGCCTGGTGCACATGAGCCCACAGCGGACGACAAGCTACTTGCGTTGCGGCGCCGTGTAACCACGGCCAACGACTATTTTCAGCAGCTTCGTGTCGAAGACGACGCAATCAAGATCTTTGCAGCGCCAGAATACTATTTTGCAATGGGCGGTCAGGATATCCGTGGTTACAGCGCAGATGAAAAAGAGACGATTAAGCGCGGTTTGCGTGACCTTAGCGCGGAATACCCTCAAATCATTCTTTGCGCTGGAACTGTGGCTTGGAAGGAACCTTTAGATCGCAGTCAGCGCGCTAAGGTTGCTGCCCACCTGAGCAAAGCGATAGACCGCACTGCTGGCAGCGCAGGCACATACCGCGCTGAGGTTTCGCAGGCGCACGATCGAATCAAGCTGGGCAGATCTGTTTTGAAGAAGAACACTTCGACGCGCTGGTTCGGCCACAACACCGCCTACATTTACCATAGCGGCATCCTTGTCGGAGAAATCAACAAGGCTATTCCTTTTTTTGAGTTTAGCGGTGAGGAGGATCCTGTGTTGATGATTCCCGGGTTCCGGTCAGGAAAGTTCAACATGCCGATGGTTGAGGGAACCGAGCCTGGGCGCAAGCTCGTTTTGGGCGTCGAGATATGTGCTGACGCTGGTCGTCTGGCAAATACGTTCGGCGAGAAAGTGGATGTCCATTTGTTGATGTCGGCTACAACAGTTCCGACCTCTCCGGCGGCTCGTCACGGCGGGCTGTACCTTCACTGCGACAGCGCCAAGCCGCCATTGGTAAAGCGTGCGGCCGGTATGGGCGAATCGGCGTACAGTGCCAGATTTAATCCAAATCCAAAATCTGATCCGTACAATACGACCGTCGAGATTTTGCCAATAGACATGGATATTGAGAATGTGAGAAATGATGTCGACCTGTATGTGTCCCGTGTCGAGTTGGAGGATCGAGTTGCCGGCGCAGCAATGCGGCCTGACTGAAGAAGCCTGATCGGCGGTATTGAATGCCGTGGAGGCGCAGAACTGGGAGCGTTCGATCATGAGCCTGAGAAGGTACTGACAGGTTGTTTCTCATCCCTAATTCTCGAAATCGGTGCGAACGGCTCGAGCCGCATCCTGATCGGGATACTTTCTCCCCGAATTGCGTTCCTTGGGTTTCAAGAGCTATCGCGAGGTCCACTTCAAGCCCTGCAGGATCATCTGCGAGGTGATTGGTCGCGAGGTATTTATCCAGTTGATTGTAGATGGTCGGCGGAGTGTGGTTGAGGATGAGAACCCTGTTCGACCGACGCAGCCGCGATATACTCTTGCCGGAAACACGGCGACTCCGTGACACGCATTCAGGGGCCATCAAGTGAGTCAGCGTAAGCTGC
>JAOTVR010000151.1 GCA_029863305.1 Gammaproteobacteria bacterium | reverse complement strand
GGTACGAGCGCTACGGCAGCCGCGTAGGCCTCGACCGCCTCTTCAATGGCGCCAACGGTCATGTGCTCGTCACCGTCGTTCATCAGCTTGTAGGCGCGCGCCATCGTCAACAGACGCCTCAGCTCGACGAGCGGCTCGGCAAGGTCTTCGACGCGCAGATCGACCACCCGCCCGCCCCAGGGCGGCAACGTAGCATCACCGCTGACGACCAGCATCGCAGCCGATTGCTTGCCACGCACATCACCGCCCTCTCCCTCTGCCGCTTCCAGCGCCAGCATCATGCGCTCGGCCAGATCACCTTCGCCGGACTCGAAGGCGGCAACCATCGCGTCGCACACCGTGGCTTTCCACATGAGGTTCGCCTGCACGGTGTAATTGTCACCGGCCAGTTCGCAGTGCTCATCGATAGCATTCGCGCCCGTGTGATTAGCAACGACGCCATCGGCGTCGACCATGCCGACCTGCCGGACGTTGGCGTGGTCGTCGATCGCGAGCAACGCTGCCAATGCCTGCGACGCATCTTTGCCCGCGCGCATGAGTTGCAATCCCAGCGGGCCGTAGTTGGGATCGACGAACGACTGAGTCGCGACCGCGCCGATACCTGGCTCAGCCCACAGCACCAGTGAGCCCACCGAAAACCAGTGCGACTGGACAGCCACACCGAGTTGTCCGGTGGCCGCATCACGCGCGACGATCGAATAGGTATGTACCGGTCGCAATGGACGGTCCGTTTCGGCGCACGCTGCGCATGAAAGAACAAGGGCCAAAGCGAATGCGGAAATCTGGCGCAACATGAATTCTCCTTTGCCTGAGCAAGCCGGCGGGTCTAGCATGGCGCTATCCTACCGCGGATATCGACGAAGGAGTCATTCATGCCCATCTTCCGAGTTGCAGTCCTCGCACTGCTCGCGCTGTTGCTTGCAACGCCACCTGCAGGCGCGGCCAACGACGATGTCGATCGGCTGATCGGGGCGCTGCTCGGCGACACACCGGTAAGCGATGACCTGCACGAACTGACTGACACGATCGGTGGCCGGGTCACGGGCTCGGACGCCAACCGGCAAGCCGTCGCCTGGGCGGCAAGGAAATTTCAACAGGCCGAGATCGCTGTTGCCACCGAAGACTTCGTCATGCCGAGAGTGTGGGACGAAAACGTCGCTACGGCCGCCGTAACCGGCGACGTGAGTTTTGAGGCCAGCGTTGTAGCAAAACCGTTTTCGGCATCGGCCAATGCGATGAGCGCGCGGCTTGTCGATGCGGGTTTTGGAACCGACGCGGACATCGAACGTCTGGGTGATTCGATCAATGGCGCCTGGGCACTGGTTGAGACGCTTGTGCTCGATGACGATCTCGGGCTTGGTGGTCTGTTTGCCGAGTACGCCGATGCAGCGGCAGTGGAACCGCGCGTCATAGCCGCCGGTGCGGCAGGCATCGTGACCATGTCGTCGCGGCCAAAAAACCTGGTGTATCGGCACAACGCGGCGGCAGGTGCAGGCAACGAGCTGCCGATGCTGGTTATGGAACGCGAACACGCGAAACGGGCGTTGCGCTTGCTGCGTTCCGGTCACAAGCTGTCTCTCGCCGCGACAATCGGCATCGATTCGCGTCGCGATGAGACCGCAACGAATGTCATCGGCGAGATTCGGGGTGCCACGCGACCCGAGGAGATTGTCATCTTCGGCGCACATCTCGATTCTCACGATCTCGGCACAGGCGCACTCGATAACGGCGTCAATGTTGTCATGCTCATCAACATCGCGCGGCAAATCGTGCGCCTCGGTCTGCAACCGGAACGGACAATTCGTTTCGCATTGTGGAACGGTGAGGAACAGGGATTGGTCGGCTCATGGAAATATGCCGAGCAACACGAAGCTGAGCTCGACAATCACATCGTTGCCGCATCCTTCGATATCGGCAGCGGCCGCACGACCGGTTTTTTCACAGGCGGCAGACCCGACCTCGCGCCACTGGTCGACCGCTACCTCGAACCCGTCGCGGGTCTGGGCCCGTTTCAGCAGATCGACATCCCCATTGTCGGTACCGACAACTACGACTTCATGATTGAAGGTGTCCCGAATATCATTGCTGCACAATCCGACGCCAACTATGCATCCAACTATCATGCCCAGTCGGATACTTTTGACAAAGTCGATCAGCAGCAACTGCGCCTGAATTCAGCGATCGCCGCTGCTGTTATCTGGGGTTTTGCGAACGACACGGCGCGTCTGCCGCGACATTCACACGATGAGATCCAGACGCTGATTGACAACACCGACCTCGAAAAGCAGATGAAGAGCATGGCCGTCTGGGATGGCTGGGCGCAGGGCGTTCGCGGCAGGCACGATTAGCGCTGGCTGACCGGGTACACTGACTGCATGCCGGCCGTACGTCAATCCGCGGGTCAGGTAAGGCGTCAGCACGCAAGACTGTGTTTCGAGCGCGCGTTTCCTCGGTCCGCAGCGCAGCACCGCGCGGCGCGATCGCGACTTGCGACCTTCGATGATGAAGTCGCCGCGCTGGCTGGCGCGCAGCGGCACAAGTTGCTCGACAGTGGCATCGCCGGTACGTGCATCGACTATGGATTCTCGTTCGAAGTCGCGCGCTGGCTGGCACGACGCTGTCGCGGGGAGTTGACGATTAACTGGCGCGCCATTCATGACACGTCGCGCCTCGACGAGCTGTTGAGCCATCTCCTGCAGCCGGCGGAAGACGAGTACTTCGACGGCGGGTATGTGAGTACCCGTGAGTGGATCGATACGGCGCGAGCCGGCTGTGAGGGCACTGATTTTGACTGGCTGATGGCGCAGTTGCGGGACAAACGCCTGCGGTCATTCTGGTCACAATTGTATGAAGCCGCGGACGTCCCGCTGATCTGGAATCTGACGGGCAGCAAGTACTCGAAGTCCGGAAACGTGTTTGCCCGGGAACAGATTCGAGCCCGCGATTCCGGCATGCGCAAACGCCCGCGGTTTGCCAAAAAAGAAATTCAGCGACCGCTCGGATCGATCGCCCGACTTTCGGCGCGTGACGGTGCGGCGCTTATCGATGTCGCAATGGCTTCGCTCGCGGTCCGGCATCGCGAGACGTTTCACTTCAACTACGCCAATGCAAATGAAGTTTATCTTGCCGACGTCGGGAAAGGCGTCGCGATCGCCGTCTTCGGTTTGCTGCCGGAATCCCGTTTTCCGCTCGAATGCACGATGGGCTATCTGATTCTGTCGAATGGCGTTCCGATCGGCTACGGCGGGTCGAGTATAGTGTTTCGCCAGGTCAACACGGGCATCAACATCTTCGATGAATATCGCGGCAGCGAAGCGTCGTACCTGTGGGTACAGGTCATGCGCGTGTACCACGCACTTGTTGGCTGCACGCGCTTCATCGCAAATCCCTATCAGTTCGGTGGCGACAACAGCGAAGCGCTCAAGAGCGGAGCGTTCTGGTTTTATTATCGGCTCGGCTATCGCCCGGTTCTGCCGGCGATCCGTAAACTTGCAGCACGCGAAGCCGCTCGCATACACCGCAAGCGAGACTATCGCAGCGACATCAAGACCCTGCGCAAGCTGGCCAGCTGCGATATGCACCTGAGCTTACCGGGCGCGCGCCGTGGCGACCTGTTCGACGAGCGCTGGATCGAGACCAGCTCGATGCTGGCCACGGAAATTCTCGGCGCAGCCGGTGGCAAGACGCGCACCGCGGCGGCTGATAATGTCGCCGCAAACGTCGCGCGCAGTCTCGGCTTGAGAACACTGCATCGCTGGACGGCGCCAGAACGTCGTGCGTTTCGGAACATCGCGCCAATCGTAGCGGCTGCCGATCCCGGAAGCTGGCCAAGCGACGCGAAGCGCGCGATGCGCGAACTGCTGCGCGCCAAAGGCAGTGACAGCGAGGCGCGCTATGCGAAGTTGTTGTGTGGGCACGATGAGTTCCTGAAATCTCTCAAGAGCGCTTGCCGCAGGGCCGATCCGGAATAAGACGGCGATCACGGCGGATCGGGCCCGGCGCTGCTAGGGTGTTGCGGATGAAAGGCAGGATTCTGGGTTCGCTGTTTGCGCTGCCGTTTTTCTCAATCGGCGTGTGGATGCTGTGGTCGATCGGCAATACTTTCTTTGAGGCGTCGCAAATGGCGAGCTGGGTTCAGGTCGAGGCCCGGCTCACCGCCGCCGGCTACGAGACACACACGGGCGACGACTCCGACACCTACCAGGCTTACGCCAGGTACACCTACACGTATCAAGGGCAATCCTACGTCGGTCACCGCGTTTCGATAACGGGCAGCGCCGACAACATCGGCGATTATCAGCAAAATACCGGTCGAAGGCTGAGTGACTCACTGGCACGCGGCGAGTCGATTACTGTCTTCATTGATCCCGACGAGCCATCCAACGCGATCATCGATCGCAGCATTCGCTGGGGACTGGTCGGGTTCAAGTCTATCTTCCTGTTCGTGTTCGGCGGTGTCGGGCTCGGCCTGCTCATCGTGATCTGGCGGGCGCCGAAAGAGAAAGACAAGAACGATCCGCAGTTTGCCGGGAAGCCGTGGTTACTCAATGACGATTGGCAATCCGCGACGATTCGTTCGAATTCAAGGACAACGATGTACGCGATGTGGGCCTTTGCTGCGTTCTGGAACCTGATATCGGCACCGTTACCGTTCATCGTGTACGACGAGGTCGTCAACAAGAACAACTACATCGCGCTGGTGGCATTGTTGTTCACCGCAGTCGGCATCGGCCTGCTCGCCTGGGCGATTCGCCACACCCTGGAGTGGCGACGCTTCGGCGCAACTCCCGTAACTCTCGATCCGTTTCCCGGATCGATTGGCGGCCACGTGGGCGGCACGATCGAGATCGGCATTCCATTCGACGCGGCCATCGAATTTCAGGTGTCGTTGACGCATATTCACAGCTACAGGTCCGGCAGCGGCAAGAATCGAAGTCAAAAAGAAAAGGCCGAGTGGCAGGACGCACTCATTGCGCACTCCGAGCCGGGCACGCGCGGCACGAAGCTTACGTTTCGCTTTGACGTGCCGGCGGGCCAGGACGAATCGGACACTGACAAGGACGACAGCTATCACCTGTGGCGACTGAATCTGAGTGCCGAACTCGACGGCACCGACATCGATCGTAGTTTTGAGATTCCGGTGTACGCGACAGCCACAACGTCGCAACAGCTCTCGAATCTCGCCGTGGACCGGTCGCGCGAGAAGCAGCAAGCCGCGTCAGACGAAGCCATCATGAAGACCATTCGACTTGAGCACGACGCCGGTGGCCGGCGCATGGTCTACCCGATCGGCCGGTACCTGGGTTCCTCACTGGGCGTCATCGTTGTCGGCGGCGCGTTCGCGGCGGTGGGTTGGTGGTTGATCGTCAATGAAGGTCAGAAAATCTTCGGCAGCGTGTTCGGTGGCATCGGCGTCCTGATCGGCATCGTTGCCTTGTACACGATGAGCAATTCGCTGGAGGTTGCGCGGGACAGCAACGGGATCAGGACGGTACGGCGCGTTCTGGGCATTCCGGTCAGGCGGAGCTACATGCGCCGGGACGCGTTCGTGAAGTTCACGCAAAAAAGCTCGTTCCAGTCACAAAGCGGCGGCAAGCACGTGATGTACTACTCGATCTACGCGAACGACAGCGAGGGTGACAAAATCGTCGTCGGCGAAGGCTTCAGGGGCGAGAGCGAGGCGAAAGCTGCAATTCGCCTTATCGGCAGGGAACTCGGCCTGTCCGGCGTCGACAGCCGGGATAACGACGAGTCATCGGCCGACTCCTGGGACCCGGCCGGGCTGATTTCCGGCTAGACCGAAGCCGGCATGGCAGAATGCTCAGGCCAGTGCCGGAACGGTGATCGCGGCGAAAATCGCCAGAATCAGCAGATAGCCGATGACTCCCGGCTCTGTTCTGGTTTGATGCGTCATGGTCTGTCCCCTTCCTGTCGTTTGATCGAGAAAGAATGATGACGCCGCGCGCATCCGGGCGCCTGATTGCCACATGATCATTAGATGAGGAATTGCTGAGGACGTGTCGTGGTGCCCCCCCCGGGACACCAACCCCGAACCACTTCCGGCGTAAAGGGTTTGACGAAGCAGGTGCCCTCTGGCTCAATCGCGGGACGATAAGGAGAATCCTCTATGCATGCCTGTGTCACGCAGCTCGTCGTTTACACCGCTCTCATCGCCTGTTCCCTGGGCCATTCCCTGGTGCAGGCCGACGAGCATCCGGCTCCTGTCGTGATCGTCGACGGCAGACCGGGTGTGGAAGCGCCGAGTGGAGAAAGTCCGGGCGAGCCGGCGGCCGCCGGGACCCGATGGGAAACGTCTCCGCCCGTGCTGCAGGCCATAGCCGCGGCCCGGAGCTACTGGTCGGCGAAAGACCCCAACTACCAGGAGAATCTGCGTGTCTGGGGATCCGCCAGCGGGGCCTTCACCCGACCGGATGTCGAGCAACATGCCGTCCTGTTCATGCTGAGCAACATTCCCCGGTGCTGCCCGCCCATGGGGCTGGCCATTGTCGAAGGCGACCGGCTCGTCCGCAACATCGCCTTCGTCACGATCGCGCAGAGCGTGCGGACAATACCCGACATCGACGGGGACGGGCGTAACGAGCTGGCCTTTGGCGGCGGTTTCGTGGGTCAGGGTTTGGTTACCGAGGGTACCCTGCTCGTGGCTCTTGGTGAGCAAGGGCTCGACGATATCGGACGGGCCACCACCTTCGAATCGGCCTGCGGTTCGGGGTATGCCGACACCGGAGCGTCTGCGGCCCGCCTGTCCCTGCTCCCCGGTGGCCAGATCATCGTCGAGCACTACAGCCAGGCATCCTGCGATGCGGAAACATGGGAGCCCGCAGGAGAGCCGGAGCCGCTCCA
>JAOTVR010000150.1 GCA_029863305.1 Gammaproteobacteria bacterium | reverse complement strand
AACGGCAACAATTGCACCAACCGCGAACGACAGAACTACTCCAATGACGATCGATGCCGCGCCGACCGCCCCCGCCTTCTTCAGTTCATCGAGGTCCGCACCGAATGCCGTAGCGACGATCGCAAAGTCCCGAAGCATCGCCCCGCCCATCAGCCCGACACCGCTCAGCAAGGTCAGGTCCGCCAGCCCATTGCTGCCACCCGTCATTGACCCACCCACATAGGCCAGAACCAGACCCAGGCCGATTGCGATGGCTGAACCGTGTATGTGCCCTTTAGTGAGCGTGTCCGAAATGAAATACGATACCCAGACCAGGATGCCCACGAAGGCGAACGCCGTGATCAGGGCGTTCCTGGCCAGCATATCGGCCAAGGACTCAAGTATCATGATTGGGTCCTGTGCCGAAACGTGCGATGACGGGAATCATCAGGAAACTTGCGGCGACCGCGGCGACGCCGGCAATGATCGCCATCCAGCCACTGGACACGGCCGCGATAACGTTTTGTTTCGCCGCCATTGCGACGACGATCGGAATGTACAACGCACTCCAGAACTTGATGCCGGACTCTGTTGCGGGATTCAGTTGCAACTTGTGGTGTGACAGATTGCTCAGAAGAATCAGCGACAACATCGCGATTCCAACGCCGCCGACATTCGCCTGGACGCCGATGAGATCGCCAAGCACATCGCCTATGAACACACCGAATAACATGCAGAATGACAGTAACGCGACGCCGTAGATGATCATTTGTTGTTCTCGTTTATTAGGGCATAACAGCGGGACCTGGAATGATCATGCCGGAAAAAATCCGACGGCGCTATGTGCCCAGGATTCGGCGCGGACTGATATATTGCCCGTCGACGCACTCGTTTTCGCCAGCCGCCAGGAGCATCATGTCTACCGGAAACAGTAATTTGTACGCTCGTTTTCGCGAGAGCTATGCCGGCAATGACGACAAAGTCGTCTTGACGACCACCGACGGAGCGACGTATTCCTTCGCCGATATTCACCGCCAATCTGCACAGATCGCGGAGCTGATCAGCAGTCTCGGCGTTGAACGGGGCGACCGTGTGTCGGTGCAAGTCCGCAAATCGCCGCAGAATCTCTGCCTGTACCTGGCCTGCCTGCGCGGCGGGTTCGTGTATCACCCGCTGAATCTCGGTTACAAGTCGAAGGAACTGGAGTACTTCATTGGAAATGCCGAGCCGGCGCTGGTGGTCTGCGACAGTGAAAATGAAGCGACACTGAGTGACATCGCGCGAAGCGCCGGGGTCAATTGCGTTTACACGCTCAATGGCGACGGCAGCGGTTCGCTCACCGACGCCAGCAAGGCAAAAGGGCAATCGTTCGAAACGGTCAACTGCGAGAGCGATGACCTGGCGGCGTTGTTGTATTCGTCCGGTACGACCGGCGTACCGAAGGGCATCATGCTATCGCATGGCAACCTTCTGAGTAACACCGAAACGCTGGTCGATGCCTGGGGCTTTACCGCCGACGACCGCCTGCTGCATGCGTTGCCAATCTTTCATGTGCATGGACTGTTCGTCGCGATCGGCTGCGTCCTGCTGAGCGGCGCGAGCATGCGATGGCTCTCGGATTTTGACGCGGGCTTGGTCAGAAAATTCCTGCCGGAATGCACGTCCCTGATGGGCGTACCGACGTTTTACACCAGACTGCTCGCGGATCCATCATTCTCGGACGACGACTGCAGGAACATCCGCTTGTTCGTCTCCGGGTCCGCGCCGCTGCTCGAGGAAACGTTTGTCGAGTTCGAGGCCCGCACCGGGCACACGATTCTCGAGCGTTACGGTATGACCGAAACCAACATGAACACGTCCAACCCGCTACACGGTTCACGCAAAGCCGGCACCGTCGGGCCACCGCTTCCAGGAGTGGACGTGCGAATTACCAATGACGAAGGAGAGGAACTGCCAATCGGTGAGACCGGCAATCTGCAAGTACGTGGGCCGAACGTGTTCGTGGGCTACTGGCGCATGCCGGAAAAGACCGCCGGCGATTTCACCGACGACGGTTTCTTCAACACCGGTGATATGGGTGTCATCGACGGCGATGGTTATGTGTCGATCGTCGGCCGTGCCAAAGACCTGGTCATCACCGGCGGCCTGAACGTCTATCCGAAGGAAGTCGAGTTGTTCATTGACGACATACCAGGCGTCAAGGAATCTGCTGTCATCGGCGTACCACACGCCGACTTCGGCGAAGGCGTTGTCGCCGTCGTCGTGCAGGACGGCAGCGCGGCCGTGAGTGATGCCGACATCATCGGCGCCTGCCGCGAAAATCTGGCCAATTTCAAGGTGCCGAAAAAGGTCGTCTTCGTTGACGAGTTGCCGCGCAACACTATGGCCAAAGTGCAGAAACAACGCCTGCGTGAGACCTACGAACACTTGCTGGACTGAGGAGACATTTCATTTCGTGATGATTCTTGTCGGCCAAACGATCTGCCGTATCAAAATGCTTATCCACTTCCCGCGTATTCGTGTCCAGTGGCGTCGACGCTAAATGGCTCCCCGAAATACTCCAGCGAAATCGACGCGGACGATTAAACGGGAGGGGCCGTCAGAGCACCGTCGCGAAAAAGATCAGCGCAGCGGCGGTTAGAAAGATGGTCGGGCACAGCTTCATAGGCAGAATGGCGGTGCGCGCTCCGGTCAACTGAGAAATCCCTGCCATGACGACGAGCACGATTGCCGCCA
Source organism: Gammaproteobacteria bacterium (assembly GCA_029863305.1). Lineage (GTDB taxonomy): Bacteria > Pseudomonadota > Gammaproteobacteria > Steroidobacterales > Woeseiaceae > UBA1847. The sequence continues at coordinate 4,158 of JAOTVR010000150.1, read as the reverse complement.
TACGGTACACGATCACTGCCGCGCGTTCCGGTTCATGCGCCAGCAGCGTCACGAATGCCACGAGTGCACCAATGAAGATGAGTAGCACACCCTCCATCAGCCATTCCATGAGGAGGATCCGCCGGTTGTCCGGCGATATCGGCCCGAACGCATCGACGACACCCTTCGTCGGAATCGCTATGTGTGCGATCCCCCAGCTAATGACGATGGCCGACGCCGCATACAGCATTGCCGAGCTAATCATCGCTGCCTGGCCTAAACAGGCTTGTTGTGGATCCGTTTTCCGAAACTTCGCATGAAGTTGACCATCATGAGCATGCCAAGTCCCATGACGATCAGCACTATCGCAACGAACCACGCCAGAATTTGCGGATAAAGGATAATCGCGATACCCAACGCAATGAAAATCAGACCTGGAACGATCATCCACAGACCAGTGCCTGGTCTTTCCATCATCCCCTTGCATGCCCTGGCCATCGGGCATGTCGACATTGAGACTTTCTCATCCATATCTTTCTCCAGTGATCCGGGCATATCGGCCGATTCTGCGGGCATCAGTCGTCCGCTGCAGTCTCGCCGAGAAGCTCGCGTGTCTTTTTGCGGATCGCTTTTTCAGCGCCACGATTCACCATCAACCCGACCTTTACCGCGGCTATGACTTCTGCGCGGTCGATTCCCAATTCGTCGCATTTGGCGAGGTGATGATCCATGCAGGGATGGCAGTTGGCCGCGGCTGATGCTCCCATTGCGACGAGTTCTTTCATTCGCTCGTCCATGGCTACATCACCTCATGCAGACCGTGGTCACAACCGAACAGGTAATGACAGATCGGAATGACGTCGTGAAACGTGCAGGATGCGGCAAAGAACACGACGACGAACGCCAGCGAGAAAATAATGCCGCGGTGATGCTTCTCCATCCAAAGATTAAACATTGCCATAATCAAACTCCCCGGCAGCCGGCTCAGGCCGCCTTGGCTACGCCGTAATCGAAAATTGCCGTTACGACTGTGTCCTGGCCAAAACTATGCTTGATCGGGCAATGCTCCGCTGCCCGTTGCATTTTCAGCCGATCCGTAAACGCGAAATCCCGCGGCACGCTGAAAACCAGATTGATGCTATCTACGTGCGGATACGGTTTGCTCGTCTCGGTCAGTTCGATCTCGACGACGGTATCACTGAGGTCCAGGTGATCGCGTTGGGCCACAGCCCCCATCGACAACAGCATGCAGCCGGCGACGCTGATGCCGAGCAGGTTGCCCGGTGAGAATTCATCACCCTTGGCCGTGATTGGACAATCTATGGCCACGACATTGTGATGTGGCTCCTTCGAAGCGGTGGCGTGTTGATCGCCATCGTAAGTGAGCTTAAGTGATTTCATAATGCCCCTCCTTATCGGTTGATCCGGCCGAGTGGCAATCACTGGTCCGACACAACCGCCGCGTTATTTATGCGCCTGATTTTCGGGCTGCGCAATTCGGGATTTTCCTTAGCTCAGGCGAGTCGAGGTCGTGAACACCGCCGCCAGACCCCCACCATCGGTCCTGAAATTGGTCGTCTGGCCGCGGTACATGCGTGCTCCGAGCAGCTGGATCGAGCCGTCATAGACGTAGCAGCGGAGGTCCAGTTTCATGCTGCGCTCATCGCCGCCGTCGATCAGGAGGCGCTCGCTCGGCGGAACCAGCTCCTGAGCGACGTAATCGGAGTCGAGGATGGCCTGCCATTTCTTGCGCGTCAGCTTGGCGCCCCGATACGTGCCTTTGCTGCCGAAGCCCCATACCGGTTTGAAAAACAGGTCGCGCCGCGTATTCCACAGCGTTTCCGCATTGTCTTCGGACACCAGGACTGTTCGTGGAACACCGGCGGCAAGAACGCTGGCGACTCTGGCGTCGACACCCAGCTCCATGAGGAGCCCGGGGTCGGAAAGCGCCGTGAGATTTTGCTTGTTGGCATAAAGCGCGTGAACGTAGGGGTTGGGCGTGAGCGCAACAGCCGCATCCCGATAGGCCTGATCGAGGACCCTGCACTGGGGCGACTGCAGGTAGAAGTCGGTCAGTCGATTGTAAACGAGGTCGACGGCTCGCCCATCCGCATACAACTCGCCATCGCGCAGCGAGAGCGCATCCGGGCCTGTGATGATTGCCTCGATCCCCTGATCGTCGAACAGGCGTTCGAACAGGACGAATTCGGGGCTCAGAAACTGCGTGTCCGGGTCCTCATCGACCAAGGCCACGCGGCGCAGCTCCTTCCCGGGGAACTGGAGCTGCAGCTCTTCGCGAAACATCGCCAGCAGTTCTTGTTCCAGCATGGCCGGGTTGACGCTGCCAACAACAAAGCCCTCGACTTCGGGACAACAGGCTTGCTGGGCCGCAGCGAGATGCAGAATGAGCAAGGCCCCGCCGGCATTGGTATTGACCTCGATGAGCTTCGGCCCGTCGTTCGTGAGATGGAAGTCGTAACCGAAGAAGACGCCGCGCGGCCCATGGTGCACGTGACCGACGTCCGGCGCCCATCCCAGCACCAGCTCCTGGTAGGCCTTCAGGGACACCACGCTTTCGATCGACTCGATGATTTCCGTCATCTGATCGACCTGGTCGCGAGAAACAAAGATCGGCGACGTCGCGAGCAGGTGCGGGTGGGTCTCGGCGAGGCGCGCATAAGCTCCGGCTCCGCCAAGGTGGCGCTCGAGGCTCCGCTGCAGCGCGTTCCCGTCGAGGTTGATGCAGTGGCAGTAGCGGTTCAGCATGTCGCCGACCTGCCACGCGGCTTCCGCCCTGGTCCGACGACCGGGGTCCGCTCCAGGTTGATTACCGTCTCCACCCATGCTGTGCACCATCAAGTGAAACGATGAGCGTGTTGCGACAGACCTGCAATTCGTATTGGCCGCAGACAGCCGGGTCCGACGCTACGCACAACTAAAGAAGAACCCGATTGACGATCTCTTCTGCGGCGAGACCGAGAGACCAGGACGCGACCGGAATGAGCATATACAGGATCAGCCGGGTGTAGGTCGACGTCGTGAACGGCCATTCCGGGACGTTATCGATGAGATTGCGGTACGCGACAAGGTCTGCCAGCTCGCCGCGTCGCTGATCGGCATCCAGGCGTTGGGCAGCGATCGGATTTGCCGCGATCGCACCGTTGATCCTCCTGAGTTCCGCATCCTTGGCCTGCCGGATCCTCCTGTGCACCCCGCGGACCGGCGATATCAGCGCGAGAACCGCCACGACCAGCGCCGGCCCCCCGATGAGCAGCATCGTCGCGCCGAATCCGGTTTCAATGAGCATCAGGCTCGCAATGGACATCGCCCCGATCAGCAAAAGGGAGTTTGTGAGCCCTACCCGCGTGAAAGGGGCCAGCGCCGAGAGGTCGAGAAGATCGATGTGATGCAACTCTCTGGCGAGGCGCGAAAAACGCGTCGAAACAGTGACAACGGCGTAGCCGAGCCAACACAGGCACACGAGTATGGGGGGGCCGAGGATTCGGTGCCACGTGACCTCGGGATTCCAGTTCGACAGACTCCACGGTGCACTGGGTACCGGCGGCACGACATACGGGTTGACGATCGCCAACAAGAAACCCAGCAACCCCGTAATCAGCAGCCACCGGCCGTTGAGCGTGACTGCCTCCGCCAACGCCACGCATTCCTCGCGCGTGCAGTTCAGCGCGCCCTGAAGCGTCAGGACTGTCCGTTGGCCGTTGCGCATTGCGTGCAGGAACGCGGCAGGCAGATAACCGATTAGCAGGCAGTGCACGATTGCCAGTCGAGTATCCCGCAGGACGCCGGTGGAAACGCGGGCAAACGGGCTGAGATTGCCGTCGGCCCGAAGCGCATCCCATCGTCCGAGTGCCGTTTGCACCCCGAGAAAGATCACGATTAGCGTGCCGCTGATCACGACTCCAAGCCACAGTGGCGATACCCGGTCAGTCGTCGTGCGCCAATTCATGTCAGAAGCTATGGTTGCCAAATGTCCAAACAGCGTGTGCTTGTCGCCAAACGCCCACCAGAGACGGCCCTTTGCAGTCCCGCGCCCTGTCCAGATCTATTATTGAACAATTGGTCGTGAATATATAACTGGTCGGTCAAAAATGCAAGGGGCATTTTTTGCGCCTGGCGATAACGACGAACCGGGATCGCCGACACGCCGATTTTCAGCTA
>JAOTVR010000149.1 GCA_029863305.1 Gammaproteobacteria bacterium | reverse complement strand
GATGAGTGTGGCGAGCACCACAGGAGCTATGCCGTCCTGCAGGTTGCCGAGCGGTGTGAACGGTGACGCCGCTTCGAACATCTCCACCGTGCCGGCCCCGGCGAAGAAACCACGGCAGGAGAACAGAGCACAGATGAACGGGTCATCGTTCAACGACGATCCGAATATGAGGCCGTTCAATGTCAGGATGGCAGAATCGAAATTGACGATAAAGTCGAAGGCACCGATTAACTCGCCATTTTCCGGTGTCGCTACGATGTCGATTGCGATCGTGTCGCCGAGATCGACGGTCGAATCGGCCGGCACGAATTCAATCAGCGTGGCATTCGCAAATGCCGCAGGCAGCAAACACAGCAGTGCAAGGCTGCGGAGAACCCTTGTCAACTCGCTGCGCCTCATTGTGGTTCCGTCATCTTCTCCTGGGCGTAAGAATGTTGCAATTTTAGTGCCGGAAACCGCTGTGCCGACTGTTTTCAATAGCTTGGAGCCGAGACGATAATCCGCACCATGATCGACTGTAAAAGTTTTCGACAAAGTTGCAGGCCAGCAGATGAATTCGAGCTCTCATTATTAGATGAGCCGTTCGGTAAATTGGCCGCGGAGTTCTAATCGCTCCGCATGTTCTATTGCAAACGTCAAGGTAGGAAATTCTATCGCATGTTGTCGAGGCTGAAGGAATTGACGGTTGGGGACGAAATTGCGGCGGAGCTGGTGGAAGCGAGTGTTTGCCGAATCTTCGCCTGGTGGTTGACACAGGATTGCATACCAGGCGATGGACCCGCGATCAGGCGATTTCATACAAGAGCGGAATGCTGAATTATCAGGAACTGCGGGCCAAGGCCAAAGCAGAGTCTGGCGACTCTTTATGATATTCGTGATTTTCACGATGAGGTATTACACAGTGGTGCCGTGCCGTTACCAATACTGGAGCATGTGGTAGAACAATATACTGCAAATGTGAAAGGCTCGGATCAGGCCGATCATCATTCGCAGTGTAATTCCTGGCGGAACATCTATATCAGCGGGTAGTCCAGCGGAGCATGGTTCGCCAAGGACTTGCTGCACCGCCACACATATGAAAAAGGACCCCTGTGGCCCTTTTTGCCTCTCCGTGTTGGCACGTTCGTCGACGCTGTTCATACTGATGCCGTTATGAGCTTGCAATGTGTAAGGGCCGCCCATGTCAGATGACTCCGTAAAGCCCGACCTGGTCTTCGGTGCCAGTGGTTACATCGGTACCAATCTGGTCGAGTTCCTGCTGGCCGAGGGAAGAGACGTTCGTGCGTCTTCAAGAAATATCGAGGTTCTGCAGGGCAGGGGCTGGGACAAAGCATCGTTGTGCCAGGCGGATGCACTCGATGCAACCAGCCTGGATGCAGCGCTGGACGGCATCGACACGGCGTATTACCTCGTGCATTCGATGGCTGCGGGCAAGTCGTTTCCCGAGCTCGACGCCAGAGCTGCGCGCAATTTTGCTGCTGCCGCGGCGCGGCAGCGAGTACGGCGCATCGTCTACCTGGGTGGATTAACGCCGGACAATCCGCGCTCCGTTCACCTTCGGTCCCGCGAGGAAACCGGCGCCATCCTCCGTGCCGGCACTGTGGCCGTCACTGAATTACGTGCCGGCATGATCATCGGCCCCGGCTCGGCGGCCTGGGAAGTAATACGCGACCTCGTCAACCACCTGCCGGTCATGATCACACCCCGTTGGGTTTTCTCCAGATCAACGCCCATTGCATTGTCCAATCTGCTGCGTTACCTGGCGGATGTGCCGAAATACGACGAAACGGCCGGTCAAATCTATGACGTCGCCTGCCAGGAAGTTCTCACTTACAAGGAGATCATGCTGCGCTACGGCAAGCTCGTCGGTAAGCGGCCAATCATTATTCCTGTGCCGGTGCTGACGCCGCGGCTCTCCTCCTACTGGCTGCGACTGGTTACGTCCGTGCCGACTGCCCTGGCGCGGGCGCTGATCGGGGGACTGTCGCAGGACGTCATCGCGCGGGATCGACGTCTTGCGAAGCTGATACCGCAGCAGTTGCTGGGATTCGATGCGGCGGCCGCCGCAGCGCTCAACGCCGAGCGGCAGCATGCATTGCCCGCACATTGGGTCGAGAACACAGTGGTCTGCGACAGTTTCAGTCCTGAATACGCGTACTATGCGAAAAACGCCCAGGGAGACGTGGCAACAACGGCACAGTCGGCCGATATCTGGGCTGTCATATGCCAGTTCGGCAGCGGTGGCGACTTTTTCTATGCGCGTTCGCTATGGTGGCTGCGACGCTTAATGGATTGGCTGGTCGGCGGCCCCAGCTTTCGCCGCCGACGCCGTCACAGTAAGGAACTTCGGGTCGGCGATGTTATCGATGCATGGCGTGTCATCGACATCGAGACCGAAAAAAGCCTGACGCTGCTCATGGAAATGAGGGCGCCTGGCGCCGGTGTGCTCAGGTTTTCCATCGCCGATCTGGGTACCGAGCGGCGCGTCGCCGTGCAGGCACATTGGCACCCGGCCGGTGTATGGGGATTGTTGTACTGGTATTTGACCTTACCCGTCCATACGGTCCTTTTTGACCGCACGGCGCGCGTGATTGGCGAACGCAGCCGTCAAGTCAGCGAAACGAGGGGCACGCAGAACTCATAACACGGACCGTGGTTCGGGTGAGTCAGCGGCGCAGGAACAGTTGGTATTGCCCAAACGGGAGGTGCCGCACCCCCGGACAGTGAAAGGCCCTGTCCGGGTCACGATAATTGACAGCGCTGTCAGCAACTGTTGCAATGCATCGGCGACTGGCCAACAAGAACCAAAACGCCCGTTAGTCGTCAAGCGGCGCCCACGACCCTGCTTTAGAGAGCCCAATATGCTGACCCGAGGCAAGTCACAAATCGTCTTTTTGCTGTCGACCGTCTTATTACTGTCGGCCTGTGGTGGCGGGGGTGGCAGCAGTGGCGATCAGGGCTCGCCTGACCGGACCGCGCCGGTCATCAGTATCAACGGTGCGTCGACCGTCAATCATGAGCAGGGCACCCCGTATTCCGACCCGGGCGCAACGGCGACGGATGCGGTTGACGGTTCCGTGTCAGTCGCGACGACCGGGTCGGTCGGCACTGATGCGGGTACGTACACCCTTACCTACACCGCGACTGACCGCGCCGGCAATACCGCGACCGCGACGCGAGCAGTCATCGTGGCAGACACGACGGCTCCGGTGATTACCATGCTTGGCCTTGCATCAATCACGCACGTGCAGGGAACCCCTTTCACGGATCCAGGCGTGTCGGCGATGGATACCGTAGACGGTTCGGTGGTTGTCGTTACCACAGGATCCGTCGACGCAGCCGTCGGTACTTATGTGCTGACGTACACGGCCAGGGATGCTGCGGGCAACTCGGCCACCGCATCGAGAACCGTCGTCGTGGAGGCGCCGCCCCCAGGGACAGATCCGACAGACCTGCTGGTGTTCGACGCTGGGGCAGTCGACCCGATCTGGGACAGGGGCCTCAATGCGTTCGATGCCGCGATCGGATTTAACGAGTGCAACAATGATGGCGGTGCCGCGTGCCCGAGCATCAGCTGGCAACTGGTTGCTGATAGCGCGCGCGGCGACGTACTGCAGGTTACACATGCGGCCGCCGGTGACCTGGCCGGGTTGTTCATTGCCGCAAACATTCCGTTGGATGTCACGGCATTCTCCGGCGGCAGCGTCGTTTTTGACATCAAGGTGATCAGTGGTGACAGCAATATCACCATGAAGCTCGACTGTGTCTTTCCCTGCACATCCGGCAACCAGCCGCTGGGCAGCAAGGGTGCCGCGGGCTGGGAAACCGTCGAAGTCCCGTTCGCGACGCTGGTGGGCGGCGGGCTTGATCTTGCCAACGTAAATACCGGTATCGTCATCTGGGCGACTAACGCCACCAGCACGGTTTTTCAATTAGATAACATCCGGTTTACGGGATTCGACGACACCGGTCCACCACCCACTGGCGGTTACACCATCACAGCCTACGGCGCCGGCAGTATTTCCGACACAATCAATCCGGCCAGCTATCGTTGCGTCGTCGATTTCGGCAACTGGATTTATAACGCCGGCGTCGTGGAGCCGGCCATACCGGCCTGCAACGCGACGACCGGCATTCCAACCGGCACGCCGACCCCCCGACATCCGCAGCTAAGCGGCCCTGCGGTGAACAATCCGACACCCACCCACAAGTGGTGGGGTTCGATTCCATTCCTTGGCGAAATGACGGTGGGCGACCCGAACGACGCCGCATACATCACACCGGACCCGATCACTGCCCGTATAAGCGACAGGGGCGTGCGGGTCATGGGCATCCCGTCGGGGCTCGCGTCCACGAGCGATGGTTTCGCGTACACCGTGCCCGATCCCTTCAGCGAGGTTTTCGACGGTATAGCTATCGGCAATGCGGATTTCGCCGGTATGGATGCCTATCTGAAAGATCACAGCGATGGTTCGGTCACTGTCGAGTGGCAAAGCAGTGGACAGGCGGTGATGGAGGCGACCTTCGTGCACGGATCGCCTTATGTGTACGTGAAAGCCTATCAGGGGGAACTGGTGGTACGCACCCTGCGCGCGGACGGTGGAGAGAAAGGGACTTTTTATAATCAAGGCAACAGTCTCGGAATCTGGACCAGCGTGGCGGGGAATCACAATAACTTCCTGATCACCGGAGAAGGCAACACGACGTTTGGCAATGCCGCCGGCAACGAAATCGCCGTCAGCAATGCGGCGAACGAGCTTACGCTGACCTATCTGCCGCAGGCCGCGGGCGCGCCGAGCGACGCGATGACGAGCTTTTTCGAAGCCAGCGCACGGAATATTGTTGCGGCTGTCGAGATCGATTACGCCGTTGACCGAGCCACCAATGCCGTGACCGTCAGCCACGAGTACCGCGACAGTCAGGGCTCGCCGATCGAGACCGTCATCGGCCTGCACCCATTGCACTGGAAGAACAGCGCGCTGCCAACGTCCGGCTACCAGATCAGGAGTGCCCGCGGGATAATCAAGTTCGCCCAGACCGACAGTTTTGATTATCAGTTGCCGTCCGTCGGCGTTCTGCCGGCCCTGCCTTCGATCAATGGAACATTCGATCAGGCGACGCTGGAAATCCTGGTGAGCGAGTTTGTCGCGCAAGGCCCGGCTGCGTGGAACGACCGCAGCGACACCTACTGGGCCGCGAAGAACTACGGCAAGGTAGCCGAGCTAATAGCAATCGCAGATGCAATCGGCATGAATGCCGAGGCAATGCAATTGCTTGACTGGCTGAAAACGGAACTTGCCGACTGGTTTACCGCCGAAACCAACGGCAGTCTCGATGTCGTCAAGTACTTCGTCTATGACGATGAATGGAACACCTTGCTTGGCCTGGAGGAAGCGTTTGCCTCACATCAGCAGCTAAACGATCATCACTTCCATTACGGTTATTTCGTCCGCGCGGCGGCAGAGATTTGCAGAATGGACATCGCCTGGTGCGGTGCCGATCAATACGGCCCGATGATCGAGCTGTTGATCCGCGATTATGCAGGGGATGCAGATGATCCGATGTTCCCCTACTTACGAAATTTCGATCCGGCCAATGGTTTTTCCTGGGCCTCCGGTCCCGCAAACTTCGTGCGCGGCAATAACAACGAATCGACGTCCGAAGCAGCGAATGCCTATGGTGCCATCATTCTGTACGGACTGAATACCGGCAGGGATGACCTCGTGGAAAAAGGCATGTACCTGCATGCCTCAACAGCAGCCGCCTACTGGCAATACTGGAACAACATCGACGGCTACAACAATGCCGGTGCCGACGCAGACAATTTCCCGCCTGGCTACGATCGAATAACGACGTCGATCATATGGGGCGACGGCGCGGTTTTCTCAACCTGGTTCAGCGGTGCTTTCGCACACATCCTGGGTATTCAGGGGTTGCCGTCGAATCCACTGATTCTGCACGTCGGCCAGTATTCCGGCTACATGGTCGACTACGTGACGCTGGGATTGAGCGAGTCAGCCAATATCAGACCGTCCGGCCTCCCCGATGATCAGTGGCGTGACTTGTGGTGGAACCTCTGGGCGATGACCGAAGCCGACGCGGCCATAGCCGATTACGAGACAGCGGCTGACTATGTCCCGGAAGCAGGGGAGACCAAAGCTCACACCTACCACTGGATTCATACGTTTCGCCGCCTGGGCCACATGAAAACGGGAACGGGAGCGCTCACATCCAACTATCCGGCGGCGCTTGCTTTCGACAATAATGGGCTAACGAGCTATGTGGTATACAACTTCAGCGGACAAGCGCGGGTGGTTACGTTCAGTGATGGCCAGACCGTAAATGCGGCGCCGAATGGGTTCACGGTGATTACAAACTAGAGTCGCATCCACAGATTGGGCATCGAGCCGTCACTCGCAGCCGCCCGACCAGCGGACATTCGCAAACTGTTTTTTCTCAAGCCTGCGTCACTGGCATGATATCTTGGCGCGCATACCAGTTCGCCGGTAATAAGCGGCCGCCAGACAGGTGATCCCGAATGACGAGATTGAATGACGCGCTGCGGGCCGCGATGCCCGGTTTGCTCCTGAGTGCGACTATCGCACTTGCCGTGAGATTCGTTAGTGACCGGCTTGGCGGCCCAGCGATGTTGTATGCCTTGCTATTCGGGATGGCGTTTAACTTTCTCACCGAGGATGAGCGTTTTGCACGCGGCATTCGTTTTGCGAGCCGCAATATTCTCCGTATTGGCGTTGCGCTACTTGGCCTGCGCATTACGACGGGCGACGTGATGGAACTCGGCTGGCCGGTGGTTGCCCTGATCGCGACGAGTGTCACAGCAACTATTTTGATCGGCGGACTCATCGGACGTGCCTTCGGCCTGAAAGGCGACCAATCCATCCT
>JAOTVR010000052.1 GCA_029863305.1 Gammaproteobacteria bacterium | reverse complement strand
ACTGACGATGCTTCCATCCCGCTCACCGCGTGAGGGCATTCGAACTGCGCGCGATGCCGCCCCCCACACGATGCTGCGTTCACTCAGTGGAGCGGAAAGTCGCACGCTCGGTTCGAATTCGACGCTCTTCTCACTGTAGCTGTTCTTCTCGAACTTGTTGCCGATCATGAGCCGCGCCTGATCACCAAAGACGCTGAAGTCGCCCTGCACGAAGGTACTGATGAGGTGCTGTGACCGGTTCGCCGGATCCAGGCGGATTTCGAACGATCCCTGTGTGTGGTCCTGATTTTTGCGGTAATTCAGCCCCCACATGAGGTCATTGCCCTCGCTCAATCCAATCCGATGCTGAACATCGAGGTCGAAGGTCTCCTGCTGCTCGGAATACGTCACGAGCTCGCGCTTGTGGACGCTGTAATAGCTGCGTAGCTGCAGGTCTGAGCCTGACTCGAAATCTCGCGACCACCGAGCCAGGGCAAATACGCCGGATACGTCTGTCCGGGTACTGCCGATCGATAGGAACGGCGCCGCAAGTGACCGACTGATGCGGTATTCCCCGGACTCGCCTGTGTAAGCCTCAGCCGATACTGTCCATTCCTGGCTGCTGTGGCCGTCCCAGTCTACGCGGCCTCCTATCCTGGTCATTGCCGAATCGTCACCGGCGGCACTGCCGGACAGATTGACGTTGGCGCCGCGATCGAACGCCTTGGCGTAAGCCCTGTATGCGAGCGTGTCGGTCTCCGCCCCGAAGCGAACCACCGTCTCCGCACCGCCCTGGCCGCCGACGATACTCAGATTTCCGCCTTGCGTGTCGGCCGCGTGCTTGGTGATGATATTGACGACGCCGTTGACCGCATTGGCGCCCCACATCGTCGCCCCCGGGCCGCGGATGACTTCGATACGCTCGATCGCATCGATGTCAGTATCCTGCACGTCCCAATACACGCCGGACAACAACGGGCTGTAAAGCGTGCGTCCATCCATCAGCACGAGCAACTTGTTGGCGAAGCGACCGTTGGCACCGCGGGACGTCACGGCCCACTTGCTGCCGTCTATCTGTGCGACCTGCATGCCCGGTACCATGCGCAGCAGGTCCGGGACATTGCGCGCACCCGAACGACGTATGTCACTTTGCGAGATAACGTGTACGGCCGCAGGTGCGCTGCCGAAGCTCTCCGATTTCCTCGATAGCGTCGTTATCTCAGTACTGAGCAGCTCTTCGAGACTCAAATCGGCAAGAAAGTCGGTACTTGTCAGGTCTTCGGCCTGCACGATCGGGGCGAATGTGGCTGCCAGGGCAGTAAGGACGATGACAGGCACACCTCGTCGCAGCCCGGGCCGCACCCGGGACATCAGAAAGTCCATTGTCACAATCCTCCGCAGAATCCAGTTTGGAGCTCAAATAGAGGCTCTGGAGGTGTATCGGCATCCCGGGCCGAATCTTGAGCGTTCAGAACTGGCATACACTCTGCGCCGGCGCATGCTAAGCACTTGTCCCAGCTTGGAATTTTGCCAACAAGCCCCGGCCATGGGCGCTGATGCAGGGGTGTGATCGGCAGCAGAACGATGACGCAGCGAAGGCATGTCGCAGCCAGTCGGAAGCTCGGCGATGGCCGCGGCCATGGAAAGGCCGGAGGGGGGATAAATGGTGCCGGATAGGTGACTCGAACACCTGACCCCATCATTACGAATGATGTGCTCTACCAACTGAGCTAATCCGGCAGCGGCGCGCAGTATAGCCGCAGAGACCTATCTGGAAAAGGGCTTTAGGCGGCGGCTAGGCCCTGTCACGTACCTTTATCAGCACCTCGATGCTCTCGCGTTCGGTGCCTTCGGGTAGCTCGGGCAGACCCCGGAACTGAACCTGCTTGTCCGGTATATCGGACAGTTCACCCGAATCGACGTTGTAGAAGTGATGATGTGCGTGCGTCGTCGAGTCGTAGAACTTGCGCGCCGGATCGACCATGACTTCCTTGACCATTCCGCGCTCGGAAAACAGGTTGAGCGTGTTGTACACCGTCGCCTTCGAAACACCGCTTTGCGCTGCCCTCAGTTTCTCGATGATGTGCTCTGCCGACAGGTGCTGCGGCCGCTCGAGCAGAATGCTGGCGATCTCTATGCGTTGTGGCGTCGGCAATATGCCATGTTTATCAAATAGATACAGCAGGCCTGTCCGGGTCATGATCCCAAGCCCTCAATAGTCGCAATTCCGCAATTATAGCCCACTTTTGGCAGGTGCCGGGGCCTGCGCGGCGGCCTAGTCTGACAGTCCGACACGGAGGTCCGAGATGCGGCATCGTACCCGCGGTTTTTCCCTTTACGAGTTGCTGATGACTCTGACATTGATGGCACTCATCATCGGCCTGGGGCTGCCATCGTTCGCAGGGATGATCGCCCGGAATCGACAGCAGGTCGAAATCAACGCCCTGTTTCACGCGATTCACCTGGCGCGCAAGGAGTCGATCATGCGCCACCGGGTCGTCTCGATCTGCCCGAGTCTCGACGGCCTCAGTTGCGAACCCGGTCGCGACTGGTCCTCAGGCTGGCTCATGTTCGAAAATACCGACCGCGACGAACCGCCGCGCCGCGATCCGGGCGAGGCGCTGCTGCAAAGCCACACAGTCGGGGAACACATACGGATTACGGCAAATCGGCGCGGATTCACGCTCAGAGCGACCCAAAAGCGCGCCACCAACGGCACATTGGTTGTCTGCGACCAGGCCAGGCGAACAAGCCCCGTAGCGCTGGTCATCAGCTACACCGGCAGACCCCGGGTTACCGAGCAAAACCGCCGTGGGGAGCCCTACAGTTGTGCGGATTAGGTTAAATAGACCCGCTCGAAATCGACCGTTTGTCGGCCTGAGCCGGCCGTTCGTCGGCTACCCCGGAATCGCTGCAACCCGCGCAGTATATTGTCTGCATGCAGAAACGACCTCAAAACGGCTTCACGCTCTACGAACTCCTGATTACGGTCCTGATCGTCGGCGTCGTGCTGACGCTCGGCATTCCGAACATGACCGAGTTTACGCGCAACAGCCGCATCACCAGCACCGCCAACGACCTGCATGCTGCCTTTCAAATGGCGCGCAGCGAGGCGGCCCGTGCCAAGAACAACATCACAATCTGCGCCAGCGCCAATTCCATGAGCGGCGCGGCAGATTGCGGCGGCACCTGGGACCAGGGCTTCATCGTCTTTATCGATACGAATGCAGATCTCCTCGTGAACGGGGCCGATGAGTCGATTCTCAGGGCGCATCCCGTAGCAGCCGAGGGCATTAGCCTGGCAGTCGCCAACGATTCGAACTATTTCATGTATGGCTCATCAGGATTGGGACGCCGCGACGCCGGTGGTGCCACGCCCGTTTCACAGATCATCATCTGCGATAACCGGGGCACCATCGAGACTTCACAGGACTTCTCGGCGGCGCGGCTGTTTGTCGCAACCCCCCTTGGTCGCGCAACGGTCGTGCGTGACCTGACGGCCGTGGATAGCGCACTGACGCTGATGGGCAAATCCTGTCCCTAGTCGGCCGGCGAACTGATAAAGGAACAATTTCGATGTTGATCACTCATCCAATAGCTGCGGCCCGTCGGCAACGAGGATTCTCGCTTGTCGAAGTGCTGATCGCGCTGGTCATCATGTCGGTTGGCATGCTCGGTATCGCGGGTTTGTATGTGCAGAGCATGCAGGCGGGACGCACGTCCATGTTCCGTCATCACGCCGTAACGCTGGCCGGTGATGTTGCGGACCGCATCAGAGCAAATCCGACCGCAGGCGCAGCCTATGCCGTGGTCGGTGGTGCGGATAACAACTGCGTCGACATGGGCGTTAACTGCAGTGCACCGCAAATGGCCTCGCATGACATTCTGCTGTGGACCGACCAGGCGGCCGATACACTGCCAGCGGGCACGGTCACGATCACTTTTGATGGCGCAGTCGCTCCGCCCACGTACCTGATCGAAGTGGAATGGGTCGAGGCGGGTGAAAATATGGACTACACGATTCAAATTCCGGTACGGGGAACCTGATCATGCGCGTCAAGGTGTCGAACAAACAGAACGGCCTGACGATGGTCGAGCTAATGGTCGCACTTGCGATCGGCTCCTTCCTGATCATTGGCGCCGTTCAGATTTACAATCAGAGCCGACAGGCGTTCGTCGTAAATGAATCCATTGCCCGCGTCCAGGAGACCGCGCAGTTCGCCATGGACACGCTCGAGAACGATCTGCGAATGGCCAGCAACTGGGGCCGCAACAGCCGTGCGCTCAACATAGAGGGGCGCTCGATTTCCGCTGCCGGATCAGAAACCGGCACCGCCGTACCCAATCCGATGAGTCTGCCCGCCCCGCCCGGGTGTGGTGCGGATTGGTCGCTTAACCTGTCCGCAACTGTGGACGGTGAAAACAATAGTTACACAATGCTCTGCCCGGCTGAAGGCGGCGCCGGGGCGCAACCCAATTCGGATGTCTTCACGGTTCGACGTGCGTCGGTCAACCCGGTCGCACCACTGGACGGTCAGCTGCAGATTCAGACAACGCGAATCCAGGGTCAGTTGTTCGCCGACGGCAATGTGCCGCCGGACTTCAGCACGGCGATCAATCCGGACACAGGCGAACCCGAGTCCACGACACACAATCTGGTTATCAACACTTACTATGTCGCAGCCAACTCGGACCTGATACCCGGCTCACCGGCATTGCGGCGCAAATCACTGGGCGTTGGCCTTGCCGGTCCCATAATCATCGACGAGGAAGTCGCACCCGGCGTCGAGAATATCCAGGTCCAGCTCGGTATCGACATCGACGAAGACAACACAGTCGACCGCTACGTCAACCCGGGTGATCCGATTTACGATCCGGACGACCCTGGATTCATACCGGGTGCCCGCGTCATGACCGCTCGCGTTTGGCTCCTGGTGCGCGGTGTCACGCCCGAAGTAGGCGTGCAGGACAACCGTGATTACGAACCTGGCGACGTCGACCTGGGTGTGCAGAATGACAGTTTCCGCCGCATGCTGGTCTCCAAGACGATCCTCATGCGCAATGCAAGAACCTGATCGAGAGAATGAGAATGAAGACGATTAGTTACACGAAACAACAGGGTGCGGCCCTCGTCATAGGCCTGATCCTGATGGTGGTCATCACGGTATTGGCGATCTCCGGCATGAATACTGCGACGACGGAACTCGCGATGGCGCGCAACGACCAGAACTGGGAAAACGCGTTCCAGGCCGCCGAAACCGGCCTTGAACAGTTACTCGCCCAGGGACTGTTCAACACGACGGTCAGTGCACCGGTCACAACCTATCTCACCTCGAACGAAGAGGTTACGACCGGGCTGTTATATGAGGGATCAACGTTTGTTCCGGACAAGGCATTCAGCCTCGGCACCGGCGGTATGGCCTACCATTTTCTCGCGACTTCCGAGGCCAGATCGCTCCGAGCGCCGGGATCGACAACTGATCGTGATTCGAAGGCAACTCATTCGCAGGCTTTTTACATTGTCGGTCCGGTGGCCCCGACGCTCGAATGACTCTGAGTGACAACGTAGGGAAACATGGTGAATCTCATGAAAATCAAGACACTTATTGCAGTTACGCTGCTCTGCCTCGGCTTTGCCGCCGCGGCGCAGGACCGAATTGTATCGCAGGCCTATGAAGTCGCACTCAGCGATTTCCGCGCGCCGGCGACTGAAAATGGCGGTGCCGCTTTCAAGGAATGTCGCAACTGTGCACGCAGGATCGTACGCGTGACCTCAGGTACGCGTTACGCCGTGAACGGGCAGTCACTCTCGCTGGAGAAGTTCCGCGAGGCCATTTCAAAGGCCGACGATCGTGACGAGAAGTCTGTAACCGTTTTGCACCATCTTGAATCAGACACGATCGTTTCGATCGATGTATACATCTAATCGCTTAATTACAGATTGAGGCCAGGATCATGAAGATCTCAATGCGAAAGACCACATGGATGAGTGTCAGTTTTGCGGTTGCTTTACTGACGGGACTGCCGGCTGTTGCGGACGACACGGAGCTGTTGCTGATCAACCCGGATCCATCGCAGAATCCCAAACCGAACGTCATGTTTATCCTGGATTCGTCGGGCTCGATGACGACCACTCAGAGCACACTCAAGCCCTATAACTCGGCGACTGTCTACGCGGGTGACTGCGATTCGACTGCCCTGTACTGGACGGACGTGGACGTCACGCCCGACTGCAGCGTGCCCAATGATCAGTGGTTCTATAAATCCAACTATTACTGTGATTTTTCCACTCGTCAGATCGAAGGGATCGGCAGCTACACCGATACCATGATCATGTTCCGTCCTGACGTCGCTGACCCGGCCAAGAATTCCTGGAACGACTTCGTCGCGGGACGCCATGACGACCCCATCGAGTGTCAGGCCGACTCGGGCAAGGATGGCGACGGCATGGACTTGTTCAAGATTTACGCGCAGAGCGGCTCGGAACTCGCCCCGTCCAGCGCCTACACCAATAACCCGGATCAGGAAGTCTCCTGGGGCAGCCCACCGCGAAACATCTCTTACACTGTTTATGACGGCAACTATCTCAACTGGCAGATTCTTGGCGAAACCGCAACGCTGTCACGCTCCGCGATCATGAAGGAAACAGCGAAAAAGGTCCTGAGCTCGGTGAATAACCTCAATGTCGGTCTGATGCGCTTCGACGGCAATGACGGCGGCGCCGTTATTCTCGACATCACGGACCTCGACAGCATGCGTCAAACCGTTCTCGATGCCATCGACGGCATCGGGGCAGGCGGCAATACGCCGCTTTCCGAGACGCTGTACGAGGCGGCGCTGTACTGGCGCGGCCTGGATGCACACTATGGCGCAGCGGCGATGTCCACGCTGACGGACCCGAACGCGCTGCTGGCAGGCACTGAAACTTACGAACAACCCGATTGGGATGTCTGCGCCAAGAATTACAACGTGCTGCTGACTGACGGTCAACCGACCGAGGACTATGACACGGCTGGAGATGCGGTTACGGCGGGGCTGATTGGCAATCTGCCGAATATCGCGACCGCACTCGGCTATACCGGCTGCGACGGCACCGTCCTTGCGCAGGGCGGACAATGTCTCGATGATATCGCTGAATACCTGTCAGTCGAGGACATCGATTCGGTCGAGCCCGGCGACCAGCTCGTGACGACACATACGATCGGATTCTCGAGCGATCTCGGGCTTTCAACGACGCAGCTTTTGACTGAAACCGCCAGCAACTCCGGCGGCAACTACTATACGGCCAACGACGTTGGCACGCTGACCAAGACGCTGCTGTCAATCATCGCCAACATCAACGATCGCTCGTTGTCGTTCTCGGCACCGGCTGTTTCGGTGAACACCTTCAACCGGACGCGAAATCTCAACGACATTTTCATTACGACGTTCGGCGCCAAGTCCAAAGCGCATTGGCCCGGTAACCTGAAGAAGTATCGCCTTCTCGACGGCAAGATTGTCGACGTAAACGATGCGAATGCGGTCGATCCGGCGACGGGCTTCTTCCTGGATACCGCACGCAGCTACTGGACCGTTGGCGGCGCGGACGGCAACGATGTTCGGCTCGGCGGTGCCGCGCAGCAACTGCCGGCTCCGGCATCGCGCAACCTCTATACCAACAACTCTGCTGGCGATCTGACCGTCGGAACGAATCACGTCACACCCTCCAACGATGTCTCCTTTGTGCCGGCCGATTTCGGCCTGACAGGCGCAACGGGCGAACCGAGCATGACGGACCTGATGCGCTGGGCACGCGGTGAGGACCTCCTCGACGAGGACAACAACAGCACAACGCTGGTGCGCAAGGTCATGGGCGATCCACTGCACTCGCAGCCCGCGGCGGTGGTTTACGGCGGCACTGTGGCGGCTCCGGATGCGGTTATTTTTACGGCAACCAACGATGGCTATCTGCACGCCATCGCGGGCGATACCGGCGAGGAACTCTGGGCGTTTATTCCGAAAGAGTTGCTGAAAAACCTGACGCGCCTGTATTTCGATCCTAACTCGAAGTACAAGCAATACGGAATCGACGGCAACGTTGTGCCCGTCATGAAGGATGTCGATCGCGATGGCGTAATCGAGTCTGCAGATGGCGACTTTGTCTACATCATTTTCGGCATGCGTCGCGGCGGCCAGACGTATTACGCGCTCGACGTTACGAACAAGACCTCGCCATCGCTGCTGTGGACTGCCGACAGCGCTGAATCCGGCGAAAGCTGGTCGACACCGGTCGTCGCCCGTATGGACATCGGCTCAGTCTCGCAGAATGCAGACAAGGCGGTCGTGGTGTTCGGCGGCGGCTACGACACCGTGCACGATACCAGCGCACATCCGGCGAATCCGGATGGCACCGGTGCCGGCGTTCACATTCTTGACCTGGTCAGCGGCGCAGAACTTTGGCGCGCAGGCGCCGATGCCAATGCCGATCTGCGGCTGGACACAACGGGCCGGGAAATGCATCGCGCCATCCCGAACGAGGTTCGTGTCATCGACCTCAATGGGGACAGACTTGCTGATCGAATGTACGCGACCGATCTGGGCGGTCAGATCTGGCGCTTCGATATCACAAACGGCAACGACCCGGCGAATCTTGTGGCCGGCGGCGTTATCGCGAGGCTCGGTGCAGAAGGTCTGGCATCACCCACAGCAGCGGACACGCGGCGCTTCTACAATGCGCCCGATGTATCCCTGGTCACAGATGCCAAGCAGCAGCGTCGCTACATTTCGATTGGTGTTGGCTCCGGCTACCGGGCACACCCGTTCGATCTTAGCGCCGCCGATCGTTTCTTCGCGCTCCGGGATGGCGACGTATTCAACAAACTGACGCAGGCTGCGTATAACACCTATGCGATCGCCACGGATGCTGATCTGGTCGAGGTCAGTGGTCAGACGCAGACGGTCGTTACATCCAGCGATCGCGGCTGGAAATTCACGTTGCCGAATAACGAGAAGATACTGGCCAACTCATTGACGTTTGACGATCAGGTTTTCTTTGTATCGTTCACCCCGGACTCGGCTGCCGCGGCAACCTGCGCGTCCGGAAAAGGCACGAACTTTCTGTACCGCATGAGTGCAGTGAACGGCGACCCCATCGTGCCGAACATCGATACTCTGAATCCGCTGGTGTCTGACGATGAACGACGCACGACTTTGCAGCAGGGTGGTATTGCTCCGTCGCCGACGATCTTGTTCCCGTCACCGGATCCGGCCTGTACCGGCAGCAACTGCGACCAGCCACCGCTCGGATGCGTGGGCGTCGAGTGTTTCAATCCGGGATTCAAGAACGAGCCAGTCCGTACCCTGTGGGTACAGGACGGCATAGAATAGGATCGGCTGATGCGAATGCGTAAATACATGGGCGGCGTTACCTTGCTTGAACTGATGATCGTTGTTGTGGTTATCGGCATCATGATGGCGATCGCCTACCCGAATTACCGCGATTTTACGGCGCGAGCCAAACGCAATGAGGCCAGGGCGCTGTTACTCGAGATAGCAACGGCTCAGGAACGATTCTATTTACAGAACAGCCGCTACGGATCGCTGGTTGAGCTGGGCTATCCCGATCCGATCATCTCGGACACCGGAACGTACGCAGTTACGGTTGGTCCTGCCGACGCGGTCAATTTCTCCGCCACAGCGACCTACCAAAAATCGGATGCCGAACTTGGCAAGTGCACAACGTTCACTATTGACGGGCGCGGCATCAAGGGTAATACGGGCTCGTATCCCGACTGCTGGACGCGCACTCGCTAGGCCAGATCGTTCAGGGGTCAGAGCCCTTTAGTGGCTCTGACGCCTTTTTCGTTTGCCGCCCCGACACGAAAAGCGCGTCGATGACCAACAATGCTGCCCCGACGCTGATTCCGGCATCGGCAACATTGAAAGACGGGAATGCCCAGTTGCCAAACCAGACCTGGATGAAATCGGTGACGTAGCCGAGCCTCGTACGGTCAATCAGGTTTCCGACCGCACCACCAAGCACCAACGCCAGTCCCGCCATCAGAATCAGTGGCGCCTCCTTTCGAATTCGCCACAGCCAGACCGCAATGACAACGCTGACGACGCTGGCCAACACAACGAAAAACCAGCGCTGCCAACCGGACGCTCCCGCGAGAAAGCTGAACGCGGCACCGGCATTTTGCTGGTGGGTCAGGTTCATGAAATCATTCAGCGGCACCTTTCCGTATAAGGGCACCCACTCGACGATCGCCCACTTTGTCGCCTGATCAACGATGACCAGCAGCAGCGCGACGCTGATCCACGCAATATAGCGACGTGTTCCGGTGTCTGGGTATTCGCTCACGAGTCGATCCTTTCAGGCAGTAGTGGCAGCGAGTATCGATCTCGCATTATCGGCGTCACGGTGCATCTGCGCGACGAGTTCCCCGACATCGTCGTACTTTATCTCACCGCGCAGTCGGGAAATGAAGTCTACGTGAATATATTCACCATAAATATCCCGGTCGAAGTCGAACAGGTGCACCTCGAGCAGTGGTTTCGTGCCATTGAACGTCGGACGTATGCCGAGACTCGCGACCGCATCTCTGGGTCCATCGGACAGGCCATGCACGCGGACGGCGAAAATGCCCATGACTGCGCTTTGCCTTCGCCGCAGATCGACGTTCGCCGTCGGAAAGCCCAGCGTTCGGCCCAGCTTTTCGCCCTTCACGACTTTTCCCGACATTCGATACGGCCGGCCCAGCAAGGCCGCAGCCCGATCCATCGCGCCGGCTGCCAGCGCGTCGCGGATCGCCGTGCTGCTAACCCGCACGCCATCGACAATGACACTCGGTACCTGCTCGACCGTATAGCCCAATGCAACCGAGGCACGCTGCAATTCGGCGATACTGCCCTCGCGCCGCCGGGCAAAATGAAAGTCATCTCCGATAACCAGATGACGAACACAAAGCCCATGCACCAGTATGCGGCGAATGAAATCCCCTGCAGTGATATCGCGCATTGGCTGGGCGAATCGCGGACAGTAAAAGATATCGATGCCGTGCGCCGCAAGAGCCTCAAACTTCTCTCGAAAACGCATCAAACGAGCCGGCGGACTGTCCACGGAGAAGAATTCTTTCGGCGTTGGCTCGAAGCTCATGACGATAGACGGTCGACCGTGCTTCGCGGATGCGGCGATCACCTGGCCGAGCAAATGTTCATGCCCCGGATGCAAGCCATCGAACGCACCGATCGTCACCACACTGCCGTCGGTCAGACTGGCGAACGGCATGTCTGCCAGATGACGCACGAGCCGCATCAGTGCGGCCTAATGCCGAGTTTCGACGGTCTGAGGCCGAGCACGGCAAGCGCGACAAAATAAGCGGCTGCACCGGCTGTGATGCTGACTGCAAGCCAACCGGACCGAGCGACGACGTCTGCACCGAGCCACCAACTCAACTCGCGGGAAAGCGATACGAGCACCAGCCCCATGATCACATTGGCAACCAGGGTCTGCAGAAGGAGCAAAGTCCAACCCTGGGACAGACTGAGTACGGCATTGCGGCGCAAGCCGCGATAAAGCAGGAACGCATTGAGCAGGGCTGCCACGGAAATCGCGAGCGCCAGGCCCGCGTGCGTGCCGGCGTAGCCAACACTCGTCAGGTACCAGGCCAATGAGACACTCAGGACAAAATTTACGCCCAGCGCTATCAATCCAATCCGGACTGGCGTGCGGGTATCTTCACGGGCGAAATAGGCCGGCGCCAGAATCTTGACGAACGAGAATCCGACCAGGCCGACCGCGAATGCCTGTAGCGCAAGCGCCGTCATGCGTACATCCTCTGCCGTAAACACGCCGCCATAGAAAATCGTCGCAACAAGCGGTTCAGCCAGCACGATCAGACCGATTGCGGCCGGCACGGCGATGAGCATGACCAACTTCATCGACCACTCCAGCGTCGCAGCGAATGCTTCGTGCGAATCGTTCGCATACTGACGCGACAGATACGGAAGAGTCACGGTTGCAAGCGCGATTCCGAAGAGGCCCAACGGAAACTCCATTAATCGATCCGAATAATACAACAGACTGATCTTGCCGACGCCGAGCATCGACGCGATGATGCCGCCCAGCAACACATTTATCTGGGCTATTGACGAGCCGAAAATCGCGGGCAGCATCAATTTTCCTGCACGCCTGACACCTTCGTGCTGCAACGCCCATCTTGGCCGCGGCAATGCCCGAATACGCAGTAAGAAAGGAACCTGAAACAGCAGCTGCAGGATCCCGGCGACGAGCACGGCGTACGCCAACGCCATGCCCGGTTCTTCGAGCGTTGGTGACAACCAGATCGCAGCCGTGATCAGTACGATATTCAGTATGACCGGCGTGAACGCCGGCACGCCGAAACGACCGTAGGTGTTGAGAATGCCGCCCGCAAAAGCGGTCAATGACACAAAGAACAGGTATGGGAAGGTAAAACGTAACATCAGTGTTGCAAGGTCGAAGCGACCGTCTTCACCGATGAAACCTGGCGCCACAATCGCGACCAGCAAGGGCGCCCCCACAACGCCAAACAAGGTCACCACGAACAGAATCAGCCCAAACGTACCGGCGACCGAGTCGACGAATTCGCGTGCGTCCTCGTGGCTGTGCTTCTCGCGATAGCGCGCCATCACCGGGACAAATCCCTGCGAAAACGCGCCCTCCGCGAAGAAGCGCCGCAACATATTGGGTATACGGTTGGCGACGAGAAAAGCGTCCATGACGAGCGATGCACCGAAATAGCGGGCAAACACCACGTCGCGAACCAAACCAAGGATACGGGACAACAGCGTCATGCCGCTGACAACCGAGGTTTTCAGGATTAGCTTGAGCCCAGAGACCTTTTTGCTCGTCATACGGCCACCGAGTTTAGCCCACAATTTTTCTGAAATCAGACATTTACGCAATTTCGGGTCGAACCCGGGGAGTTTGTAACTGCCCGGGAGCCAGGTGAAAAGCCCGCTTCGAGCCCGATTGTCGGGCTGCGCCAAATGTCATTGACAATGCACCTCGGGGCACCAATAATACGCGGCTCTTTGACCCAGGACACGGTAAGACCAGTGGCAAATATCAAATCAGCCAGAAAGCGCGCCCGGCAGGCGGAGAAGACCCGCAAGCACAATATGGGCCTGCGCTCCCTGATGCGCACCAAAATCAAGAACGTCGTCAAGGCCTGCGACGCCGGCGACAAGGATGCGGCAGCGGCGGCCTACAAGGAAGCCGTGCCGGTCATCGACAGCATGATCAACAAAGGCATCGTCAACAAGAACAAGGCAGCCCGCCACAAGAGCCGGCTGAACAAGCGCGTCAAAGCGCTCGTCGCCTGATACGGCACTGCCACAACGGATATGAAAAAGCCGCCTGTTGGCGGCTTTTTTCGTCTGCTACTCAGATGTCTTACCAGCAGTCATCGCCGCCGCCCAACGCATTCTTCGTGCCCGCCTGGGTCAGCGTCAGCGTGCCACACTCCGTATCGCGCTTGAGCTGCCCCGCCATAGGCGCCGCAATGGCCGTGTAGGTGGTCGCAGTGACATTGGCCAGCGTCACGAGGTAGACGACGTCATTGTCGCCGGCGGCAACCGATCTGCCATCGTCGGATATGAACATTGGATTCGCAGCAAGGCCGAGATCCGTGAGGTTAGCCGCATAGCTCTTGTTGTCCATAAAGAATTGCTGCTGCCGATCGGCGACTTGCAGCAACGCAGAGGTCGCGGCCGTACGCTTCGTATTGACGACATACTCCATGTATGACGGAAATGCGAAGGCCGAAATGATCGCAATGATCGCTACTACAATCATCAGTTCCAGTAGCGTAAAGCCCCGCTGGTTGCCGATTCGATTAGATTCTTGCTGCATTGTCATTATCCTGTATTGTCTGGCGGTCAACTATAAGTCCGCGTCTTCCTGCAGGAACCAATAGGTCCTCCAGCGCGTTGTGGCATCAACATTGTCGATCTGCAGATCCGGCCGCAGAATCTTGTTCGGCGGCACCGAAACCACCTCCGCCGGTATCCCCAGCGAGCGCAATTCGACGCTGCGATCATTCCTGGTCGTTGGCTCGTCCGGATTGCCCGGGTCGTCGTCACTGGTGTCGTAGTTGATCACTGCCTTGGCGTCCTGCAAGGCAACGGCATAAAGGCGCCCAACCCCTTCAGACGGTGAACATGCCGTGGCGCCCGTGCCGGAATGCGGCAGGTAGGATGTGAAGAAGATCTTGCCCGTAATGGTGAGCGCCGTTGCCAGCACCTTCTCGCCCGGATCCTCGAGACCAAGACGCCATCCGTTAGTCAGGTTGACGGCGCAAGGACCGCCGGTCTGCAGACAATTGCTGGTTACGTCGCCGAAATCACCGTGGTCCAGGCCGGTGTCTACACCACTTCCGGGCGCCGTGTGCCGGTCCTTGATCATGTAGGTGAAGTTCTCGGCCATACCGCCCTTATCCAGCGGGTTGGCGCGGTTGCCCGAGCCGATGACAACAGCATCAAACAGTCCATTGCCGTCTTTGCTGGGCACCAGATCCGGGCGGTGGAAGAAGCGACGATCGGTGGCTATGCCGGATGAACCTGACGAATGCCTGCCGACAGATGCCAGCAGCGTCAGCTTCCAGTTCGAGACGTCACTGCCGTGGATATCGGCACGCCAGATATTGCCACCCGTATCACCGACCACCATGCGATCAGTAAAGCCGTCACCATCCGTGTCGGCGACCGCCAGAGTGGACGGAATGCTGTCCACCAGGTCAGGATGCTCGAAGATGTTGCCGCTGCCGCTGGAACCTCGACGTGCTTTCCAGATCAGCGCACCGGTTTCGGCATCAACCACATACAAAGCGTTGCCTTCGGAATCGTCCGTGCCTTCCACGCCGCGCGTGTCCTTATTGAGGTCATAGCCACCCGCAAACATCACGACCGCTTTCGGACCGCCCGCAGTCCGGATCAGTCCAACCCGAGGATTCGAGAAGGTATAGCCAAGCTCCGAGAAATCGCCGCTCTTGTCGATTGTCCACATCAGGCTCGGGCTTTCCGGGCTAGTGACGTCAAAGGCATAGTACGCCTTGCCGCCGCGGCGCATACCGATGTAGAGGTAAACCCGGTCGCCGTCGCTGGCGACTATCGAGCCGTCCTGGTTGACGTCCTGCATGAATGTAACCGGCGCACCATCGATCGTGTAGGGGTGCTTCGTGCCGACGCCGTTCGCACGCAACACCTTTTGCGCCGCCATTGCTGTTCGAGGCATGAACGCCCAGACTTCCTGGCCGCTCTCGGCACCGCCGGGCGTCGTATTACGAATCATGCGCAGCATGCCGTCATTGGTGGCAACAGCGAGATAGATGGCGGGGTTGCCAGGATCAGTGAAACCGGCGATCGATCCGTAGTTGATCGGCAGCGGACGCGAATGCAGCGCATCGCCGAATATCCACTCGCGCGCTTCGTTCCTCTCCAGATCGCCGTCAAGATCGTCCACGTCGAGACCGCGTGCGTAGGCAATCAACTCCACGGCCTCAGAGTCAGTGATGACCTGGAAGTCGGACCGCAATGCTGTGGCGGTTGCGCCGTCGACATCAAGATTGGCGAGCGAAGACGATGTCCGGTCGTAGTAGATTGTGCGCCCGCCAGGCAAGCCGTTGGCCTCTTGCGGGCTGCCGGCCATGAATCCCGGGACGCGCTGTCCCGCGCCGCCGCGCGCCACGACGCGCCCGTCGCGCCCTGCAACTTCGCCGGCGTCGAGGTCAGGCGGCGGCAGGTTAGCCGGCACGGTCCAACTCGTCAGCGCATCGAAACGGATGCGTCCATCGGCGGCGATCGCCGGCGTCCCGGTCGCATCGACCAATGTCGCGGTGGTCGATGAATCGTTGGCACCGTCCAGCTTGAGTTTCTTGACGTTGCCGACCCAGTAAGGTTTCCCCTGGCCATCAACCTGGAACAGGGCGATGTAGACGTTGTCGGTGATCTCCGCGCGATTGAAGACGTTGACCGGTACGGAAGCGGCGACAAAAGTCGTGCTAACGCTAAGTATCTGCTTGAAGATCTCCTGCAGCGTAGCAACGAGTTCGTCCGGATTGTCGCTCAGAGCGATCGGCACACCGGTGCCGCCGGCACGAGCGTAACCTTTCGTGACGGTATTGATGTTGGAGGGATCGACGATGAAGTACGACACGACGTTTTGCTTGTCATCGAGATCTCCGACGGTACCGTACGTGCCGTTCGCCAGATCAACATCATTCAGGTATTGGATGACGTCCGCAAAAAAGCGTTGTGGCGAACCGAAGCCGCCCGATGCAACCGAATCCTTGATCGCATCGTCAGAGTCGTTCTCCTGGTTCGAGACCTGGAATAACGTATTTACCGTGTAGATTTTCGAGCACGCGGCTGACGAAGCCAACGGGCTTACATACGATGGCTTGATATGCGGTCCGGTCTCGATGCCTGTATCCCAGGATACTCCCGGATGGTCGAAGTCGAGGTTTTGCACATTGCTCGTCGCGTAATCCGTGTAGCCATTGTGCGCGTTATAAACGCCCTGACCTGTCATGTAGCGAAAGAACTCGAAGAACAATTCCTTGCCCTGGAAGGAATGGCTGAAATTGCCCTGTGGTATCGGCATCGCAGCCAGAATCGCGTGAAAACGTGCTTTTGCACCGTTGAAATCACCCTGTTCGAATCGCTCGAACCCCATTGCGATGTAGCCACCGTTACTGCACTTGGTGCGCCCAAAGCCCTCGCAATTCTGGTTGTTGTTGTGATTCAGCATCAGGCCCACACGGACGCCGTCCAGCGGCTCGAAGACTTTACGCATCGAAGCACGCAGTACGTCGAAAAACGTATAGGGACCCGTCGCACTCAGGTAGCCTTCGGCGATCAACTTGTCGCATTCATTGCCGTTACATGCCGTCGCGGCGAGGTTCGGCCGGTAATCCAGCGAGAACATGACCATTGGCTCACTGCCTGCAGGCAGTCCACCGCCGGCGTTCATGTACACGTCCGTATCGTCAGCCTGCGCTGCACCGATCACGAAGACCAACATCGCCAGTGCGGAGGTTAAGGAAAATTTCTTGAGTTTGGCGTCCATACCGGGGATCTCTGATGAATTAACAATCTATTGTTTTGGCACGAGTACAAGCACACCTTCCGTGACTTGCTTGCGACCAAGGCCTGCATCAACACGGTCGAAGGTCGTGGTGACACGAAACGACGCGCTGCTGAACTTGTCGATACTGGTCTCGACCGCACGAGGTGGCGGCCGAAACACCGAGCCGGTGCGTTCAACACGGGCTTGCATGTGATTCGACGCGATCGCCGTAGCGAGCAAAGGGTTGGTGACGGGAAGGTCATTGCGATTACATCCGGTTTCACCTGCCGTGCACGCCGTGTAGCCGGTCGTTCCGACGACAGGCGTCGATGCCGGGTTGGCGACAATCGCATCGGCCAATGCCTGGGCAGCCTGCTCCGCGGCTATGCGCGACTCCTCGTTCTGCGCCATGAACAGGCCAATATTGCTCGATCGCATTGACGAAATGGTGAACAGCGTGATCGCAACAAGAAACATCAATGCTACGACCAGAATCGCACCATTCTGTTTTTGCCTGGCTGTAGGTGTACGCATCTTCATGTCAAAAGCCCATCATGTTCATGCTGCGTATGTTCTGAATGGAAACGCTTGTCGAAAATACGCGGCGGTGAAAAGAGTCGCCTGGCACCATGTCAGGCGAATTACTAATCGAATAGGTCTTGTCGTTTGTGTAGCGGGTATCGATTTCGGTCGTACGTGCGAGTAGAAATACGCGCGCCGCCACGACGTTTTGCATGTCGGTCAGATTGGGATTGCTCATGTACACGTTCGGGTGACCATCTTCACTCGTGTCGATGCCGTACTCGATCTGCAGATTTTCGATACCGGTGGCGATGCATTCCGTCGTCATGTCCGGTCCGGCACCACGCAGTGCCTTACGGCACAGAGTCGGGATTCCGTCACCCGGCGTATTGGCGAACTGCCGGATGTAATAAATACTCGGGCGATAAGCCCAGTCAGCACGGGGCGGCGCAACAACGAATGGCGGCGCGGCCGGAGCCGGGCCGTTGAACAACAATCCAACGGTGCCATTGGTGCGCAAATAGACGGAGCCCGCCGCGGGCACAGCCGCTTCAGCTCCGGCTACCCGTTTGATCGCGACGATGTCAGTGCCTTCGAGAAGCTCGCCTGACTGGAAGCAGGAGTGCGCTGCCGCGGCCGCAGAATTTGTCGCATTGTCGATCGCAGCGATCGACAGCGAATTTCCTGTGCCAGTATCGAACGTTCGATACATCCAGTTCACTTCACCAGCCGGACCACAATCCGTGCCGATGGACAGGCCTCCGTCGGGTGTCACGCCCTCCGGAATGTGCAGCTCCGCATAATGCCCGGCCATGCTGATGTCGAATGTAATTTCGTGCAACGCATGACGGGCATCGTCCTGCATGCGAGAGATATTCTCGTCCTGATTGAAACTATAGCTATTGTTGACAAATACCGTGACGACAGCCGCTCCGAGCGTCAGCGACAGCAGCATGGCAATCATCAGTTCAACCACCGTAAAACCGGATTGTGATTTATGAATAACAGTACGCATTAGCATGACGCTCAGTTGACCGGATCAATGTAAGTAGGAATCTGGAGAATGCGGCGGAATTCGTTGGCTGCACCATAATTGCCACTGGCCGCGCCGCACGGATTAGCGACCGCGTTGTTTATGGCCGCCGAGCCACGCCAGGCGACGGTCACCTGGTAAACGCCGGCCCCACCGCCTGGAGGGCCTGCGATGCACAAGGTCGGCAGCACCAGACCACCAGTTCCTGCGCCACCGCTGGTCTCGAGGTTGCCATCGATAAGCTGCTCCCAAAACCACAAGTCGTATGCCGCTTTCTGGGCTGCATTGCATTCCGCACCGGGCTTGCAATTCGGCGCCGGTTCGGCTCCCACACTGCCGTTGCCCAGCTCGCCAGCCGCGAGATAGATGTTTGCCGCGTCACCGTTGACGCGAATATCCTCGAGCAGTCCATACGCAATCTGCGAGGCGGCTGTTCGTTGTGTGGCCTCGTAATTGGCTTGCTTGGATACTGTTTGCAGTCCGGCGACCGCCAGCAGTCCGACGCTGAACACAATCAATGCGACAAGCATCTCAATGAGGGAGAAACCGCGTTGAATATTGTGAATGGTGAGCATGTGAGAGTTCCCGGACATTGGACGACTAGCTGCAGGTCGGAGGGCTACCGTCTGCCAGGTAGTCCGAAGCGCGCGGACGACCCGACAAATCGATAATCAATACTTTGGCGTGATCGGCGCCGCGTCTGTCACAGACGGTAAATTCTCCGGAGCTGCCATTAAGCGATGCATTCATGACGCGACCATTCGGGCGATACATGAGGAACTGGCCGAACTCACCTGACTGAAACGTAAGGCCATCTGCTCCGGCTGACGTTGCTACGATGGTTTCGCCGCCATCCACATTCTGATCGCTGTCGCCATCGCGAAACACGATCCAGCCCTCATCCCAGCCGACAAGCTCGCAGTTTGCACCACTGGCGCTTGGACACACGGTGACACGGGAATTCGTCGTGATTGCGGTACTGCGCGCCACGTGCATCGACGAGACAAAGTCGTTGAGGGCACCGGTTTGCCGAGCGTTGGATACGAAAACGTTCATCGCCGGCACCGCCATCGACAGCAGCAAACCCGTGATCGCTATCGCGATCATCATTTCGATAAGCGTAAATCCGCTGTCCCTAGACATTGCACAATCACCTTTAGCAATCATTTCCGGCGAAATTTCCAGCAGTGGTAATCCAGGGTGCAAGTATGCCGAAAGCACCTGTGGCGGGCGTTGAGGCACGTCGCAATTCGATTAGATAAGCGTTTGTGAGCCGACAAGCGGAGTGATATTCCGGATGAACGGTCACCCTTGAATCGGGGGAAGCCGGGTTATGTCATATCGAGCAGCCGGTGCTGAGTACCGACGAACGCACCCGCACTCGCCGGATGACTCCGGCACGGATTTGTGACGGCAGTCAAGGGATTTTCAGACTCAAACGACCATACTTGTGGCCGACAGGAGCATCAATGAGACACATCCTTATAACTGGCATGCTCGTTTTGGGCATTGGCACGTCGGCGAACGCCGATGTGTGGCGGTGGGTTGATGCTGAGGGCAACACGCACTTCGTCGATACGATGACACCGATCTACACCTGGACCGATGAGTTCGGCAAGTTCTATTACAGTGACACGCCGGATCATGAAGACGCGGTCTCGGTTGAACTGATGTGGCATTCGAACGGCTCGGTGGATGAACTCGACGCTGCAGACGAAGACTCTGATTCAGACGAGGAAGCGTATCCTGGCGAAACAGCAGAAAGTCGGGCGGCCCGCAAACAGGCCGAAGCGTATTACTGTGAGCGTGCTACCGAAATTTACGAATCGTATGTCAATGCCCCGCAGCTCTATCGTACGGGTGAGGATGGCGAGCGTGAATATTTGAGCGAGAAAGAGGCGCAAAAGACGATCGCCGAAACTCGGGCCAAGAAAGACGAGTTATGCAGTTAGATCCGGTGCGCTGGAGTTTTCAAATTTTCGCAGCAAGAACATTTTAGTGAGGCAACGATTATGTGGATACCAATTCCGTTTTACGAACGAGCACCACATTACTGGCTGCTCATCGGGCTTCTCCTCATAATAGTAGGCGTATACCTGGGCCTGGAAGTGCAGCGCTGGTATTTGTACTTCGGCGTCGGCATCGGCATCGCCTGTTGCCTCTGGAGTCTTCGCATTTTCACCCGGCGTACACCGGGCCGCCCGGCGCTGGATTACGACGAGTACCTCGATCAGACCTGCGAACTGAATCACAAGCCCAAACAGTCCTAGGAATCCGATTCCTCTTCGAGCTCTCGCATCACAGCCTGAGCGAGCGTCTCCGTGCCCTTGCCCGTCGCGGCGCTCACTTCAAACACCGGTCCGTGCCAATCGAGATCGGCAAGTAAGGCAGCCCGGGCCGCGGCGAGATCTTCATCACTCAACAGATCGATCTTGTTGATCACAAGCCAGCGCGGCTTGTCGGCAAGCTCCGCGGAAAAATTACGGAGCTCGGTTGCGATCGCTCTGACGACCTCCGCCGGGCTGGACCCATCGATCGGTGCGATGTCCACCAGGTGCAATAGCAGGCCGGTCCGTTGCAGGTGTTTCAGGAACTGAATACCCAGACCCGCTCCCGCGGAGGCTCCTTCGATCAACCCCGGAATGTCGGCCATGACGAAACTCTGCAGGCGGCCGACGCGAACAACGCCGAGATTCGGATGAAGAGTTGTGAATGGGTAGTCCGCGATCCTGGGTTTTGCGTGGGACATTGCCGCAATCAGCGTTGACTTGCCGGCATTGGGCATTCCAAGCAAGCCAACGTCGGCCAAGACCTTCAGTTCCAGACTCAGATGCCGGCCTTCGCCCTCGGTGCCATTCGTCGTTTTGCGTGGCGCCCGATTCACACTGCTCTTGAAACGAGTGTTGCCGAGTCCGCCACGACCTCCTTCCGCGACCTTTTGACGTTGCCCCGGCTCTGTCAAATCACAGATCAGTTCGCCCGTATCGACGTCATGCACGACAGTGCCGCAGGGAACCTTGACGTCGAGATCAGCGCCGGAGCGCCCTGTCTTGTTGCGGCCCGCACCGCCCTGCCCGGTCTCGGCGCGAAACTTGCGAGCCACCCGAAAATCCGCGAGCGTGTTCATGGCCGGGTCGGCAAGCAGATACACGCTGCCACCGTGGCCACCATCGCCGCCGTCGGGCCCGCCTCTCTCGACGTATTTTTCGCGCCGAAAGCTCAGACAACCGTGACCACCGTTGCCTGCCTGAACCCGTATTGTGGCTTCGTCGACGAATTTCATGGTTCTAACCTACAAAAAACCCCGCTGGTGCGGGGCCTTCGTTGGAGTGCTGAGACTCCTGCTGGAGCGCCGCTCAGGGCGCGACCATCAGTTCGATAGAACACTCACAAACTGCCTGTTTTTCGGGCCTTTACGCTCGAATTTCACACTGCCGTCCTTTTTTGCGAACAGGGTGTGATCGCGACCTATACCGACGTTGGTGCCCGGGTGAAAGCGCGTACCGCGTTGGCGAACGAGAATGTTACCAGCCAGTACTTCCTGGCCACCGTATCTCTTGACGCCGAGTCGTTTGGATTCTGAATCGCGGCCGTTCTTGCTGCTGCCGCCTGCTTTCTTATGTGCCATTGATCTGTACCTTCGTGTAAATCGCGACTACTTCTTGGCCGCTTTTTTCTTCGCCGTTTTTTTGGCTGCCGATTTCTTGGCCGCCGTTTTTTTGGCTGCCGGCTTCTTGGGCGCGGCCTTTTTCGCTACTTTCTTCGCCGCCTTTTTACTGGCTGGCGCTTTTGCCGCTGTTTCTTTCGGTGCGGCTTCCTTAGCCATCGCGTCGGCTTTCGGCGCTGCTTTGTTCGCCGATCCGCCTGTTATACCGGTGATTTCCACCTCGGTGAAAAACTGCCGGTGCGACCCTTGCCGCAGATAATTCTGGCGGCGCTTGAATTTGACCACAGGTACCTTGCGGCTCTTGCCCTGGCGAACAACCTTGGCGCTTACCGCACTACCCGACAAGGTGGGGCTGCCGACCTCGATGTCGCTGCCCTCACCGACCAGCAAAACCTGGTCGAATTTGACTGCAGCACCCTCATCGCCGTCGATCTTTTCGAGGCGCAAAACATCGCCTTTTGACGCGCGGTACTGTTTGCCGCCACTGCGAAAAACCGCATACATCGTCGTTTACTCCAAAATGTGAGTCGCGAAGCACCCGCAACTCACTGAGAATTAAGTGTTTTCTTGTAGCTGCCGGATTTCCGCTCGAACGCAGGTCTGGCGGCTGCCACAGAGGAGCGGGAATTCTATAGATAACCCCGCCCCGGGTCAACGTCAGATGGCTTCCATTTTAGCCCTGATTTCAAAGGCTTGCGATTGCCGAATTCGAACCGCCGCAACGCGGCACCGGTCGCCAAAAACAGGCGATTCAGGCATCATGACACGTCTGATGCACGCCATAGAAGAATCCCTGGAATCGACGACATTCGCCGACGTGATCGCGCTGGCCCGCGACGACATGGCGGCCGTCGATCAACTGATTGCGACGAGTCTCGAGAGCGACGTGGCTCTTGTGTCGCAGGTGTCGCAGTACATCGTGACGAGCGGCGGCAAGCGTCTGCGGCCACTCCTGGTCCTGTTGGCCGCACGCGCCCTCGGCTACGCTGCTGAGCAGCACATTCGCTCCGCAGCAATCATCGAGTTCATTCATACCGCCACCCTGTTGCACGACGATGTCGTCGACAGCTCGGCCCGGCGTCGCGGCAGGGATACGGCAAATACAGTCTTCGGCAATCAGGCGAGTGTGCTCGTCGGTGACTTCCTGTACTCACGTGCCTTCCAGATGATGGTCGATATCGACAGTATGCGTGTCATGCAGATACTGGCGGATGCGACCAACACGATTGCCGCTGGCGAAGTCATGCAATTGATGAACGTGCATAACCCCGACACGACGGAAGATAACTATCGGCTGGTCATTTATCGAAAGACAGCGCGGCTTTTCGAGGCAGGGGCCCAAATCGCCGCTGTGCTGGCGAATCGCGACCCGCGTGACGAAGAGGCCATGATCACATACGGTCAGAATCTCGGTGCTGCCTTTCAACTCGTGGATGACGCGCTCGACTACAACGCCTCGGCTGACGAACTTGGCAAGAATATCGGCGACGATCTGGCCGAGGGAAAAGCCACCCTGCCTCTTATCTACGCGATGCAAAAAAGCGACGCTGACGACAAAGCCGTCATTCGCGATGCCATTCTCGAGGGCGGACTCGACCAGCTCGAGAGAATTACAGCAATCATCGAGTCGACCGGTGCCCTGCAATACACAGCCGCACGAGCGCAGGAAGCTGCCGACACGGCGATTGCGGCGTTATCCGACATTCCGGACTCGCACTACAAGCAGGCCCTGATCGCGATCGCCGAATTCTCCGTAGCGCGACGTTCCTGAATGGAGACAGTCCCCTTTTTCGCATGAGCCAGGCCACAGTTAATCGCGTTACGGCATCGGTGGTCGGTTTCCTCTTCGTTGCCGCAGTCGCCTTCTCGTGGCTCGTGTTTCCGTATTTGGTCAACGGCGATCGCATGCTGTTCGAGACCGGGCAGCAGGTACAAAACGAACGATTCGACGACTTTCGCACCCTCAACCAGATGTTGACGCGGTTCAACTGGTTTCCGGGTGGCATTGAGGTGACGGCGCTGTACGCGTCCGACGAGTATTTTCAGTATGCGGACCGCAAAGGTTCGGTCGAGGCCTTTCGTCCGGACAGGCACATCGTGTTCTTCCTTGCAGAAGATGTGCACACCGAGTTGCTGCCCGAAGGGCTCGCTGACGCAACGCTCACTGTCGGTGACAGAACAATTGATCCCGTATCGGCAGAAGGCCCGGAGCTTGTCGAACACCACCGTACGACGATTCTGCGATTCGCCAAATTCGATGAACAGGGCCAGCCCTATATCGATGCCACCGCCGGGGAACTGAAGCTGACCCTGACGCATGCCTGGGACCGCGACCTGGTCGACAACGGCGAATTGCTTCCTGTCGACTCGGAGTTCGTCTGGGAACTGCCGCTCGACATTCCGGTGGAGCTCATGTCGCGCGACACATTTACAAGCATCATGGTGTTTTCCCTGTCCGCCGGTTTGCTGGCGTCGGTGCTGACTCCGTGCCTGATCCAGCTGGTGCTGATTTTCTTTGCAACGCTGGGCGGCATCACCGCAGAGCAGGTGGTGGCCGAACACGGAATCAGCCCCGAGGTGCGCCGCAAAGTGCTGTGGCTTGCGAGCTGTTTCGTCGCGGGTTACATCGCGCTGTTCGTCGTGAGCGGAGCCCTGATCGGCTACGCCGGCAAGGAAGCACAGCTGTTCTTCGCCAACTACACGCGCGCGGTGGGTATTGGCGCAGGCGTCATCGTCATTCTGTTTGGCGTATGGCTCGGCATCCGCGCGAAGGCCCCGATAGTGTGCCGCCTGCCTGGCGCCGAAACGGTGCAGCAGTTCAAGTCCAAAGGCACGATCGGCACAGTGCTGGTCTCAATCGCGTTCAGCCTCGGCTGCATGTCCTGTTTTGGCGGCGCTATAATAGGGACATTGCTGATTTACGTTGGTGCACTGGGCAGCGCTTCTGTCGGCGCGAGCCTGATGGGTATCTTTGCGGCCGGCGTCGCCATTCCTTTTCTCCTTGCGGCTTACTTTTTCTCGCGAATGCAGGGCTTGTTCGAGGCAATCGCCCGGCATACGCGCCTGGTTGGTGCCGTGTCCTCGGCGTTCATCGTGTTCTTCGGGCTGCTCCTCGTAAGCGATAATTTCCACACGGTCAGCGACGCCATCTACCCATTCCTCGGCCTCGAGTGAGGGCGATGCTCCGCACATTGTTGGTTCTGGTTGCCGTTACGTTGCCGGCTGCGGCCGGCAGCGACGTTTTCGATTTTTTCAAGAGCGACAAATTGACGAACGGTAGCCAGTTTGCGTTCGTCCCGAGCGCTGGCGAAAGGACCATCATTGCGATCGATACGCTCGAACACAAGGTCGCAGCCAGGCTCGCCATACCGCACGTGGCAAATAGTATCGTCGTATCGGAGGAACTGGACCTGCTGTTCGCGACAGATCCGGAAAATGAATCGGTCACGGTCATAAATCTGTACACGCGTGAGGTCATCGACAGACTGACCATCGGTATGCGCCCGGATGCCGCATTACTAAGCCCCCTGGATCGGTTTGTCGCATTCAGCAGTAACGACGGTTCGGTCTCGATCTGGGACATGTTCGCCCACGAACAGGTGCTGCGTGTCGACGGTCTCGGCAAGGAACCCTCAATGACCTTCGGCTTCGACGGTGGAAAACTGTATGTCGTGGAGCCGGGCCGAAAAGCAATCAGCATCCTTGACCTGGCGCAACGCGAGAAGGTCGCCGAGATCGACCTTGGTGGCGAACCGGATGCCGATGCACGGCTTAGTGCGATGTCACGGTCGGCAGACGGCTACACGGGTTATGTGTCGGTGACGTCGGAAGACCGCGTCGTGGTACTCGACCTCGTAAACGGGATCGTCAAGGATTCTGTTCCGGTCGGTAAGGGCCCGATCAGACCCTACAGCACCGCGGACAACCGTTATGTTCTGGTGCCAAACAGCGGCGACGGCACGCTGACAGTACTGACCTCTCTGTCCAGGCAGGTGATCGCCACGATTCCAACGCATGTAACGGCCCGGGAGATCAACACGGGCTGGCTCGACACGGTTGCATTTGTCATGCCCGCCACGGGGAACAGGATTGCGGTGGTGGATCTCGGCAAGTTGCGACAACTGGATCCCATCCAGTTGCCCGGCCGCAGCGATGACGGCCTGGTTACCTCCGATTCGAAGACCTTGTTCACTGCGATTATCGACAGCGGTCAGGTTGCCGTCATAGATGCGCGATCGCACGAGCTGCAATCGCTGATCGATACCGGTGCGAC
Source organism: Gammaproteobacteria bacterium (assembly GCA_029863305.1). Taxonomy (GTDB): domain Bacteria; phylum Pseudomonadota; class Gammaproteobacteria; order Steroidobacterales; family Woeseiaceae; genus UBA1847. The sequence continues at coordinate 1,150 of JAOTVR010000052.1, read as the reverse complement.
GACGCTCGAGGGTATCGAGATCGCCGTATCCAATAATGTTTGCCACTGAGATCGATGGGGCGTATGTGATGAACTCCTGTGGCGCTTGTCTCGGTGTACTTTTGCTGACTTTGCTCGGCGGTTGCCAGCAAGAGCGGAATGATCCCCCGATGCCGTTGCCGGCTGTCGATTTGTCGTTCGAGCTGGTTGATGAATCCGGCGATGCGGTCACGGCGGATGACTACAGCGGAACGTTGCGCCTGGTGTTCTTCGGCTACACGTCGTGCCCCGACATATGTCCGCTGACGCTGCAAAATATCGCTATCGCACTCGACTCGCTGAAATCGCTGGCCCGGCAGGTTACCGTCTTGTTTATCTCGGTCGATCCGAAAAGAGACACACCTGAGAGGCTCGCTCGATACACGGACGCATTTCACTCATCCATTGTCGGACTGACGGGAACACATGAACAAATTACCGCCGTCACGAATGGATTTCGCACGACGTTCGGTTACAGCCTGTATGACGTGGACGGCCAGACCCGACCGCTCGAACGGGATGAGTACAACTTATTGGCACCAACCGCCGCCTACACTCCCTATCACGGTTCGCAGGTCTACGTGATCGGGCACAACGACGAGCTACTGGACATCATTGGCTACGGCAGCAAGCCAAAACAAATCGAAGTGATACTTCGCAAACACCTTTGATCATGAGCCGAAAGAAATCACAACCTGTGCGCGCACTGCCGTCGGCAACTATTGTCGTGATTCGCGATGCCGATCGTGCTCCGGAGATTCTGCTGGTCAAACGTAAGGCCGGGGACGCCTACGGCCAGAGTTATACATTTCCTGGCGGAGTTGTCGATGCAGACGAGTCCAATGCCCACCGACTGTGCGACGGAAGAACGGCCAACGAGGCGAACGCGATCCTCCGTGTCTCACACGGCGGACTCGACTACTACAGCGCAGCAATCCGCGAGCTGTTTGAGGAAACCAGTATCTTGCTGGCACGCGACCCGAGCGGTAACTGGCCGAGATACAGTACTGAATTACAGGAATTGCGAACGAAGGTCGACCGGGCCGAATTAGCGTGGTCGGATTTTCTTCAGGAACAAGGGCTGCAAATTGCCTGCGACGCGCTGCACTATTTCGCCCACTGGGAAACGCCG
>JAOTVR010000148.1 GCA_029863305.1 Gammaproteobacteria bacterium | reverse complement strand
TGTCCAGATCGATCTGTCCGGCGCCCGCAACAATGTTCAGCGTCCGAGGGGTCGCGTCGTCTGTAACCGCCGCGTTCGACAGGTTAACGACACCGTCGTTAGTGCTGCTGTCGAGCGTCACGTTGGCCGTCAGGGTCGTCGCGCCGTTCAGTACGATGCCTGTCGCAGTATTTGTCGTGATGTTGCCGCCCAGGTTGATCGTGCCGCCGGTCACGTCCAGCGATGTCAGGGCCTTACCCACACCTTGGCCAACATCGCCCAGCGATACCGTGCCGACGCCGGCCGCGATTGTCAGACCCTGCGTGCCATCTTCACTGACGATTTCGCCTGATGCGAGGTTCACTGTATCGCCCGATGTGGTCATCGAAACGTCCGCGGTCAGGTTCTTGGTTCCGGTCAGAACGATGCCGGCGTCATTGGTGGTATTGATATCTCCGCCGAGATTGATCGTGCCGCCCGTGACATTCAGCGACGTCAGCGAATTGGTCGGGCCTACTCCGACATTACCAAGTGTTACCGTGCCGGTGCCAGCGTCGACAACCAGTAACTGATTGCCGTTGTCGCTTTCGATAGCGCCCCGGAAATTTGCGTTTCCATCCGTGGTGCCGTTCGTGTCCACCGTGAGATTGGCACCCAGAGTGACCGTGTCGGCAAAGACCGCGTCCCCGCCGTTGGTGCTGACGTCAGCATCGAGATTGATAGCTCCGGTAGTGGAATCGATACTCAGCCCCTGCCCGTTGAAGATGCCCGAAACAATGATATTGCCGGCCGCAGCGTTTAGAAGCGCAAGATTATAGGCCTGCCCGCCGCCAAGGGTCGCTGCATCGAGTTCGATACCGCCAGTCTGACCTGTCGCACCGATCTGTAAAGTGCCAGCCGTGATGACGTAGCTCTCAAGATCGTATTCCGTGGCAACCGGAGCTCCACCGCATCCGTTGTTGCCGTCCTCATCGCAGACAAGGACGTCATTTGCGGGGTTCAGCGGCGTCAATGTAACGGTTCCACTGCCGGCATCGATCGTCGACGTCGCGCCGTCTGTCATAGTATCGGCAGTCAGTGAGATGTCCTGGCCGTTCGACACCAGACCGAACGTGTCGGCAAGATCAATCGTAGCGCCCTGCAGTGCAATTCCACCCGCGCCGTCGGTCGTCACGTTGCCGCCGACATTGACCGTGCCACTCGTTGTCGCATCAATTGATCCGACCGTAACAGCGTCCAGATCGATCTGTCCTGCGCCCGCAACAATGTTCAGCGTCCGAGGGGTCGCGTCGTCTGTAACCGCCGCATTCGACAGGTTAACGACACCGTCATTAGTGCTGCTGTCGAGCGTCACGTCGGCCGTCAGGGTCGTCGCGCCGTTCAGTACGATGCCTGTCGCAGTATTTGTCGTGATGTTGCCGCCCAGGTTGATGCCAGCACCGGTCACGTTGAGTTCGGTCAACTGGTTGGTTGCAACACCCTGTCCTGCCGCTGCGAGCGTGACAGCGCCAGTACCGGCTGTCACTGTCAGGCTCTGGCCACCGTCCAGGCTAACGACTGCGTCCTCGAAAATAACATTGCCAGCGGTCGCACCGGTATTGATCACTCTGTTGGCCGCCAGAATGGACGGACCATTGATCTGCACTTCGCCGCCGGCGCCCTGCGGTGTCCCGGCACCGCCCGAGGAATCGATGTCGCCGTTCAGCGTGATCGAGGTCGGCGGTGTATCGACGTCCCCGAGAGTGACCGCACCGCCGGCTCCGCCTGGGGTCGCCCCGACCGAGGCGCTGCCGGTTGCCGTAATTGCCCCGATGTCCAGAACATCGCCGACCAATGCCACGAAACCGGCGTCCTGGCCCGCCGCTGTAGCGTTGCCACCGCTGGTCGTTATGCCACCCGTGGTGATCTGTCCACTCACAACCACCGACACGTTGCCACCCGCGGCGTCCTCGGCACCCGTTGTGTTAATCAGGAATCCCGATGAGTCGAACGCCGTTATGCCCGGCGTATTGGCGGTGAAATTCCCGCCGTTGGTCGTGACATTGGCATCGATATCGATGATGCCATTTGCCTGCAGATCGACATTCAGCAGACCTGTCGTCGACGTAATCGACTGATTGACGTCAATGTTGTTGTCGGCAATCAGGGTAAGCGTTGAGCCGTCAACGTTGCCGCCATCGGCCACCTTTGCAATGGCAGCATCGACAGTGATGTTGCCTGGCGTTGGCCCCGGAGCGCTCGTCGTGTTAATCGTGACGCTCGAGCCAAGATCGAGCGCGGCGTTAATATTGGCGACATCGATGGTCGTCGCAAGCGCCGGGTCGATTGGGGTGAACGAGACCGGCCCCGGGTCACCGCCGGGGTCGTTCTCCGTGATATTGGCCTGGAGATTGGTAATCAAAATGTCGCGCGGGTCAAGGAGCCATGTGCCTGCTGAACCGCTCGCAGCGCTCGCATCTACGTTGCCGTTAAAGTCGAGATAGCTCTTGCCGGAGGTCTCGACAAATCCACCGTCTCCACCGGCTGCGCCGCCGCGAGCAGATATGTCGCCATAGACCCGCGCGACTTCCTCCGCCCACACGACGACGGTTCCGCCGTCGCCCTGGCCCAGGGCGTCAGCGCTCAACACCGCACCGTCGCCTACATAAGTGAAGTCAGCCGTTTGCGCATCACCGCCACCCTGGACGTCGCCACCGACGAGAATCGTGCCGCCGCCCGCTACGCCATCGGCATTGATGCTCGCACCCGCAGCAATTCCGACCTTCTCGCCCAGTAGCTCCGCCGTGCCGCCCGTCGAATCCTGATCACCGCCGCTAACGTCAATGCTGCCGCTGTGGATCACCGGCGCGCCCGTGCCGACCAGGCGAACCACCCCACCTGCGTCGTCGATGCGGCGGGCACGGATCAGCCCTTCGTTATTGATAGCGTTCGTGTAAACATCCTGGGCGGCCGATGCTGTCAGCAGCACCTGCCCTCCGTCGGCAAACAGCGATCCCGTGTTGTTTACGGCCGCATCGACGCCAAGTGCTGAATTGAGCACATCACTTTCCACCGCGAAGTACAGCAGCCCGGACCCGTCGAAATCGAGCGCGACCTTGCTGCCTGCCGCCATCGCAATTGTTCCGGCGTCCGCAACGATCAAACCTTCGTTGGCAACAGCTTCACCCAGGAGCGCGATGAACCCACCGGGCGCCGCCTGCAGCGCACCCTGATTGAGAACCAGGCCACCCGCGCCGGCTGCAGATTCGAACGAATGATTACCCGCCATGAAATCTGCGGTCGAGATGTTCAACGAACTCGCCACCAGGCCGGCGACATTGACCTGTGAGGTCGGGCCGAAAATCATGCCGTTAGGATTGATCAGCAGCACCCGGCCATTCGCATCGATGACGCCGAATATCTGGCTGGGGTTTTGATCGAAAATGGTATTCAACGCGACAGACGTGCTTGACGGTTGTATGAAGCGAACCGTTTCGTTGGCGGCCACGTTAAAAGTATCCCAGTTTATGGATACCCTGTTGGTCGCCTGATTGATCTCTGTCAGATTCACGCCACCCGTAATCGTGGCCTCGCCACCGACAACGTTGCCACCGGTCGGGCCCGCCAGCGCCGGGCCGGCAGTGACCAGGGCCAGTGCAAAACCGCTCAACAGGCTGGCAGAACGCCTGCGCTGGTGTTTGATCGTCGTATCGATGGCTTCGTTATTCGATGATTCGTTCAGGAAGATTCTTTTCATTGTTGTTCCTAATTCTTTTTATGTGCCAAGCAATCGCCAGATGTTTTGTTCGCTCCGGAAACTTATCGGAAGGTGTAGCTTATCTGCCCGTAAAATTGCGGATCGTCACCGTCCGATGGTTCGATATCCGTAATTGCCGACGCCACATCGAATCGCAATGCGAACTGGTTGCCGCTGTCGCCGGTATGGCTCATCGAGATACCGATTCCCCATCCCGCGAGATCCGTGTCATCGATCTCGTTCGCCAGTGGATCGTTGATTTTTCCGTAGGCGTAGTCGCCGTATGCAGAGATGGCAAACGACAGATCGCTGTCAGGCTTGCTGACATCGACAATCAACTCCAGCGACGTGAAAGCACCTTCGTCACCAAGGAATTCGGCGATCGGGTAGGCACGAACACTGTTCGGACCACCAATCATAAACTGCTCCAGGGACGTCAACAGGTCATCGGTCGCCTGGGCTTCGGCACGGAACAGGAGGGAATTCCGCTCGGACAATCGCTGCAGGCGCTGGTAGCGCAGATTGAACTTGTCGAAGTCGCCGCCAGCATTGGCGCCGGAGCCGCCGGTCCGCGTCGACTGGCCGCCATCACCATCCTTGGACATCGAGCCGATGAAATCCGGGATGCCTGTCGAGTAACGAAACTCGAACTGATTGATGCCACCCGCCCCAAAGCCATCGAACCCTTCGGCGACGAAAAACAGTGAAGCGACCGTCAGATTGTCTTCGGTCTCGGATGGCAGGTTTTCGAGTACCGCATTCTTGCCGCTGAGATCGAAGCCAATATCCATTCTCGAGGTTCGCGTCAGTCGCAGGTTCTTGCTCAGGCCGATCGATCCGACATTCGTATCGCCCGCAAGGTTTTCACCGCCTTGCCCCGCGCCGGCCGCGTCACCTTCCGCCACCTCAAATGCATTGTGCGAAAAAGCGAGTGTCAGCGTCAGGTCGTGGCGAACGAATGGCGTCTGGTACGTCAATCCACCGTACAGGTTTTCCGCCGGATTGAAGGTCTGCAGCGCGTTGATCGCGAGGATATCGCCGCGACCGAACGGGTTGTACCAGAATAGATCCGACCGCAGCCGATTCTCGCCGGTGGACTCCGTACCATGGTTATCTGCCATCACCGACATATCGAACGGATCTTCAGAGACGCGCAGTGTCAGCTGACTCGTTCCGATATCTTCGCCCGGACTGAACACGGCCGACGTGGACAGTCCCGGATATTCCCGGACGTGCAGGATCGAATTCTCAATCGCACTTCGCTGCACCGGCGAGCCAACCAGATCGGAAAACGGCCGAATCAGCCGCGCTGTCGAGTAGCGATTATTGCCATCCGCCGTAATCGCATTGAGGCTGCCAGGCAGCACATTGATCACCACGGTATCGTCAGTAATATTTTGTTCCGGCAAATACGCCCATGCCAGAATGAAACCGGCATCGCGCAGCGCATCGGTAATGTCCGCCGCAATGCTCTCAAGGCGACCGATCGTAAAGCCCTGTGCCAGGTACTCCGTCGTCCTCGCGGACAACATCAGATTCAACGTGTCATTCAGCTGAGCGTCGATCTCCCGCTGCAACTGCGGGTCAATGTCCAGTCTTAGCGATGTCACCTGGATCCTGGGTCCGGCATCTTCCCCCAATGGCCGTTGAGCCGTTGGCGGAATGTACAGTTCCTCATTTTCCTGTGCCCGGAGCTGCCACTGGTCGAATTGCGGCTGCGCAATTCCGGGCAAGGCACCGGTGGAATTTGCCGTCGGTTGCTGCGCAAGAACGAGACTTGACGCCAGGAGTGAAAGCCCACCAAGCAGGCCAAACGAAAGCATATTTCGCACGGATTTTTTATAGACCACGGTCTGAATACCCCTGTTGTTGTTTTGTGTTTTGTCGCGCGGGTATAGCGTGAGCTTACAGTTTAGCGCTACCTGGTCCGGCAGTCACGCATAATTCAAAACTGATTGCTATTAATTGCTTATAACACATTGTTGGAAAAAACATTACAGTACGCTAAAGCTCCCTTAGCAGCCGAAAGCCGGTGCTGTTGTCCCGGGAACTTGCGGGCATCCCCTGTCTCGCCGAGGACCTGAGTTCATCTTCGCCGCTTGAGTAGGACCCGCCGCGGACGACTTTGAGCGCATCCGTCCCGGCTGCGTCGCCAGCAGGATTCCAGTCGGCGTCCACCCATTCGCGAACATTGCCAATGACATGCCACAGACCAAATTCATTTTTTTGCGTCGTCCGGTCGCTCGCCGGTAAGGGCGAATCATAATCCGTAATCGATGAATAGCGCGCCTGCGCAGGCAACAGCTTTTCGCCGTAGGGATAATCCGTCGTCGTGCCGGCTCGGGCTGCGTATTCCCATTCCTCCTCGGTCGGCAGCCGGTATACCTGTCCGGTCTGTCCCGTCAGCCACCGGGCATAAGCGACGGCATCGTGCCAGCTGACGCCGACGACCGGCATATCCTCCTCCTCCGGCCAGGGATCGCCCGGGCATCCCGCTCCGGTCGACTCGCAATACAAGCGGAATTCGGCGGCTTGCACTTCAAACAATGACATTGCGAAGGGTTTTTCCACAACGACCGGGTGCGCTGGCATTGCGTCGTCTTCATTGTCACTTCCCATGACAAACTCACCGCCGGGCAGCACCCGCATCACTGGGCCATTCGCGCCAATCGACAGTCTGTCGACACAGTTTCGGCGCCGTGTATTGAGCTGGGCGGCCGTGCACGCCTCCTTGTTCACCGAACTGACTGACGCTGCTGCCTCTGTCGTCACTTCGGGCGCGCTGGTCGGCGCCTCCGCATCGGTCGCGTCGGCTTGGTCAACCGCAAGGCCATCATCGGCCCCCTGACTCGAATCCGACAATACCCGTTCACTTACTTTAGCAGCCGGCGCAAGACTCTCCGCGCCACGGTTAATGGTTGACGGGTCGGGCATCCAGCCTGGCGGCACCAATTCGATAAGCCCCAGGCGCAGAGAAAACTCGTACAGCCGGTCCAGCTGTTCATCGTCATCCGGATTCCCGGAAAACTCCTTTGCCTCGTCGATCTGGTAGGCAAGGCTGTCCGACATCGGCTTGAACCAGGTTGCGCCCTTGGCGACGATTCTGTCCGCCTCCGGCAGGCGCGTCCATGAATCCTGAAACTCGAGAAGGCTCATCGGACGCCAATCCTGACGGGCAACGAATTCTTCGATCAGGTCCTGACCGACGTCAGGCGTGTGCTCG
>JAOTVR010000051.1 GCA_029863305.1 Gammaproteobacteria bacterium | reverse complement strand
CACCGAGCGGCCATTACGGCTGGTGTGATCGTCCGATGAGTCCTCGCGCAAGAGAGAATCAACGCCTGCTGGAACGCATCCGCGTACTGCATGCCGAGAGTGACGGCATCCTGGGCGCCGGTCGGATCTGGGAGGACCTGTGTGACGAGGGCGAGACAGCGAGCCTGAATCGCGTCGCCCGGCTGATGCGTGAAGATGAGATCCAGGGCATTCCGTGCAAGAAAAAACACCGCAGCAAGCCGTCCGGCACGAGGCCCGAAGACATACAGAATCACCTGGCCCGCGACTTTGCAGCCGATGAGCCGAACACCAAGTGGGTGACCGACATAACCTACGTGCGTGTCGTCGGTGGTCTGTGGTTATACCTGTGCGTCGTCGTCGATCTGCACTCAGGGATCGTCGTTGGCTGGTCGATGAGCCGTTGTCAGAATCGGCAGCTGGTGCTGCAGGCCGTGCTGATGGCGTTGTGGCAGCGAGAGTCGCGGCAGCCAGTGATCCTGCACTCGGATCGCGGATGCCAGTTCACCAGTGACGAATATCAGCGCTTTCTGAAGGGTCACAACCTGACCTGTTCTATGAGTGGCGTTGGTAGTTGCGCCGACAATGCAGCCTGCGAAGGCTTCTTCGGGATGCTGAAACGGGAGCGCGTCAACCGTCGTCGGTACGAATCTCATCTCGAAGCACGAGCGGATATCTTTGACTACATCGAGCGTTTCTATAATCCTCGACGAAGGCGAAAGATGAAAGCACTCAAACAGAAGGAATCGAACTTAACTCAACCGTCCGTGGTATCGGGGTAAAACCCACAGAATGCCAGCAACCTCAGATTCCATCGGAACCCATGCCCAGTAAGGAACAGGCAATATCGCATCCCGCTTTTTGTTCTCGATGTCCGCCCAAGTCCCTACGCCCTGAGCTTCGAGTTCGCTCGCAAACAACGTCTTGAGCGAATCATAAGCGGGCTCGCTTGCATCAATCCTGATGCGACAACTCTGGCGAATGGCGTCAGCACAGGCGTGCGCGTCATCCATCAATACCGTATCAACGTTGATTGACCTCCCGTGCAGGCCAAATTTCGTAAGGCCGTTGAACAGCTTCTGTACAGATGTGACGAGTATTTGCTGGCTGTTTAGGAACTCGTCGGGCAGCTCGGGGTCGGCTATGCAAGTCTTAATCCCGAATTGCTGCGCTTGCGCGCACGTTTGTTCAATCAAGAAATTGTTCGGGCACAGATAGACAACCGGGCCGTTGCCAGCGTTTAGTCGTGACTGGAGCATTAGCAAGCCGATCAACGTCTTACCCTGCCCTGTGTGAAGTTTCACGATCACGTCGCGGTTAGTGGAATGTGAGTCATTCCAGAGACTCAAAACCGAAAGCTGCGCAGGGCGCAACGGGCCCTTATCGTGCGCACGATCCAATGTGTCGTACAACTCAACTGGGTCAATAGGCTTTTCTGCTTTCTTGCCAGCGAGATGCTTTTTGAAATCGACCACTCCGGACTTCCTCTAACTTGAACAATGCAAACCGGTCAGGTCGGTAATATAAGCACATATTTGGGCGAAATATCGCATTCCGCACTCTATCGCGACAAATCAGGAATTTCTGAGCGACTGCCGCTCGAACCCCCGCGGTTGCCGCCTCATATCTGTCTCGAAAGCATGTCGGTGACATTCGCCGGACGGGTGCCTAAATCGAAGTCATGAGCCCTACACCTATTACTGACTCGCGCACTCGACGAAATCCGCGATGGCACTTCCGGCGTTCGTGGTTCTTATAACCGTGCCGTCCAGTGATGGATACCGCTCCAATGACCCTGCGACCTGCACAACTTTCGTATGCAGCAACTCCTGAGCAAACGCACGTACATCGTCACCACTCAACTGAAATGCACCCCTACTACGACCAGGCAGCGCGTCGTCAGACCACGTCGCACCGAACTCTCGGTCACGGGTCTTTAGGTTCAGCGTCGCGTCCGCCGGTTCTTTTCGCGTTGGCAGTATAAACACTGCTCTCGCATAGCCCGCCTTGTTCATCTGTTCGATGGTCCAAACCGGGTTGTCAGGAGCTGCGTAACGGTATTCCAGCGTCAGGTGGCTCATGATCCAGTCTTCCGTAGACCGAAAGTCTGTTCTGAGTGAACAGCTACCGTCGTGATGCCGAAAGTCCCACGGAGACGACAAATCCGGCGTTTCTCCGGCCTTGTATGCCTTTAGGAGGTCAAGCCACGGCGTGGGCCTTCCCGGCACTATGGTCTTGTTGCCGGAACACATGCCGAACCGTCCTTCGTCCCCCATAAAGAAAATGTACTCGGGGCCAACGGTAATCGAGGTATCACATGTAGTGCCGCTTCTTGTCGTACGAAGCTTGTCGAAAGGAATGTCGCCTTTGAAGACTTCTGTAATCATAAAGTCAGCCTCAATGTTGCCGTCGTCATCGAATCTCGCGCCCGTCACGACAGCCGTAAACACGTTATCGCTGCCCTCGTACTGACCTTGCAGATCAGACCCTGCACAACTGCACGCCAGCGCATCGCTGGCGAGAAGTACGAGGATTAGCGAAAGGAAGCGCATGCTATGACCGCTCGTTCCAGAAGTAATCAATCAAGATGTCGTCAGTGAATACGAACACAATGTTCCTGTAGATCACTTCGTTGTCCGTTAGCGTGATTATCGTTTCCGGGTCGAGTTCCCCGATAAGGCCGAAGAAACTCTCCATATTCTCTCGACGCGTGTAGTTCTTGCTGAAAGTCCGATTCAACCACGACCGGACTACCTGCGGATCACTGTCGGCATACTCAATCGTGATCAGCGCGAACACCAGGTTGTGTAGATCGTACAGTTCATGGCCCTGTTGATAATAATGCGACCCGCTCCCCCCACAACGTGTCACGGGTTCCGATTCATTGGTGATCACGTATAGCGAGTGCATTCCGAGTCTCGCTCTGACTCCGCACTCGTGAGGCAGGGTCGTAGAAACTTCAACCGGCCCCGACTCTTTACCGCGTATAGGGTCGCGCACGTCGAGCGTCAGTTTGATCGTATCGCTTTGACCGGACTCCATTTTCGCTTCTTGAATCGAGCCATAAAAGATGGTCTGCGCACTTCGTATGTTGGCGAGCAAGTCGTCACGGTCGCACGTACAAGGCGCGTCCTGCGCTAACGCGCCACGGGGAAGGAACATCGAGAGCAAGAGTGAAATGACGATTACACGCATGAACCAATCATCATCGAGACAGCGACCAGAGGCAAACCCGACTCCCGAAACTCCCGAATTACCGCCTCCAATAGGGTTCGATGGCTGGTCGGTGACCATCGCTGAGCATCGCCTCAAGCCAAAATGACTGAATATCAGTGAGTTGCGTAGTGCTCTGACTCTGGAAACGCTTTCTGGAGGACTTCAGACCACTCTGAAACGTCGTTTACGAGGTGGTTCCAATTTATTCGCACTCGGTCCACCAACAACGAATCGGCGTCAGAGCTTCTCAGCTCTGACGCCTGGTTCATTCATTCAGCCTGGCGATAGCCGCTATTCGCTCTCGAGCCTGTCCCTGACCTCCCCTTCGAGCCTTGTAAGTCCGGCATTCCTGCCATGTTCTATCGATTCCTCCGGGCTCGCACCGGTCAGGCGATGCCGCAAGGCCAGAACCGCGCCGACACGATTACCACTGGCACAGTGCAACAGGACCGGCCCCTCGACATCCTGCAGCAATTCATCCAGTTTCCGGGCCGTTTCGAAGTTGATATCGCCAGCATCGCTAATGGGGAAGGCAATGTAGTCCATGCCCAGCGATTCGACCGCCCCCCGCTCGTCCTCGAGGCCCCTGTCTTCGTCAGGCCCGCGCATGTCGACGATCACCTTGTAGCCGGAATCGGCAAATACACGCAGCGCCGCGGCGTCAGGCTGCCCCGCTGACGTGATGCCATCGACCGGCACGACCTCGCCCGCCGCAACAAGGCGGTCAATATCGACGTGGATCTGCCCCGCAGCATCGCCAGGCGTTTCACCTGCGCAAGCGGCGCAGGAAACGGCGACAAGAGTGAATACCAGGGATAACAGCTTGTTCATTATTGCCCGACCAGTCGCTAATCCTGCAAGGTCACTATGCTCTCGATCTCGACGCCGCGATCGGTAAACCGGATATCGGCCGACATCCGATCATAGACGTCCGCAATCGCCTGCATGATTTCCTGCATTGCCGCCTGCATTTCCGGTGATGGAGCATGGTCATCGTCCTTCGCCCCAGCCGCCATCGCATCACCAAGAAATCCGTAATAACGCGCCGCGTCCATGCTGAAACTCAGGAACGGCGACGGATCCGATGCGTCTGCCGCCAACAGCGTGCCGAGTTCCGCTTCGGCATCATCACCGACGGATATCGCCAGTGCATTGTCCGAGAGCGCCGCAAATGCGGATACGCCCATCGCCTGCATTTGAGGTATGTCAAGCGCAACCGGCTTGCCGTCTGCCTGCAGATTCAGGGCGGCCAAATCAGGGCTGAACATCGCGCCCAACGCAACGAGGGCCTGGGCGTTGTCCATGGCCAGCAGGAAACTGCCGTCGATCGAGGTTGGCGGCGTTTGCGTGGCGACATTCAGACCTTCGATCTCATCGATGACCGCAAGAAAGCCCTTGAAGTCGTAGATCATCGGTGGCACTGGCTGATTCAGTGCCCCCCGGCCGCCGGCAACGCCCGCCTGAAGATTTGCGAAATGCTCGCACTCGAACGGCTCGGCTTCCATCGCGTCCAGGCGCGCCTCGACAAACTCGCGAGTTGCCTTGACGTCGATGCTCATACCGAATGACATCAAAGCGCCTTTGTCACCGCCCAAGCCGGGAACCGCCGACGTCAAAGACTTGAGGTCCGCGGCGATATCCTGCCTGATTTCGACGACGACATTCGAGTCGAATCTGTCCACGCTCATTTCGGTGTAACCGATCACCATGCGCGGCGCGATGCCGGCGATAGACCGAATCTCGGCGCGGCAGACATCTGACAGTTTGGCCGGATCGTGCTCCATCAGCGCCAGCAAAGCTGCGTCAGTTCCCTGGGCCGTGCCGATGAAGCGCTCAGCAATCGCCGCAGCGTCGAAAAAGCCGACGTAATGATTGGTAAATCCGTATTCGTTAGCCAGTTTCTGTAACTTGCCGGAATCCGCGATGCTGCTCTGCGGCAACTCTGATCCCACAACTTGCGCGATCTGGGCATCGTCGAAGGGAGCAGGGACAATGGTGAAGACCGCCTGCTTGTCCATCACGCCGATCACGATCTTAACCTTGTCGGCATCGATGAATCGAAGCGAATTGTCACCAATCGTGATGACATCGAGTTTCTGCCCGGCCTTTTCCTCAAGCCGCGAGAGCGTGCTTTCGAATGCGGCCGCATCCGACAATTCGACACGCGCAACAGGCAACAGGCCGTTACCGTAGAAAACACTGGTTGCATTGCGCGCGATGCCGGCTTCACGGATGCCGTCGATCGACAACATCGTCATCAGCTCATTGATAACGGCGCTGGCACGCTGGTACTTCTCGCTATTTCTCTCATCGTCCGAGAGTTCCTGACCTTTTACGGCAAGGACCTCGCGCAGCAAGGTCTGGTAAGACTGCAGCAGGCGATCGACCTTGGGCTCCAGTTTATCCATGAGATCATCGGCCAAGGGCTCGACGTTTGCGACCACGTACGGCGTGTCAGCGGGCACATAGCGCAGTATCGTGTCGCCCGCGCTCAGCACGGAAGTATCGACGGCCTTGTCTTTTGAACGATCGCACGCTGTCAGCATGAAAACGCTGGCGATGATCACCAGGATTAGTTTGGTACTGGTTGACTTGAACATGAAACGGCTTCCTCACAAATGACAGTCACGAAGCTCCGATATGGAACTCCGGTTTCCAGGATCTGGCGAGTAAAGTAGCGAGTTGCGACGGTCTGATTGTTGTTAATCGAACTGGTCGACTGCCGTCATTGGGCGAGTATACGCTTTGCGCGCCCGACTGCACAAACTTACACTGCACGAATGCCGCACATTATCCGCGATATCGCCACGTCAGACCTTGACGCAGTTCTGGATCTGAATCAATCGGAAATGCCCCACGTCGGCAGTGTCGACCTGCAAAAACTACAGTGGTTCAGCGAAAACGCGAGCTACTTTCGAGTCGCCGAGGCAGAGGAAGGTATCGCCGCCTACCTGGTTGGACTTCGTCCCGGCACGAGCTACGCTAGTCCGAATTATCGCTGGTTCAGCGATCGATACGACGACTTCGCGTACGTCGACCGTGTGGCCGTCGCCAGGTTTGCGAGACGCCGCGGACTGGCGTCGCGCCTGTACGACGATTTCGCCGCCACGGTTCCGGCATCGGTGAAGCTCATGACCTGTGAAGTGAACCTGAGCCCCCCGAACGAAGCATCCATGCGTTTTCACAAGCAGCTCGGATTCCGTCAGGTTGGCGTACGGACTACGGAGGGTGGGGCCAAAGAAGTGGCTATGCTTGTCCGGGAGCTCTGATCAATGCTCGCTGCCGGGAATGGTGTGCACTGCCGGATCGAACTTCTCGCCAGCTTCGATCCTCACTTTCAGGCGATTCCTCGGTGAGGCAACCGGGCAGGTTGCAAACGCATTGAATGCGCACGGCGGGTTGTACGCTCTGTTGAAATCCATGATCGTCCTGCCATCTTCTCCGGGCAGATCGGCGTACAAGAAACGGCCGGCGGGATACGTTTCACGGCCGCTGGTTGCATCGCCGAAGACGAAGAACAAGCTGTCCTCTGACGCATAGGCTTCCAGCTCATGGATCTCCCCGGCAACCTCAAACGCCACCGTGCCCGGCGATTCCGGTCTGTAGGCCAGACCCTCGATCACCGTTCCGACGTTCACAATTCTGGGTTCGTCGAAGCGCTTAAGTGTGCCCTCCACTCGCCACGCAGGATCGATCGGAAAATATTCGATGGGCGGAAACGCGTTGATCGCCGGATGCTCAAAATCCCTGAGCCTGAGCCCGAAGCGATCATCGCGCTTGATCACAGTCCAGGCAAAGCTGCGGTGCGTAATCGTGACGGGATTCGCGGTCGTATCGTCCGAGATCATAATCGACTTGACTGGAACACCCTCATAGCGCAAATCGACGCCGGGTTCAGCGAAAAGAGTGACTCCCTCCGCCGAGGTTTCCAATACGCCGACGTATGGCGCCGCATAGGCCGGGAAGACAATGTCGTTGTCCGCGGCAGAGCCAAAGCGACTGCTGCCTTGCTCCAACCAGAACAAGCCCGCCAGATTCAGATAACCGTCCGGGCCTTTGAGCCGCTCCAGTCGAGCTGCACGCCATTCCATGAGTTCCGCATCGTAGGCGACTCTGTCTATTTGCGGCTCATCCGCGGTACATGCAGCGAGCAAACACACAATTATCGCGACCAGCCATTTTTCTGATGCTATGTTCATAGCCACAGATACTAAGACCCGCCGGATCGCACGTCCATCGAATGAACAACACCGCCAACAATGCCGCCCTCGCCTTCGCAAATCTGCGGCCGGAGCATATTCTCGAGCCGCTCGAGGGGTTGTCATTTCAATGCGATGGCCGTTTTCTTGCGCTCAACAGCTACGAGAATCGGGTGTATCAGGTCGGTATCGAAGACAGTGCACCAATCGTCGCGAAATTCTACAGGCCGGGACGCTGGAACGATGATGCGATTTTCGAAGAGCACAGCTTCTCGAAAGAACTTGCCGATGCAGAACTGCCTGTCGTTGCGCCGCTGCTCCTCGATGGGCGTACGCTGCACTATGCGGGCCCGCATCGGTTTGCCGTCTATTCCTGCCACGGTGGACGCGCGCCCGATCTCGACAATCTCGACCTGCTGCGCCAGTTGGGACGACTCGTGGCTCGTATTCACCTGATCGGCGAGATTAGGGACTTCGAGCATCGACCCACAGTCGATATCCACAGCTATGGCATTGCATCGAGCGAATTCCTGCTCGACAACGATTTCATACCCTGGGAATTGCGGCCGGCGTACGAGAGCATCAGCGACCTGGTTTTTACCGCGATTGACGGCTGCTATGAGAGAGCAGGCGCGGTTCAGTATTTGCGTTTACATGCGGACTTCCACCCGGGCAACGTACTGGTCAACAGCGATCGCTTGCATATCGTTGACCTCGACGACACCCGGACCGGGCCGGCCATTCAGGATTTGTGGATGTTCATGTCGGGTGATCAGGATGAACAATCGCCACAGCTGGATGCGCTATTATCCGGCTACACGGAATTCCGGCACTTCGACGCCCGCGAACTGCACCTCGTCGAAGCGCTGCGCAGTCTGCGGATCATGCATTACGCTGCCTGGATCGCGCGGCGCTGGGAAGACCCCGCCTTCAAGATCGCGTTCCCCTGGTTCGATTCACGCCGTTACTGGGACGAACATGTACTGGCGC
Source organism: Gammaproteobacteria bacterium (assembly GCA_029863305.1). Taxonomy (GTDB): domain Bacteria; phylum Pseudomonadota; class Gammaproteobacteria; order Steroidobacterales; family Woeseiaceae; genus UBA1847. Next base: position 19,413 of record JAOTVR010000051.1, on the reverse strand, counting down.
TGCGCGAACAGGTCGCATTGATGCAGGAGCTGCCGCTCGTGTGGCACGCCGATTGACGCGGCTCTGCGGAAGCATTACCGGGATGGCAGAGTTCGCCGCCGCGGCGGTAGCTCGAAGCGATCGATCCAGCGCGAGAAAGTCGCTTGACTCAGTTCCTGCAGATCGCCAATCGACTGGCGGGTCAGAGTACGGATCGCGCCCGCATCCACGTTACCGCGCTCCTCTTCCAGGACCATCTGATTTTCCGGAACCGTCAGCCAGCGTTCGATCAGCGAGCCATCGACTTCAAGATGAAACTGAAAGCCATACACGTGTTCGCCAAATCGAAATGCCTGCACCTCGCTCGCCGGCGAGCGAGCCAGGTGCACCGCTTGCTGTGGCAGCTCGATGCCATCCTCATGCCATTGGAAGACTCGTTGCCACCGGGCAAATGTCGACAACACCGGGTCGGCTGCGCCGGCATCGGTCAATTCGACGTCATACCAGCCGATCTCGCGCGTCGCATTTCGACTGACCGAGCCACCTAGCGCCTTCGCCAAGAGCTGCGCGCCGAGGCAAATGCCCAATACAGACATGTCCCGTTCGACGGCTTCCCGAATGACTTCAACCTCCGTTAGCAGGTTCGGATAGGTGTCGATCTGGTCGGAATTCATGGGACCGCCAAGGACGATTAGTGCCGCATATTTGTCCAGCGCAGGCCGCAGCCAGCGACTGCGACCGAAGTTTATGTAGCGTATTCTGAAACCGGCGGCTTTGAGCAGGGGATCGAGCGTACCCAGCGGCTCGTAGGGAACATGTTGAAATACAAGAATTTTTGGACGGGCCATCGGTATAGGATCGGGCGGCAGAAATTATTCAGGCAGAGGGTCTTTATACGCGGAGAAATAAATATGTTGAAGCTGCAAATCGCATTGATTCTGCCAGCCAGCCAATCTACAGTGGAGTCCGGTCAATTAGGCGCCGGCAGGTGGAACTCTGGCGCCCTGCGACGCTCTGATATAAGGATCTTAGGACCGATAGTCACTGCTGGACGCGTCTATTTGAAAGTCATGAACCGCAGCGCAATTCTGGGCACATTGCTCGCCGGCCTGATATCCGGTTGCAGTTCCAATGTAACGCTCCAGACCCCGACAATACCGGAACCCCTGCTCGAGCAGATACCGATATCGGTCGGGCTGCGCATGCCGGATAATTTCCAGCATTTCGTTCACGAGGAGAAAGTGTACGGACGCGACGAATGGTCCATCGATCTTGGTCGTTCCAATGCCGCTTTATTTGAACAATTATTTGGACATATGTTTGCCGGCCTCAGAGTTCTCGGCCCCGATGACGATCCGCAATTGTTGCCACTGGACGCGCTCATCGAGCCAAGCATCGATGCGTTCGAGTTTTCCACGCCTGATCAAAGCAACACAGAAGCATTCGCCGTCTGGATTCGTTATCGACTGAAGGTCTACGATCGCGACGGCCAACTGGTTTCGAACTGGCCGGTAAGCGCCTATGGCAAGAGCCAAACGACCACGATGGGTGGTTCCGAAGCCCTGCAGCGTGCAGCAGTTCTGGCGATGCGCGACGCGGCCGCGCTCATGATCATGAAATTCGATAATGTGACCCGAATCAGTTCACTGGCGGAAAAACCGGCACCGGAAACCGGACCGGCCGCCGAACCCGAAAGCGAACAAGCGCCTGAGGCTGATGTGCAAACGACGGCCCTCGAGGGAACCCAGGATGAAACAGGATAGACGACTGATCAAAGCACCGGCAGTCATTCTGATGGCCCTGTCATCGGCAGGCTGTATCACGTCAACCGTGCAAGACGCGAGAACCGGCGTTACCGGTATCGGCGAAGGTGAATCCGTCGTCATCATGGCGAAGAGTTACCACCTCGGAAACGAGACGGAATTGAAGTACATTCGCTGCATCGAGGACAGTCTGAGTCGCGGCAAGGACGGTCTGCGCGTAATTCCACATGATCAGTTTGTCGACTCGTTGTTCCCCTGGTTCGAGCCGCGCACTGCGCCGGCAGAAACCAAGAATCTGGCCAAGCTGATGGCGCGCCCGGGCGTCGCTGACCGGATCGAGGAGCAAGGCATTCGCTACATCATATGGCTGGATGGAGACACTGAGCGCGTAGCCGGTGGCGGCAGCCTGTCCTGCGCCGCCGGACCGGGCGGTGGCGGCTGCTTCGGCTTTGCCTGGTGGCAAAAAGACGCGGATTACGACGCGTCCGTCTGGGACCTGCAGGGTCTGGAGTCCGCCGGAACGGTGTCGGCGGACGTCAGTGGCACCTCATTCATGCCTGCCCTGGTTATACCGCTGCCGTTTATCGCCAGAACCCAAGCCAGGGCCTGCAAAACACTGGCCGACCAGCTGCACGCCTTTATCGTGCAGGATGAGGCGGCGTAACGAATCCCGGCGCCTCGACAAGTTACCTGGGACGAGCTGCGCGGATGAATGCCTTGCGGTAGTAGTCGGAGCCAAGATCTTCGATCGACACACGTCGGCCCGTCGAAGGAGCGTGCACGAATCGTCCGTCTCCCAGATACAGGCCGACGTGCGACATCTTGCCCGAAATACTGAAGAACAGCAGATCGCCGACCCGTATTTGATGATCGTCGACCGGCGTCAGAGTTGCCCACTGCCCCGCGGTTGTACGTGGAATGTTTCTGCCGGCGTTCACATACGAGTAATGAACCAGGCCGCTGCAGTCAAAACCGGTCGGGGTGCTGCCACCGAAGCGGTACGGTGCGCCGACCTGCTGCAAAGCAACCATGGCGGCACGCTCACCAAGCGCCGGCCGACCACTGCGGCCCTGGGCCGCATCGCCAGTCGGATAAACGACCCTGTCTGACCGGGCTTGCACCTCGGTTTGAGCTGGCCGATTTGACGAGCACGCGACAACGCTCGAGACAAGCATCCCAATCAGGACAACGCTTCGAACTATGCCGGCTTGCTGAGATATCATAGCGGCCAGATTACGCGACGGAAGCTGAAGACCGTATGAACTGCATCGCAAGTTTGAATGTTTGCATATTGCTGCTGTGCACCGCGTGCGGTGCTCCCGCGTCCGAATCGCTGGTCCCCGAAGATCCGATGAGTTACCGGATCGATTATCAGGTAGACGCGACCCGGACCGACGGGACAATCAGCGTAGCCATGAAATTATCACAAGCCCGTGCCCTGTTGCGGGAAATGACAATGCGACCCGACTCTCGCATTTCGAAACTCGAGGCCGACGGAACGCTTGAGAGCAGAGGCGATTCCGTCAGCTGGCTGCCACCCGCGACTGGCGGCACCATACGCTGGGACGTCGACGTTGCGCATCGCCGAAACGGCGACGGCTATGACGCATGGCTGGGCGCAAACTGGGGTCTATTTCGCGCGGAAGACATCATTCCGCGCGCCTCGACCCGCACCCTGAAAGGCAGTCGCAGTGAAACATGGCTCACACTTGCTCTGCCGCGGGGCTGGTCGGCAATTACTCAATACTTCAAGGATGATGGTGCCATTCGCATCGACAACCCGCAGCGACGCTTCGATCAACCAACCGGCTGGATGGTCATCGGCAATCTGGGTGTACGTCGAGACATGATCGCCGGTACCCGGGTTGCGGTCGCCGGGCCGGTGGACAGCGGCGTCCGTCGCGTGGACACATTGGCGCTTCTGAACTGGACGCTGCCAGAACTCGCTCGCGTGGTTCCGGACTTACCCAGGCGTCTGACCATCGTCAGTGCGGGAGACCCGATGTGGCGCGGTGGATTGTCCGCGCCACAATCCCTGTATGTGCATGCCGACCGGCCCTTGATCAGTGAGAACGGTACCAGCACGCTGCTGCACGAGGTGATGCACCTGACCTTGGCACTGTCGGCCGCCAAAGGTTACGACTGGATCGTCGAGGGCATGGCCGAGTACTACAGCCTGGAGTTACTGCACCGCAGCGGCACCATTTCCGACTCACGATACGCCCTCGCAAAGGCACGCCTTGCCGACTGGGCGGATTCTGCCGCGACGCTGTGTCGAACATCTTCCACCGGCGCGACAACCGCGCTGGCGGTGCGCACGTTCTCCGCCCTCGACAAGGAAATCCGCAATCTGTCCGATGGGGAGGCGAACTTCGATGACGTCGTTCGCCGCTTGACAGGCATTGGCGACGACGTCGATCTCATTCTGCTTAACGATACTGTCACACAGCTAACTGGCTCGAAATCCGACGTACTGCACATCGACAAACTTCCGGGTTGTCGTAATATCGCGGTTGCTGACCGCGAAACATAGACCCACCAATGGACCGACGCCACGATCTGGAAGTCATTCTTCGCTCACGCACACCGATAGTCATTATCGAGACGCGCGACGAGGCAAGAATCCTTGAAATGCTGCAGTCCATTGCAATCGGCGGCATCAATGACAACTATATGCCGCTGTTTCGCTGGACCGTAACGGACGGGCTGCAACGCATCGATATCGCGCTTGAACCGCAGCCACTCAACTCGGAACCGGGTGACGTTCTCAAACATATTCGGGCCGTCTCAAAACCCGGTATCTACGTGCTGCTGGATTTCCATCCGTTTCTTGCAGATCCTGTGCATGTGCGGCTCATCAAGGATATCTGCATTCGGTACAAGGATGTGCCCAGGCAACTTGTCCTGATAAGCCACACTGTCAAACTACCGGTCGAGCTCGATTCGTTTAGTGCCCGATTCGATATGGCATTGCCAACAAAGCGCGAACGACGACAGATAATCCAGGGCGTCGCGGATGAATGGGCTCGCGATAATCCTGGCGCGAAAGTCCAGGCAGACTCAAAAGCCTACGAGATGCTCATTCGAAACCTGGCCGGACTGACCTACAACGATACGGCTCAGCTCGCACGCAATGCGATATTCGTTGATGGTGCAATCACCAGGAGTGACCTGCCTGGAGTCATGCAGGCCAAGTACGAACTCCTGAATCGTGGCGGAGCCCTGCAATTTGAATATGACACTGCCCGATTCAGCGACGTCGGCGGCCTTACTCGGCTAAAGGAGTGGCTTTCACGGCGCAGATCGGTTTTCCGTGGCGATGACAGTGTGGCGCATCTCGATGCGCCGAAAGGAATCTTGCTGCTGGGCATTCAGGGCTGCGGGAAAAGTCTCGCCGCCAAGGCAACCGCGGGAATTTTCGGGGTTCCATTGCTCCGGCTGGATTTTGGCACCATCTACGATAAGTACCATGGCGAAACGGAACGCAAACTCAGGGAATCGCTGAATACGGCCGATGTGATGTCCCCCTGCGTCTTGTGGATCGATGAAATAGAGAAAGGCATCGCCGGTCGTGGCGGTGAGACAGGAACCACGCAACGGGTTCTCGGTACGTTTCTGACCTGGATGGCCGAGAGGCAAAGCCAGGTATTTGTGGTGGCGACTGCCAACGACATAAGCGCCTTGCCGCCGGAACTGGTTCGCAAGGGACGCTTCGATGAAATTTTCTTTATAGATCTGCCCGATTCGACAAGTCGGGCATCGATTCTGGCTATTCACCTGACGCGCCGCGATCAACGACTTGGCGACTTTGACGTAGAGGCACTTGCGGACGCAATGCAGGGCTTTTCTGGCGCCGAGATCGAACAAGCCGTCGTGGCCGCATTCTACGCGGCACACGCCCAGAAAGAAGCGCTGGCCACCGAACACATACTGATTGAAGCTCAGCAGACCCGGCCACTGTCAATTGTCATGCAAGAACAGATTCATGGTCTGAGGCTCTGGGCGGAAGGACGCACCGTTCCTTGTGACTGACGCCTGATTTTACGTAACGCCTGCCGCCTGTCGGCTCTTCGCCGGAACCATACCCGTGCTAATATGCACGGATGGCTAATAAAAACAAAAACACTAACGAGTTAGTCACAGACGATGACGATCCGACCGCGGAACTTGAGGCCTTGGTACCCGGTAGTTCAGCAGCAGACTGCGACGCGGATAACGAATCCGAGGCGGCTGCGGGCACCCACGACTGCCTGGTTCCCGGCAAAGCGCGCCAGGGCGTGTCGATACCTGAACTCGAATCGGACCTGAAGAGCCGATCGGAGACTATCAGCCGGCTGCAATACGACATCGTGCAGTTGCGCGCGAAGTGGTTGGGCCTCGAAGCCGAAATCAAGGTTCGCGAAACGCTGACCGAGCAACTAAACATCAAGCTTGATGAGTCGATGAGCAAGCTGGCGCGCAAGGACAAGCTGCTGAGGAAGCGTGACCAGAGCGTAAGATCATTGAAGGCGGAGATTCGCACACGCAATGATGACTACAGTGCGCTCAAGTCACTCCTCGTCGATCGCGAGCAACGCATCGACGAACTTGAAAAGGAGCTCGCTTCAGATCGCGGCGGCGAGGCTGAGCACGATCGAGAGCTTCTCGAAAGGCAGGCGGGGCAACTTGCGAATGCCGAGATGACAATCAACGAGTTAAACGCGCAGCTCGCCCGCACCGAAGAGTATGCGGACTCACTTCGTCACCGCCTGCAAGATCGATCAGCAATCGCCAACGAGGCCGAAATCGCTACTAGCCATCTTCAAGCCAGGTTAGACAGTACGACGGAGCAGCTGCAGGAAGTCAGCGCATCGCTTGTCGCTGAGCAGGCGAGCAGTGAAGCCCTGCGCAAGCAACTGGACGAACTGCGAGAGGCCCACACCGAAGAGATTCGAATGATTCGCTTCGAGCTTGGCGAGGCACAGGAAACCGTCGCGCAACAGGAACTTGTTGCCGAGCAGCTGGCCTCTGACTTGATTGATACACGTGGATTCAAAGATGAGCTCGAGATCATGCTCACTAAATCCGTCGAAAACAGTCAGTCGCGCATCGAGCGGTTGGAACAGGAAAATCGTAGTTTACGTCGGGACGCAGCCGAATTTGAACAGAAACTGGCCACCAAGAGCGATGCGATTAATTGTCTGCTGGCGGAACTGGCAAAGAAATCGGAGCAAATCGATTCAATCGGGGAAATCGAGGGTGTGATACAGGAAATCGATGATCGCATGTCCGAACGTATCGTTGACCGTTCTATCAAGGAGCGCGACCGTGTCACGCGGTTGTTGATCGGCTCCGTGGACGGCCAGGAATTGCGCTTCCCATTGTTCAAGGATCGCCTGACGATCGGTCGTACCGACCAAAATGATATTCAGCTCAAAGCCTCCTACGTCAGCCGGCGCCATGCCGTCATCGTCACAGATCACGAAGCGACACGAGTCATCGACTGGGGCAGCAAAAACGGCGTCTTTGTCAATTCCAAGCGTGTCAACGAACATTTCCTGCAATCCGGCGACACCGTCACCATCGGCACTGCCGATTTTCGCTACGAAGAGCTGCCAAGACGCGAAGCATAATGTGACGCCCGCGAAGCTCCGGACTGTGAGCGTAATCACGGCAAATCGTTGCCGAACGCTATAAGCTTTGTGTCGAATCGCAGGGAGCGCGTGACGGCAATGATATTCAACACCGCGGCAGGCAAGCCCGCTCAACTCACGGACACCCAGGAGATCCCCCGAAACTCGGGTAATCTCATGTCGCGCAAAATCTGGCTGCCCAAAGCGCTGTATGTCGCCCTGCCCTATTTCTATCTTGTTGCCGGTGTAGCTGCGCTCCTGGCCACTGTGTATATCAGCAACTGGTTCTGGGTTTTGCCCCATTACCTGCTGTTTGCCGGCGCCTGCCTGCATCTGGGGATTCTTGTGTATCGGCGTCGTCACCGTCACCGGACTTGATCTTTTTCAGGCCGTGAGCAACGATTGGCACCCTCGAATCACGGCACAGCAGAACACATTGAGTCAAGCTGCACTAAAGCAACGCGCGCTCCGCGAAACGGCACTGTTTCTGGGATTGTTGTTTCTCGGATTCGTGCTGATGCCCATAGCGATCTACTGGGTCGGACAAAGCCTGCTGGGGGAGTTTGGCGGCTATGGCTATGCTGATTTTTTTGGCAACCTTAGCGCCAGGATACGCTCAGGGGACCTGGTCGCCTGGTTTTTCGTGTTATCACCCTACCTTGCGTGGCAGGTCTTGCGGCTGACCCTGTTTTCATGGCGCGCCAGTAGCAAGCTGACAAAGCAGTGACATCCAGCGCAGCGCGGCTACCTGAAGAACTGTGATCTGCATCACAGTTTTTTCCTAAACAACAGCACACTAACAGTAATTACCTAGAAATTATGTTAACAATGATGCATGCTCTTTTGTCGCAGGCACTATAGTAATCCTACCTCGGAAAATCAGTAGCACGCGCACGAGCATCGATGATGAAGCGTTTCATTAACTGGCTGACACGCAAGAACTCGCCAAAGAAGGCTTCTCCTAAACCAGGCCAAACGGGCGCTCACTTACGCCAGACAGGATCGCACTTGGGGCGCAGCGGAAACCACACGCCCCACCGAACCACCCAACGCAAGCAGGCTGTGCCGAAACGGCAACCTGAGTATGTTGATCTGGAACCGCACGTTTCGGGGCGAATCGAGGATGCCGGTCCGGGCAAGAACGTCTTCATCCGTAATAAATTCGTGCGCGAAGATACCGGAACGCACGAAACCCTGATGATTCTCGACGAATCGATGATCGACACCGAGGAAGAAGCTGGCATAGATCCGTACAATTCCGGCCAGTTCGATCGCTCCAGGAACTGGGACAAACGCAGCAAGTAAGGTGTCAACGGACTGCGATACACTTTGCAGTTCCTAGCCGCTTGGGCGACAACAGGAAATGAGCTTGCGCGTATCATTCGAACTCGACGACGAGGATCTCAAGCATTTCCGCCTGATCATGCAGGAAGCGCGCAAGGCCGCATCTCGAATGGCGCCTGAGGATATCGTTGCCGCTGCGGATGAACTCCTGAACGACATTGCCGTGAGCAACAAGGCCGGGTTTATCAGGGACCGCATCAACAAGCTCCGCCTGCTGATCCGAATGCTGACCGATATCGAATGGCGACTTCCCCACGAGGAAGCCGCTCGGGTCCTGAACGCGCTCGCCTACTTCACCGAACCAGATGATTTGATCCCCGATCACATCCCGGGACTGGGTTTTCTGGATGATGCCATCATGGTCGAGCTTGTCGTTCGCGAGTTGAAGCACGAAATCGAAGCGTTTCAGGATTTTTGTGATTTTCGGGACCGCGACACAAGCCCGCGTGGCCGCAAAACCAGCGCTAAACGTGACGAACTCCAGGCTCGCATGCGGCGGCGAAGAGAACATAGCCGGCAGGTCGGTGGCCGGAAATCCAAACTGCGCTTGCTTGATTAAGGCAGGTAATACCACACCGTCGCAGCGAGTCCCGACCACAGCAGGCCCTGAGCCCACCAGCGGGTCGCATGATTAATCAGCAAGGTATAGAAACTCAAGGCAGAAATCGTGGTCATACCCAGAAAGAGGAACAGGCTGATTAGCAGAGGTTTGAATTCGTGCTGCACGCGGGGATACTCGTCGCCGAGCACGAGGAATACAAATAGCACCGCGCCAAGGCTGACGGTGATTGCCAGACAGGATCCGAGCAAGATCCCGGTGATCGCCGTGAGGGGTCGCATACAGAAATGTCCAAAGTGGTAATATTATTCAAAGCTATCGCTATTGCTGTTTTATGCCAAATACGCCCTTGATCGAAGCGCGTTGTGCATCTAGCCTAGCCCAAAGCCTTCGTTGCAGTCATTCATCGCGCCGATATTGGAGAGAGATTTGAAAGCACTTGAGACCCGTCGTAACGCCTGGTTCGCCGGCCTGTTGCTGGGATTCCTGATAACACCAGTAATAGCGAGCACCGAGGCAGTTGTTTCCGATGAGCCTCTGTTGCCCGAGTCGCGACACGAGAATATCGGCGAACTGGTCACCCAGTTCATTCAAAAATCGCACTACATGCACGTCGCGGTCGACGACAAATTGTCCTCACGAGTGATGGACCGTTACATCGATGCCCTGGATCGAAATCGCATGTACTTGTTGGCCAGCGACATCGAATTTTTTAATAAATACCGCTACGAACTGGATGATATCGTCCGCAACCAGCCGCTGAACCCGGTATTCGATATGTTTTCGATCTACCGAACCCGGGTTCGCGAACGATTCGAGTACGCCCTCGGACAGCTGGAAACAGAACCGGATCTTCTGGTCGACGAAGAGTATCAGTTTGATCGCGAGGAAATGCCCTGGGCCACTACATCAGCGGAACTCGATGAGCTTTGGCGGCGCCGCGTCAAGAACGATTATCTGAACCTGGCTCTGACAGACAAGCCCTGGGAAGAAGCACGTGAGGTCTTGATCAAGCGTTACTCACGCTACGTCAAACGCATGGATCAGATTAAAAGCGACGATGTGTTCGAAACCTTCATGAACGCCTTTGCACATACCCTGGACCCGCATTCCAGTTATCTCTCGCCGCGCAATTCCGAGGAATACCGGATTCAGATGAGCCTGTCTTACTTCGGCATTGGTGCTTCGTTGCAGACGGAGGACGACTACGTCCACATCGTCAACATCATTCCAGGTGGCCCGGCCGCCACCGACGGATCGCTCAAGCCCGAAGACAAGATCATCGGTGTCGCGCAAGGCGATGACGGTGCGATGGTCGATGTGATCGGTTGGCGTCTGGACGACGTCGTGGATCTGATTCGTGGCCCTGCCGATACGGTCGTGCGACTGCATATCATTCCGGCGGGTGCCCTGCCCGGCAACAGTGACAAGGAGATCAGCTTGACGCGCGGTCAGGTGCGGCTTGAAGAACAGGCCGCAAAAAGCGAGATCATCACCATTCCGCGGGATGGTCGCGACTGGTTGATCGGCGTCATCGACGTGCCGAGTTTCTATCGTGACTACCGCGCGCTGAGCAACGGCGACAAGAACTATACAAGTACAACCAAGGACGTAAAGCGACTGATAGCCGAACTTGAGGAGCAAGGCATCGATGGTCTGATCATTGACCTGCGGGACAACGGGGGTGGCCACCTGACGGAAGCCACTGCGCTTTCCGGACTGTTCATCGATAACGGTCCAGTGGTGCAGTTGCGCAATTCAAATGGCCGAATCAGTCGTCTCGACGACCCGGACCCGGTCGCCAGAGTCGCGTATAACGGGCCGCTGGCGGTCCTGGTGAATCGCTTCAGCGCGTCCGCGTCCGAAATCTTCGCTGCTGCGATTCAGGACTATGCGCGTGGCGTGATCATCGGGCAGGAGACTTTTGGCAAGGGCACAGTTCAGAATCTGTACTCGCTTGACCAGTATTTGCAGCCTGAGGATGACAAGGGCTTTGGTCAGCTCACATTGACGATCGGCAAGTATTACCGGGTGACCGGAGAAAGCACTCAGCACCGTGGCGTGAATCCGGACATCAACCTGCCCTCGCCCATAAACTCCGAAGAAATCGGTGAAAGCGTACGGGACAGTGCCTTGCCGTGGGACACCATCCAAACCACTCGTTTTCGCGCCGGGGACCCCCTGGACAGCACGATACAATCGCTGACCGCAAACCACTCGGAACGTGCGAAGGACGATCCGAATTTCCAATACCTGATGCAGTACATCGAGAAAGACCGCGAATCCCGCCAGCGCAATGCAGTTTCGCTGAATATCGAGGCACGGCGGAACCAACGCGAAGCGGACCTGGATCGCGCTCTGGAACTCGAGAACGCCCGTCGTCTGGCACTCTCGCTGGAGCCGATCGAGAGTCTCGAAGATCTTGATGACGAAGATCGTCCGGACGTGCAACTTGACCAGGCAGCAAGCATTGTTACAGACTTGGCCTTAATGCGTGAAATCAAGGCCGTACCGGCTCAAGCGGCCCAGATGCAGCCCTGAGGAAGCGCGTTTGCAAGACGGTATACTGGTGTTATACTTCACTATAACACTTGGCTGACGACAGCCATAGGGAGGGCCTGTGACTAAGCGGAAATCTGTATTAATGAATTCTGTATCGGGCACGACAGGCATGGCGGCACTCGTGCTGCTGGGTGCCTGGTGCGGCCCGACGCTCGCCTCGACGGACATCCCCGCACCGTGTCCGGAATTGGTGTCTCATACCGAAACCAGCTTGCGTGAGGTGCTCGACGAGGACCTCACTACTCCGGCTACCGTCAGGACGGTTGAAGCCGCAACGGAGCAGGACGAGGTCGAGAAGTCTGCCGATGCCGTGATTCGCAACACCGAGATACCGGACATTGCTACCCGCCTGCCCGGCGTCTCGGCAAGCGAGCTGCCGCGCTTTCGACGTCAAATGTTCCGCACAGATATCTAGCGACTCAGAATTGCCGACAGGTGCCAGTAGTTTTCGCCTAGCAGGTTGGCGTCCTGCTCTTCGGTCACTGTGTTATCTTCGATCGAGTACAGCGTAGCGACCGAATTGGATATCGGAACTGCATCGTCATCGCTGCGATACACAGCACTCTCTCCGATTAGCCTGGCGCGCTGCTGCAAAATATCCGCAAAATCTCTGGCCTTATCGAAAGACTCAGAACGATTCTGAACACGGCGGATTATGACGTCGCAATCTTCTTTGCCACCATAGTTAATGGCACCAACACTCTTATCACCGGCTTCCTTTGCCATGGCGGCAAGACCGTCATGACTGAAGTGCAGGTATAGCTGTTGTGCGAAAGCAAGAATCATGCAATTGATGAGGCGTTTGGTTGGAATGCTCAGACCCTGTGTGTCAGGCGGAACCCGATTTTGTACCTCGTCGTACTGCCGGAGTAATTGCTCTTCCCGTTCCTGAGCTGAATGAATTGAGGCGGCGAGGTTATCCAGAATCGCCGTAACAGATCTGCGCCGAAAGAACTTTAGAAGACCACTCATGTGCGCCAGCCGATAGCGCTCGGCCTGGAGTTGATCTTCCAGGACCTGCACTTGCATGCGCTGCTCACCTATTTGCGACTCGACGGCGAGAGCCTCCTCGGACCTTCGTTCGTTCCAGTCGGCCAGGAGCTGAGCGTGCTGTCGCTGCTCGCGCTGTTGCTTCAGCTGCTCGGCAAATTTCTCGAGCTTGCTCTGACAGCGCAGATCCAGGTGTTTCAGTTGATAATGAATGGCGACGTTGTAGACCCACTCCGGGTCGTGCAACAGCTGTTCCAGATGATCGAGTTTCTGTTGCACACGCGCTGTGGCACCTTCTTGCTGCTTGATACAGTCCTGTAATCGAAATTGTTCTTTGCGCAGTCCGGCGAATTCCTTCTTCAACTCGGCACGATTCCAGTAGAGTTGCAGCAGCTTTTCGCTCTCCTCCTCCGGTTTCTCGTGCGTATTGCCGAATATGGCTGTAAGGCTCGTCACCGATGATTCCTCTTAACATAATCCAAGCCACTGTGGCGCAACCACAGTACTCTGTAACTTGCCGAATAATGACAATTGAACGGTGTGGAAACCCGGACTGAATCGACAGTTTTGCAAACTGCATGGCGCTGCAAGCGGGTTCGAACAGATCAGCGTTCGAGAATCAGGTGGCCCTGGTGGGTCAGGTACTCCAGCCATTTGTTCAGAACAACGTTGCGTTGCCAGCGCGCGTCGAGTTCGAGGCGATGTACTCTGGCCAAACGCCGTAATTCTGCGTGGCGATGCTCGCCCGACAAACTCATCGCTTCCGCCAGTTTACCGTCGAGGTACGCCCTGACCTTCAGATCGGGATCCGCAACGGCGCCCACGTCACTCGCGAAGAGGTAGGTCAGTGATAATGTGACGGTATAACGGCAGCGCTCCAGAATCTCGAGATGTAGCGTGCAATCACCGGCAACGCGGGATCGGAAACAACCATCGAGACGCTCGAGTTCGGGAATCACCTGCAGCAAACGCAGGTAGTTGCTCTCGTACATAGCCATCAAACCAACAAAGCTTTTTGGCCTGACTATGGTCTGCGGGACAATTTGGCAATCGAGCAACATGCAAGCAATATAGCATAGAGGTCAGCACACAAAAGGTCTGCAAGTTGCGTTCCACAACTGCGTCACAAAAGCAAGAAATCAGGGTCGCACTCTACGGTCCACGCCGGTACTATCGAGTATTCGACTTGAGATTTCTTCGATCGAAAACTCTGTCGTATCGATGTGCGGAATCCCATAGCGTTTGAACAGTTTTTCCGCTTCCCGTAGCTCGTAACGAACCTGTTGGGCGGACGAGTATTTGCCCATCGGCCGGCGCTCCCTGCGGATCTGCCGCAGTCGATCAGGTGCGATCATCAGTCCGTAAAGCTTGTGGTTCTGTTGCTGTAGAAAATCGGGCAGCTTGCCCGTTTCAAAATCTTCTTCAGTCAACGGATAGTTGGCGGCATACACACCGTACTGCAACGCCAGGTACAGACAGGTTGGCGTCTTGCCCGATCGCGATACACCGACAAGAATGACATCCGCCATTTCGTAATTGCGGCTGACACCGCCATCGTCATTCGCCAGGGCGAAATTGGTCGCTTCAATCCGCTTCATGTAGGCATTGATGTCACTCATGCCGTGCGCACGACCCGATTCATGCGCCGGCTTCTGCTCCAATTCGATCTCCAGCGGTTCCAGAAATACGTCAAAGATGTCGAGGTGCAGACCGTGCGCCTGCTTGACGATTTGTCGAAATTCCGGCTGCACCAGCGTCGAGAAGACGATCGGCCGGAAACTGTCAGCCTCGGCAGCCTCATCTATTTTCTTAACCGCTTCGCGCGCCTTGTCATCGGAATCTATAAATGGCAAAGTCACTTGCCGATATTCGTGGCTGTCAAACTGCGTGATGAGACTGTGTCCAAGCGTTTCCGCAGTGACCCCGGTCTGATCTGAAAGAAAGAAAACGGTGCGTTCATTCATAAACGAATTTCCAAGATTGCAGCAGCAATGACCCTAGCCGTCCTATCTGTATCCAAGATCGATTGTCCATTTCCTGTAAGGGAACACAAGGGAGCATCCATTGGAGCCATATGTCATCAAGCTCGATGAGCTTGGCATGCATGATGTCGAAATCGTAGGCGGAAAGAACGCCTCTCTCGGAGAAATGATCAGCAACCTGAGCAACCTGGGTGTCACGGTGCCCGGTGGCTTCGCGACGACTTCCGCAGCTTATCGGGCCTTTCTGGCGACCGACGGTCTCGAAAAGCGCATCTCGGGTGTGCTGCACCACCTCGATGTCGATGACATCGCAGCGCTGACCACGGCCGGCAAATCCATCCGCAGCTGGATCATGTCCACACCGCTCCCTGAGCGCCTGCGCGATGACATTGAAACGGCGTGGAGCGAAATGGCCGATGGCCGTGACATAGCCGTTGCAGTGCGATCGTCGGCTACAGCGGAGGACCTGCCCGATGCGTCCTTTGCAGGGCAGCAGGAAACTTTCCTGAATGTTCGCGGCTTCGATAACCTGATCGATGCGTTGCACCAGGTTTTCGCTTCACTGTTCAATGATCGAGCGATCGCCTATCGTGTCCATCAGGGCTTCGACCACCACCTCGTCGCCTTGTCAGTCGGTGTGCAAACGATGGTCCGCAGCGACATCGGCTCCTCCGGCGTGGTATTCACACTGGACACGGAATCCGGCTTTCGAGACGCCGTGTTCATTACAGCCTCGTACGGCCTCGGAGAAACGGTCGTTCAGGGTGCCGTAAACCCTGACGAATTTTATGTCTACAAACCCGCGCTTGAGGACAATCGCTTTCCGATTTTGAGAAAAAATCTCGGGAGCAAGGTGATCAAGATGGTTTATAGCGATGATCCGACGCCCGGTAAGACGGTGGACACCGTCGACGTAGACAAAGCTCAAAGTCATGCTTTCTGCATTAGCGACGACGACATCATCGAACTTGCACGCATGGCCGTCACGATCGAGAAACATTACCAGCGCCCTATGGACATCGAATGGGGCAAGGACGGGCATGACGGCAGGATCTACATTCTGCAGGCGCGACCAGAAACCGTGCAAAGCCGCAGCGGCCGCACGATTCAGCGCTACACGCTCAAAGGAAAGTCCGACATCATCGCCTGTGGCCGCAGTATCGGCCAGAAGATCGGTGCTGGCACAGCCAGGGTGATTCGTGATGTCAGTGAAATGGGGCGTGTTCAGGCAGGCGATGTCCTTGTCTCCGACATGACCGACCCGGATTGGGAGCCGGTGATGAAAAGGGCATCTGCGATCGTCACCAATCGTGGCGGTCGCACGTGTCACGCCGCGATCATTGCGCGCGAACTGGGTATTCCCGCCGTCGTCGGTTGCGGTGACGCAACCCGGAACATCGCGGACGGCAGTGAAGTTACTGTCAGCTGCGCCGAAGGCGATGAAGGCTATGTCTATGAAGGCATGCTGGATTTCGATGAGACGCAGATTGAGCTGGACTCGCTGCCCGCTATTCCGGTCAAACTGATGATGAATGTTGGCAATCCGGACCGTGCATTCGATTTTGCCAACATTCCCAATCACGGCGTCGGGCTCGCACGACTCGAATTCATCATCAATCGCATGATCGGCGTCCATCCGCAGGCATTGCTCGAATACGACAAGCTCGACAGCTCTACACGCGAAGCCGTGGATGAACAAATGGCCGGTTACAGCGATCCGGTCAGGTTCTTTGTCGACAAGCTTGCTGAGGGTGTCAGCTCTATTGCCGCAGCCTTCTCGCCACAGCCTGTCATCGTTCGAATGTCGGATTTCAAGTCCAACGAATATGCCAATCTGATCGGCGGCGATCGTTATGAGCCCGACGAAGAGAATCCCATGATCGGCTTTCGCGGCGCGGGACGCTATGTCGCGAAGAGTTTCAAGCCCTGCTTCGAACTGGAATGCGCCGCGATTCGCAAGGTGCGTAATGACATGGGTTTGCGCAACGTACAGGTCATGATTCCGTTCGTGCGTACGGTGCAACAAGCACGGGATGTCGTCGACCTGATGGCCGTGAACGGCCTGGAACGCGGCAAGGACGACCTGAAGATCATCATGATGTCCGAACTGCCGACCAACGCCCTGCTGGCCGACCAGTACCTCGAGATGTTCGATGGCATGTCGATCGGCTCCAACGACATGACACAACTAACCCTGGGCCTTGATCGTGATTCGGCTTTGGTTGCCGATATATTTGATGAGCGCGACGACGCCGTGAAAGCTCTGATTACAATGACGATCACCGCATGCAAGAAACAGGGCAAATACATCGGCATTTGTGGCCAGGGACCCTCTGATCACCCGGATTTTGCGCGCTGGCTGCTCGATCAGGGCATCGATAGTATGTCCCTGAATCCCGATAGCGTCATCGAGACCTGGATGTTTCTGGCCGGCGAAAAAGTCTAAAAACGGTCGTAGCGCGAGCGGCGTTGCCAGCGGATTCGCGGCAACCAAATGCCGAGTATCATCCCGATAACCAACACCAGCGCGCCGGTCATGAACCAGTAGCGAGTTGTCTGGCCCGTTAGTTCGCGGTTTTGTTGCTGCAGCGTCGCAACCTGGATCTCTGAGTTAGCCAGCTGCTCACGCAATTCCTTGTTTTGATTGTTGATCGACAAGACATTTGCAGACGTACGCTTGATTTCCGCAAGCTCTTGTTCCAGGCGCTTCTTCTCGCTTTCCAGTGCCGATATCTGTCGTGATGCGGCATCGTACTCACTCTTGACCGCGTCGAGCTGCGAACTCAGCGACAAGCCTTCTGAGTTCGCGCTCGTCAGCCGGCGCGTCAGGTTTTCCAGCTGTTCGCGAGCGCTGGGTTCGCTCATCAGATAACGCGTCAGCACCCAGCCTTCTGTACCGGCAGCCGTGCGCACACGCGAATAGCCTGCGGCATCGTCACGTTCGATAACTTCGAGAGCAGTGCCACTTGGCAACATGCGCTCGATCGCGTTGCCGGTGCTTGGACCGGTGCGCAACATGACCTCGAACTGGTCGCTGACCCACACTGACTGGGCGCCCGCTTGCGACGCGGACAATACAATGAGCAGGCTGATCGCCGCTATCCTGGTATTTTTGGTCATCTTGGGCTGGTCTGTCTCCGAATGCCGCAACTATAATTCATGGCAGAGCCATCTGCCACACAAAATCTTACAAATCAGTCGCTTAAAGACGACAATTTATGAATATTCTGTTCCCAGCTCGTACCGTCGAACGGCGTCACGTTGAGCGCAGCGATCGTCACCGGATCCAGACAATTAACGTTGACGCTGATGCCATCGGGATGCGAACGGGGAACGTAGAACGATTTAATACCGCAGTGGCGGCAAAAATAGTGTTGCGCGACACCGGTGTTGAAGGTGTAAGTCTCAATCGAATCCTGACCGCTGACGAGTCTGAAATCATTCTTCGCAACGATCAGGTGCAAATAGCCACTCATACGGCAAATACTGCAATTGCACCGATCAGCATCTATTTCGGCCGGCGCCTCAACCTCGAACCTGACCTTGCCACAATGGCAACCTCCTTTGTGCAATGTCATGTTGGATGCCTCTTATTGACCTTTTTCCAAACCACCAACTGGTTGTTGGCCGGCATCGCATACAGACGCACGCGCTGCATTTCGCCGGCCTCCGCCAGTCTATCCAGATCTTCGAGATGGCGGACTCCCATAGTGGCGTCCTGTTCGCGCAATGACCGGTGAAACTGCGCGTTGCTGGGCGAATTGAAGTTGCCGCCGATTCGAAACGGACCATACAGCACAAACACGCCAGCTTCAGGCAAAACCGCGCTGACAGTCGAAAACATCTTCTCAACCGCCGCAAGACTCATGATGTGCGCCGTATTTGCCGAAAACACGCCATCATAGGTATCGGCCGGGACCTTGTCCGTCAACACATCGAGTGCCAGAGGATTGCGAATATTGGGTAGCCCGGCATCCCGCAGCCAGGCTTTGACGCCGGCATGGTTCTCCGCGACGTCACTCGTTTGCCATGTCACATGAGCAAGCTCCGCAGCGAAGCGCACCGCATGTTGCCCGGTTCCGGAGCCGACTTCGAGTACGGATGTCAGGCCGCCGAATTCCTCGCGAATGACGTCGAGTATCGGCTGACTATTGCGTTCTGCAGCCGCGGCGAAGGGCTTGTGATTCATTCGGCCTGCTGAGACGTCAGCCGGGCACGATCGAACAACTGTTCACGGTACCAGGCAAGTTCCGCAATAGAGTCTCGAATGTCGGACAGCGCGCGATGCGATGACTCTTTGCTGAATCCTGCGGCAACCTCGGGTGCCCACTGCTGCGCCAGGATTTTCAGGGTGCTGACATCGAGATTGCGATAATGGAAATAGCGCTCGAGTTCGGGCATCTCACGTGCCAGAAATCGGCGGTCCTGACAAACACTGTTGCCGCTCATCGGCGAGGCACCCGCATCGACCCACTGCGAGAGGAAATTCAGCGTTTGCAGCTCTGCCTGACGCATTGTGACATCACTCTGCAACACGCGCTCTGTCAGTCCCGACTCACGGTGCTGGCGCGTATTCCACTCATCCATGCCGTCCATCACGCCTTGCGGTTGGCCAATTGCCA
>JAOTVR010000147.1 GCA_029863305.1 Gammaproteobacteria bacterium | reverse complement strand
CCCCGTTTTTTCCCACAAGCGGCCGGCCTGGTCTTCGACTATCGTGAATCGGCCATCACCGTTGGCGAGGCCGTGCAGGAACTGACTGGATTCGTATCCCGGCGCATCAGTGAGACCTGGCGATTTCAGTTGTTCGTGTTGACGGGTTTGTCGGGCAGCAGTCCCGACCGGGGTGCCGGCGTGCAATTCAAGAGAACAATGTGATGACGAACAAATCCGTCGATCTGAATTGTCTATTGGAATTGTCTGTTTCAATCAGAGACGGTGAGCGACAGGCAAACCGACTGTTGCCAGCGTTCCTCCACCTTCTCGTGGCAGCAATTCGACAGTCCAGCCGTGCTTGATGGCGAGCTGGCGGGCGATGGCGAGACCCAGACCACTTCCGCCGGCTTTACTGTTACGTGCCGCTTCGAGACGATGAAACGGCCTGAAGACGGCCGCTAACTGATCCGCCGGAATGCCCGGTCCGCGGTCGCCAATCTCGATCAAGATGTCTCGCTCGGTGCATCGCAATTCGACATCAATACGGCTGCCATCGCCATGCTGTGCAGCATTTTCCATCAGATTGGCCAGCAGACGCTGCAATGCGACAGGATCTGCAAAATACGGGCACGGAGTATCGCAGTCGTGCAGCCTTACGTCCGCCCCTTCGCGGCGCAAATCCGCTGCCTGCGATTCAATGACCTGCCACAAATCCAGCTGCACCGGACGCACATCATCAAGGCCTTTTGAAAAAGCCAGGAACTGTCCGATCAGGTTGTTCATCGCCGCAAGATCACGGCGAATGCCGGCAATAAGTTCGGGGTCCGAGTCTTCACTGAGCATCTCGACAGCAATTTCCAGTCGAGTCAGCGGCGTTCTCAAGTCATGCGATATGCCGGCAATGATGACGGTCCGATTCTCCGCAAGTTCCTGTATGTCAGACGACATTCGATTGAGTGCCCTGGCCAGTGCCGCGATTTCCGCCGGCCCGTCTTCAGAGAGCAGTGGAGGAATATTACCGCGGCCTACGGCCTCCACTGCCGCAGACAAGCGGGCCAGGGGCCTGCCGACGCGACGTACCTCCAGCACGCTGACCAGCCAGGTAAGAAGAGCGCCGCCGGCAATCGCCAGGATCAGGACAATTGGCGGATTGGTGCCCAATCGACCCCGGTCGAAGCCAAGTCGAAACATCTTCTGATGTGCGGGAACGTCCACCCAAATGAGCGGGCCTGACTCGGACTCGAAGATCTGCAGCTCCCGCCCGGCACGGCGGGCCAGAGACTCCTCAAAAAAAAGGTAGTAGGGGACGTCGAACGACTTCTCTGAGAGCACGTGTATGTGATCGGTCACGATCAGCCCGTGATCCAGCAGCAGCTGCTGCTTCAGTTCCGCATGCATTTCTTCGGGCAAACTTTGCAGGGAGTGTGCCGCGGACACGATGACGGCTGCGAAATCGTCTGCCGAGCGCTTTGCCATGGGTATCGCAATGAAATAGACGGCCGCGCCCAGCGACAGGATCGTGAAACCCATGAGGGTCAGCGCGACAGTGACTGCGGTACGTCCGAGCAGAGTTCGCGGCGTCAGTTTCAAGTGGTCGGATCCGCCGGTGTGAAATGGTAGCCGATGCCCCAAACGGTGCGCACGAATTGCGGTTCTGCCGGATCCTCCTCGATCTTATGCCGCAACCTCGTGACGCGTACGTCGATGCTGCGGTCGAAAGGGTCACGATCGTGTCCGGCGAGACACTCCATGATGAAGTCCCGGCTGAGAACTCGATTGGGGTGCTTGACGAAAACTTCGAGAAGATCGAATTCGGCGCGTGACAAATCCACTTCGTTCGTACCGCGGTAAAGGGCCCTCTTATCGGCTTCGAGGCGGAACGGGCCAAAAAGGTATGGCTTGCCGTCATCCTGATCCGCGCCGGCATCGGGCCAGTTTCGGCGCAGTACAGCTCGAACCCTTGCCAGCAATTCGCGCGGATTAAAAGGCTTGGGCAAATAGTCGTCTGCGCCGACCTCCAGACCAACTATTCGGTCCACTTCCTCGCCGCGTGCCGAAATCATGACGATGGGCAGTTTATGATCACTACGCAGGCGCCTCGCAAGCGAAAGTCCGTCTTCGCCTGGCAGCATCAGATCGAGAATGACCAGGTCCGCAATATTCTTCGCCAGCCATGCATCCATTGACCGGCCGTCTTCGACAGCCGCCACTCGGAATCCCTGCTCCCCGAGGTACCGGCACAGCAATTCGCGAATGCCAGGGTCGTCGTCCACGACCAGCAACTGAAGACCGTCGGCCGGTGCACTTTGTCCAGTGCTCATAGGAAACACCTTGTAACAATTCTCCTGGCCGCGGAAATACCCAGGAAACACAGCTGCAGCATCCTTACTACCATGGTCGGATTATACCCGCGCCAATGCACACAAAAAGAGGAGTACACATGATGGGCAAAATGACTTTTTCACTGTTGGTCGCAACGATGACAATCGCATTCGCTGTGTCTTCGCCTACCCTGGCGCAGGATGCACAGTCAGGAAAGGGCAGAAACATGCCAGCCTTCGCGGATTGCGACCTGAATGGCGACGGCGCCATCACGGCGGAAGAATTCAATAAAGCGCGGGCCGAGCGCATTGCCAAGCGTGCACAGGAGGGCCGAAGAATGAAGAACCTGGCCAATGCGCCATCGTTTGACGAGATTGATACGAACGATGACGGCACCATCAGTCCTGCGGAATTCAGCGCGCATCAGGCCGCGCAGAGGGCGAAGATGCAACGCGGCTAGACGCGGCTGCGCATTGCGCCGTGTATGCAGGTCTGGCGTACTCAGACCGGCAGTTCGAGCGCCTGTATCTGTTGCAGCCGATGCATTAATTCGCGCAGGCCCTGGCTCGCTTGCACCCGTTGCTCCGCGAGTTCGGGGCCACCTGCCGCGGTGAGCCCCTGATTCTCAATCCATTTGCAGCCATTTTGAAATAACAGCTTGCCGATTGAAGCCTCGCTGCTGATGCGGCGTCTCAGGTATGCCTGTCGGCCGTACGCAAAACAGCGGCGCACACAGTCATTTGCGTCGAGCGCCTGATCATGCGGCGTAACGGCGGCGACCACGGTAACGACGTAATACGCCTCGACAAACTGTGTAAGGGTCGCGTGCGCAACAAGCGGCCGGAAGCTGCGCAGGAATCTGCGCGCGTACTCGGCGTCCTGCGCCAGTTGCTGTTCCCAGTCGACCTCGTAGCGACGCAACTCCTCGCTGACTTCGTCTTGAAATTCCTCCCTTGGTGTATAGAAGAATTCGAACTTGAACAGATCCCGAAGCCGATCGACTTCCTGCCAAAACGACTGCAAAGGAGCCGTTTTGGCTACCGACGCCCGGAGCAGTGCCAATTCGGCAATGGCTTTGGTCACGAAATGATGAATGGTCGTGTTGCGATAGTAGCTCGCTACCGAGTGCTGTCTTGGGGCAATCGCATACACTTCTTCGGGGCCGTCGTCGTAACGAGTGACAAGGCCATTGTCGACGAGCACCTGGGCCAGCGCATCGAGCTCGACTTCATTATCAAGTCTGAAATGACGTGTGATTCTGATCCTCCTGGCATGCGCCCATGACACCAGCTTCGCAATCTCTGTTGCCAGTTCATGCCGCGTCAATGCACGTGGCGCACTACCCAATAGCAGCATCGTTGCCAGCGACGCCAGTGTCAGCGGAGTCACCCGGTTCGCCTCAACGCCTACCTGCAGAGCCACTTTGGACAGTGCATGCCGATCGTCACCTGACGGGACGTCGTCGAGAACGACGGGCTCGCCGAAATTCATGTAGATCTGGCCCATCGGCCGTCTCAGGTTGCGCAGGTAGCCGAGGAACCAGGCGAGGCTTTCAGGGCGTTTCCGGATGCCGGCCTGTTCCCTGGCATAGTCGTGAACATCGCTGATCAGGTCGTAGTTCATCGCCACGGGAATGATGTGCAACTTGCGTTCCTCATTCGCATGCGCAGCCTCAATGACGTATTTCAATATGCCGAATTTGGGGGGCATGAGTTTGCCAACCCGAGAGCGTGTGCCCTCGAACGCCCAACTCAACGGGAAATGTTTCTCCATCAAATAGCCGATGTAGTGTCGCAGGATAAGCTTGTACAGCGGATCATCCTGGAAGCTGCGACGTATGAAGATGACCCCGGCGCGTCGCGCCAGAAAACCGAGCCCGGTAAAGGCCATGTTGACACCACCCAGCGTATGCAGTGCCGGAAAATCGTGATCGAACAGCACTTTGTTCAAAGCCGGAAAATCGACATGGGTCTTGTGAGTACAAAGAATCGCCGCAGGATGTTGCTTGGTGATTTGCCGAACCCGCAGCAAGTCTGCTTCGTCGACGACGATTTCAGCCTTGTAGCCCAATGACGAGACCATGCGATTGAACACGTAATTGACGTCGAGCCAGAATGCCTGTGGAGTCGGAATCAGCTCCTTGAATATTTTGCTGGCTTCGGCCTGCAGCTCGGCGGCCGATTTTCCGCTTGCCGCACTCAGCTCCTGCAGCGCAGCGGTGAATTCACGTCGCGACCGCAAAGTACTGGCGACACTGCGTGGAACTTTGTAACGGCTGCCACGCAGCCGTCGTTCCGCGATATCGAGCGCAATGCTCGCCTGCCCTGCGATGAAGTCGACGAATTGTTCGTCATCCGGGGCAGTGCCGAGACGATGACGTAATCGCTCCCGCAATTCCGCGAGTGTCGCGGGCGTACCGCTGATGCACTTCGCCCGCCGCGGGTGTCTCCTCAAAATCCGCCGTGCCTTTGCCGGCCCCGGATGCCTCGGGTTGCCAAACAATAAGTCACGGATGCGCGGTGTCGTATTCTTGACATCCAGCGCTTTCAGCCACACAACGCGTACCGGCACCACCAGTGTATCGGCCGGCAGTTGAAGCACCGGCGCGAGATTTTGGGCTGGTATTCGTTCCGGTGCGCCGGCGATGGGTACGACGATGCGCTCTACATTCCCTGAAAAGGATTGCCTTATCCGATCACCTTCCAGCCATGCCTCGAGATACTCCTCCTCGACCCTGTGCGCTGCATCGAGCAGGAACAGAACGCTGTTAGTGCTGTTGCCTGGCCAGGGGCTAATGCTCATGCACGCACTCCGAGTACGGATTTGAAACATCGGCAGCCAAGTTCCGCTGTGGCAGCATTGTATTCTCCTGCGGTCTGCAGACTATACCTCTGTTGGGCCCTGGAGGGGCGCGCTTGGCGTGAGTCGTGAACTCCGAGCATCATGCGGCCGGGCGCGCAAAAAAAAGCCGCGCACTCTCGTGCGCGGCAAGAATCGCCTCTATCGGACTTTGAGGGTCAAAGGTCGAGATTAAGGCTCTTTACGACTTGCATTGGTACGTAATTGCTGCCCGCCGGCAAATTGTTGTCAAGCGCATACCTACGTGCAGCGCCAAGCGTCTCTCTGCCAATAATGCCGTCCAGTCCGGCCTTGTAATAACCTTCATCGGCCAGAGCTTTTTGCAGAGCGAGGACGTTGTCACGTGTCATGTTGACTTCGCACATGACCTGACGCCACTCCATGCGTTCTTCGTTCGAACGCTCACGACGTGTCACAGTCTGATACTCAGCCGGTATGGCGATACGCGTTTCTTTCGCGGGAGAAACCAGCTTGGTTACATTGACCGTGTCGTACTGGGCAGGAATTGCGACCTCACGTGTCGTTGCCGGTTGCTTTACAACGGTTCTCGTCAATGTCTTGTACTCGGCCGGGATCACAGTTTCCTCCGTGCGAGCGGGAGAAACCAATACACGCTTTTCTACTGTCTTGTAGGTCGCGGGAACCTCGACGAGGCACATAATTTCACCGGTGTCGGTGGTCGCCTGTGAGAGTACGTTGGAGGCATGAACTGTTGCCGGGCCTTTCTTCCATTCCGTGTGAGCCGGCTTATCAGTTACGCGTTCGGTCACTGTCTTGTATTGGGCCGGAATCTCAACGAGCGTCTTTGAAGCGGGCTTCACAAGGACGCGTTCCTGGACTTCGCCATACACCGCAGGCACTACTTCGAGTTTCGTTGATGCTTCTTTGACCAGAACGGTTTCCGAAACGGTTTCATACCGTGCCGGGATGATGTCAAAACGCTCCGATGCGTCACGCGTCATTACCTGTTCTGTGACTGTCTTGATCGTAGCCGGAATCAA
The DNA here is from genome assembly GCA_029863305.1 of Gammaproteobacteria bacterium. Lineage (GTDB taxonomy): Bacteria > Pseudomonadota > Gammaproteobacteria > Steroidobacterales > Woeseiaceae > UBA1847. Next base: position 778 of record JAOTVR010000147.1, on the reverse strand, counting down.
AACTCGCGCATAACACTCGCCGGGCTTCGGATTCGGTGGGAACAGACTTGAAGCGTCTGTCATCTTGCTTGACGAGGCCGAGCTGCTCGCAATTCGTGCTTCTGCCAGGTCCCGGTCTTTCGCGGCCAAAGCAGATTCCAACTCATTGATTCGCTGTTGCGAGGCCTGAAGTTCAGATGTAGATACTGAACTCGAACCTGCGTCGACCCGCGTATCATCTGCCGCCATGCTGGAACAACCTGCGGCAATCGCGGCGCTCGCCAGTATCGCCAGCGCCCTCGTGTAATTACTGTACATACCCATAACTCCTGTGTGGATGGTTGCTAACGAGGCGGGAGTATAGGGGTTGGGGTGCGCACTGCGTCGCACTGTAACAATCGTTCACATTCTACTGATCGCGAATCAGTCAGTTTTGCCGATCAGGTCGATGTGATCCTCGATCATTTCGAAGCCGATGATTTCATTGGAGTAAGGATCAAGCAGCGGCGCGCCCTGGGTCAGGCACGTCGTAGAGCTTCTTGAGGCGTGCTTGAAACAGATGTCAGCGCCGGAAGCGATCTTCTGCATGATCACCTGGCCATTGTCCAGGCTAACCAACAAGATTGTGTCATGGGGCTGATCGGTCGTTGAAATTCGGCTCGCCGTGAACCCAGTTTCAGCTTCGAAGTAGTGTTTTTCCGGGACGGTGCTGCAGCCGCACAGAAGGCTGATCGCGGCAAAGGACAGTGCTATTGACGGGCATTTCATCGTTTGCTCCCAAGTCATTGCGGTCCCCGAT
>JAOTVR010000050.1 GCA_029863305.1 Gammaproteobacteria bacterium | reverse complement strand
CGGATAATATCGGCGGTCTTTTCTTCGATTTCGCCATGTGCTTCTGAATGTTCAACGATCGAGCTGATCTCATCCTCGGAAATGATCTCATGGTGTGGTGCCTCGGCCACGCCGATGAGTCTGAGTACGGCAGCATTCGCGCGGTCCAGCAACCAGTTGAGCGGAAACACCATCCAGTAGAACCAGAGCAGCGGATACGCGAGTAGAAGCGTAACCGGTTGTGCCTTGCGGATGGCATAGGTCTTCGGCACCTGTTCGCCGATCACGATGTGTAGCGACGAGAACAGCAGAAATCCTACGAGGAACGAGATCGTGTGCAGCGATTGTTCGGATACACCGAATCTGGACAGGCCTGGCTCGAGCAGGGCGGCTACTGCCGGTTCGCCAACCCAACCCAGGCCCAGCGATGCCATCGTTATTCCAAGTTGACAGGCGGCCAGGTATGCGTCGAGATTTCGATGCATCCGGATACTCAACGCTGCGGCTTGTCGGCCATCCATCAAAGCCTGATTCAACTGGAAGCCGCGAACCTTTACGAGCGCGAATTCTGCAGCCACAAAAAAGGCATTGGCCGCGAGCAAGGCCAGTACGGCAATTAAAGAATATCCAACGTTATCCATGGTCAGGCCTTGTGCTCGGTGTTCTCGCCGGCGGTCTCTCGTCCCGTCGGCATAAGGTGAATCTGTAGCGGATTCTTGCTGTCCAGATGGACGTCTCTTTGCGGAAACGCCACAATGATCTGATTCTCGGCGAATAGCTCGGTAAGTCGAAACCGGATGTCACTGCGAATTTCGCGCAGCAGCCGCTCTCCGGTAACGTCGACCCAGAAGTAGGCATCGAACACCAGCGAATTGTCTCCAAAATCTTCAAATACAATCGATGGCTGCGGCTTTGTTTTCACTTGCCGCTGCTCGGTAACGGCCTGCAATAGCAATTCCGCGACCAGGCGGACCGGCGAGCCGTACTCAACGCCAACTCGCAAAATCGTCCGAATTTCCTGATCGACCAGCGTCCAGTTGACAACCGTTCGCTCCAATAACTGACTGTTTGGCACCAATAAGTGGACGCCATCCGTGCGTCGAACCCTGGTTGAGCGATTGCCGATTCTTTCGACGATGCCCTGTGCATTGTCGATCTCTATGAAATCGTCAATGCGAATAGGGCGCTCGGCCATCAATATCCAGCCACTGATGAAATTATTGATAATGTTCTGCGCGCCAAAGCCGACGCCAATCGCAATCGCACCGGTCGCAAACGCAAAGGCTGTCAGCGGGATTCCGAGCAATCCCAGCGCCGTGATGACCACGAGCACGAGAATTGCGAAGAATGCAATCCTCTTGACGATATGTACGACATCCGGCCGCAGTTTCGTCGTCGCGAGGCGCCGGCCGATCAAATAGCCGACGAAGCGGCTGCCCAGATAACCCAATACCAGCAACAGTAGTACCGATGCCAGCTGGCCGACGGTAATTGACTGGCCGCCAGCCGCCGTTATCAAGGTATAGCCCCATATTTCCTGCGCTGTTTCGATCATATTCTTGCTCTCGTTGCCTGCGGTCGAGAAGTGAGACCTAGCCGCTACCACGCGTGCGTGTCTTACCTCGTTCTGCGTGCTTCTCGATGAAGCCGATAATCAAGCTAGCCACATCCTTGCCGGTTGCCGTTTCGATACCCTCGAGCCCGGGGCTGGAATTCACTTCCATCACAACGGGACCGTGATTGGAGCGGAGCAAATCGACTCCGGCAACATTCAGGCCCATGGCTTTGGCCGAGCGTACGGCGGTCGAACGCTCTTCGGGCGTTAGCTTGATCAGGGTAGCGGAGCCGCCGCGATGCAGGTTGGAACGAAACTCGCCTTCTCTGCCCTGCCGCTTCATTGCAGCAACGACCTTGTCGCCGATGACGAAGCAGCGGATATCGGCACCGCCGGCTTCGGCGATGAACTCCTGCACAATGAAGTTGGCCTTCAGGCCACGAAATGCCTCGACGACACTTTCGGCAGCCTTCCTGGTTTCGGCGAGGACGACTCCCACGCCCTGCGTGCCCTCCAGCAGCTTTATGACGACGGGCGCCCCGCCAGCGATCTTCAGCAGGTCCTGCGTATCGTCGGGCGAGTTGGCAAATCCGGTGACCGGCAGGCCGATACCCCTTCGCGCCAGGAGCTGCGACGCCCTCAATTTGTCGCGGGATCGCGTGATGGCAACGGACTCGTTCACCGAGTAGACGCCCATCATTTCAAACTGTCGCACGACTGCCGTGCCATAGAATGAAACCGATGCGCCAATACGCGGAATAATCGCGTCAACACCGGTAATTGGTTCACCCCTCAAATGGACACTTGGATTGTGGCTGGTGATGTTCATGTAGCAATGCTTGTGATTAATAACCGGCATGTCGTGGCCACGCTCCTTGCCTGCCTCGACCAACCGTCTGGTCGAGTACAATTTCTTGTTTGTAGATAAAATTCCGATTTTCATGATTTTTCCTTGTAAGGCCGGTCATTGCCCGGCCCGATTGCGTTCAGACGGTTCCGATATCGTCGTCATGTATTGCGGTGAAGGTCTCCACAACATCCTCTGCCTTGGGCATGCTCTTGAATCCGCCCAGATGAAACAGCGCATCTCCCTCATGCGAGATCGGCAAATTGCTGCAGCCGATTACGATTCCGTCAAAGGGCGCAACGACCTTGATTTCCTCGTTGCCCAGCGGGTCGCCAACGATTGCGAGCCGTTGCCCGGCGCTTACGCTGCTGCCGAGTTTTACTCTCGCGCTGACAATGCCGCTTCGAGGGGCGCGAACCCAGCTTGTGGACCTCGCAATCACCGGCCGGGCAAGCTTCTTTTCCGTCTTGAGGTGCGGCAACATGCCGATCAGGCGCATGGCATTCAGGATGCCGCGCAGACCGGCGCGCACGCTCACCTCGTCAAAGCGCAATGCTTCGCCGGCTTCGTAGGTAAGAACCGGCAAACCGCGATTGGCCGCACAAGCTCGCAACGACCCGTCCCGAGTGTTCGAATTGATGATCACCGGGGCGCCGAACGCATTCGCGAACTCCAGGGTTATCTCATCGTCAAGATTTGCGCGTATCTGTGGGAGGTTGGACCGATTGAGTGCACCGGTGTGCAGATCGATGCCGAAGTCCGCTTTGGAGACTATCTGTGTGATGAACAGGTTGGCGAGCCGCGCCGCGATCGAACCTTTTGCGCTACCCGGGAAAGAACGATTGAGATCGCGTCGATCGGGAAGGTAGCGGGACTGGTTCAAGAAGCCGTGCACATTGACTATCGGTACTGCGAGCAACGTTCCGCGAATGGAGCGAAGCGACTTTCTCTTCAACAGCCGCCGAATAATCTCGACGCCGTTTAATTCGTCGCCGTGTATTGCGGCAGAGACGAACAACACAGGGCCGGCCCTGCGGCCGCAAATAACCTGAACCGGCATGTGCAGCGATTCCGAGGTATACAGGTCGGCGACCGGAAGATCGACATTCACTCTCTCGCCGGGAGAAATCGTCGATCCGCCAATCGTAATGGGTTTGTTCGATGACATTGGCTGTTCTTATCCCTTTATCCGGCGCTTCTTGCCGACGATATACGAGCGTGCCGGATTCACCTGGGCACGTCCCTTGATGGCGGTTCGGCCCAGCAACATGCGAAATAACATGTCGTCACGCGCCGTCAGTGTGGCATCTATCGGCCACGAATACTTACCAATTGACAGCAATGTGCGGATGACGAATCGCTGTTCTTTGTGGCCTCCGGAATCAGTAACTGTGCGGATGTCCAGCACATCAGCCACGCAGGTGACGACCGTTTCACTGTCTTTTTGCACAGGGTGCATGCGAAATTCGACGAGGTCGCGGCCATTTTCGGAGTATGGCCGAACTTCGAAGGCATGCAGCGCCGATGTGCGGGCACCCGTATCGACCTTGGCCTTGATCCTTTGGATTCCAAGGTCCGGCAGGCTGACCCATTCGCGCCAGCCAAGCGTCAGTAATGTGTCGGATTGCTTCATTGGGGTGTCCCTGCGGGCTCAGAATGACCAGTGAAATCTTACGCCGGCCACGACGCTGGAGGAACTTTTAGTTGATCCTGAAGAGTCGAAGCCGGGGTTTTCAACGTATTGAACGGACGGGGTAATGTGGCCATCGAGCCGCCCAATGGCTATGCGACAGAAGACCTCCGCGGCAGAGATATTCTCCAGGTTGCCGTCACTAAATTCATTGGCAATGATCGTTCTGGCGACACCTGCGCCGAGCAAGCTATTCCGAATCACACGCTGGTAGGCGATCGCGGCGAATCGCGTCGCGATCGACACATCTTCATTGGCCATGCCCAGACGAATATTCACGGCGTGCGCATCTCCTTGCCAACCAAGCACACCGTAAACACCATAGTTCATTTCGGTGTCATCCGGATTTCCGGCAACGGCATGATCATCGCTTCTCAACCATGCCCCCAGGCGCAAAGAGGTATTTTCCCGGAGCCAACTGGCGCCGATGCCGAGGAATGCGCCGCGTTCGTCGGACGAAAGCTTCAGCAAATTCTGGTACGACCGATCGGGCACATCGGCCTTGCCATCCGAGCTGGAGATGACCAGGGAGATTTCCGGTCGGGATTCAGATGCCAGCCAGCGAAAAACGCCGCCGAATGTATAGTCTGGAAACTCGATGGTCGCATTGTTCTTGAAGCTCCCATTCAGGTAGTGCATGTTTTCGTCATTCGTGATTCGACTCCGATCGAGCCAGGCCGACGGGTTGATCAGCCCGACCATCAACGAACGATCACCTGCCAGCTGAAATGTGTAGTTGAACTCTGATATCTGGATGCCGCCATCACCATCTTCATCCAGCACAGAGCCGGCGTCGGCGTTCGCCGTCGGGTAGACTGCAGAAACACCGTTGGCTTGAGGGGACGTGCTCGCTTCGATGTACATGAGCCACTCTCCCGCCTTTCTCGGTAAGGTAATGAACAGGTCCGCCGATGCGGTAAATTCTGAATCGACTCGATCGTCATCAGCAACCTGATAGACGGCTGTTACGCCTCCTTCCCATACCGAGGCGTCGGTTATAGTGACTTCCTGTGCAAAAGGCGACGCCGCATTGAGCATCAGCAGCGTCATCAGCAGGATTAACTCAGGTTTGTTCACATCAGAGCTTCACTTTGAAATTAACAATGGCAACATGATTGCTTGTTTCCTCCATGCTGTCGCTCCAGATAAATTGATTCATGTACCGGGCTTCAACCGTCAGGGATTTTGAGGCCTGCCAACCGACGCCAATTTTGGTGCGATTTTGTCCGAGTCAGGATTCTCCGCCCCAGGCAGTGCCGCGAAGATCAACGAACGGCTCGATAGCCACAACGAAAATGGTCTTCCGTCATGTCCGATAGGCTGTATGTATTTGGCCCGAAGACGCACGACGAGTCCAACGTCATCGCCGCCGCTGACCGATCGATGTTCGGGCCGAGTCCTCATCGTAATAAAGATTGCTTGATTTTTCAGCCGGCATTTCGAGACATCCGATATACTGATCGCGTAAACCATCTTATGATGATTCCAATCAACAACGTCATGAATATAAGCCGCGATTGTGGAACAGCGGCCTCCGATAACAGAAGCCTGAGCCCCACCTCCGCCGCATTTTGCACGGCGAAAATCATGGCCAGTGCCAATAGACTGCCGATAAGCGAAATCTGCCATTCCATCGTGATGCTCCGCATTGTCTGAAGCCGAATCGGTGTGGCTGGGCCGTGTTCGATTCAGTCGCTTACGAATTTGACCCATCCGTAAATATGGCAACGAGTTTCTTGACTGATTGCGATAGATCTTCCCAGGCGTTGTCAACATCATCCCTGGCTCGCTCCCAGGCGTCTTCTCCGGATTTCCTCAATTTGTCGACCAGTGCCTCCGCCGTCGCCAGGTCTTGGTCCACGCCACGCTGCGCCTGGCTGAGTTGTGCCGAGGAGTCGATCCGTCCTGTCGCAATCGCGTTTCCTATCTTGGCATTCACACCAGCGAGCTTTAACCTGGTCTCAGCCAACTTTTTGTGAGCAGCTTTCGAGTAAGCGGCTTTCGCCGATAGCGTGCGCCCTGGTTTCGCAAATTGTTCAGGTCGTGACGACATCAATTCTTCTCTTCTCCAGGCACCTTGAGCATCGACGCCATTCGCACGCAGCTGACTGAAGCAACTGTAAGCGGGCATAATTAACAAATCTAACTAAATAAACTTGCTAATATAATAAATAGTATTTATAAGTGCACAATGGATTTGGAGCTGCTCAGGACCTTCCTCGAACTCAATCGCACGCGCCATTTTGGCCGCTCGGCCGAGGCTTTATTTGTAACTCAGGCGGCTATTAGTAGCCGCCTGAAGTCTCTGGAACAACAGCTCGGCGTAACGTTATTCGAGCGCAGCCGTCGGGAGATGCGGCTGACGCCGGAAGGCGCGCGGCTGGTCCGCCATTCTGAGAAATTAATCGCTGGTTGGCGAGCGGCCCGACAGGACGTCTCTCTCGCCGAGGCGAGTGAGCAACTGGTTATTGGCGGCAGCTTACGATTATGGGACGTTCTGTTGCAGCGTTGGCTTCACGATCTCCGACGCGCCCATCCGGATTGGGCAATCATTGCCGAGTCCCAGTCTCCGGACCTTCTGACACGCAAGCTCATTGACGGCACACTTGATGTCGGCATCATGCTGGAGCCTGCACAGCTGGACATCATGCAGATCCGTGAAATCGCGACGGTGGATTTTATTCTGGTATCCAGTAGCCAGGGCCTTGACGCGGACACCGCGGTGGAGCAGAACTATGTGTTTGTCGATTGGGGCCTGTCTTTTGGGCTTGACCATCGACGCACGTTTCCCGATGCCTCTGAGGCATTGACTCGCGTGTCACACCCGAAAATGGCTCTCGAGTACATCAGTCTGATCGGTGGCAGCGCGTATTTGCCGAGGCGCATGGTCGTCAAAGATATCGAACTCGGTTTGTTGAACGAAGTGGTTGATGCACCGGTATTCACTCGCCAGGCCTACGCAACCTTTCCCGTGAGATCGCCCAGGCTGGAGCTCATCGAAAAGAGCTTGCAGCTGATCCGGTCGGAGTAGGGAAGAATCTGATTTTCGCTATGCAAGTCATGCTGGACGCAGCGCGACAATGCGCCGGTGCCGGACCCTAGGTACTAATACAGATCAGGATTGCGGCAACAAGTCGATAAACTGTGATTGCGGAGATTCTCCCGACCGCCCAGGACTGAAGACCTTCAAGGCTGACCGATCAGAGGAACTGAAATGAGCGCTGATACCACCGCCGCCAGTCAAGGCGACAAGCAAGCCGACAACTCCGATAACAGGGACAAGAGTCCGGCGAAAGCGTTATTTCGAGGTGAGATCGTGCGATCTGCGCTCTGGCCGTTTCCAGGAGTCGAGCCAGACCAAAAAGAGATGCTCGACATGGTCGTTGATTCCGTTGATCGCTTCCTCACCGACGCGCAGGATGACTTCGGAGAATGGGATCGAATCGGCGAGCAACCCAAAGACTTCGTCGACGCGTTGCGTGAGCTTGGCTTGTTCGGTCTCATCATTCCTGAGGAATACGGCGGCATCGGCTTAAGCAATGCAGGTTACTCACGCGTACTGCAACAGACCAGCCGTTACGACAGTTCGGCATCGTTGACGATTGGCGCACACAGTTCAATTGGCATGAAAGGGCTATTGCTTTTCGGTACCGATGCGCAAAAGAAACAGTATCTCCCCAGGCTGGCCAGCGGCGAGTTAATCGCCGCGTATTGCCTTACAGAGCCCGGAGCCGGTTCCGATGCAGCGTCGATTCAGACAAAAGCGGTAAGGGATTCTGATGGCGACTGGATTCTCAACGGAGAGAAGACCTGGATTACGAACGGCGGAATTGCTGACTTTTTCACGGTCTTCGCGCGCACGGATGGCGAGGGCGGGAAGATCTCCGCCTTCATGGTTGAGCGGGAATTTCCCGGTGTCAGTGTTGGCCAGAAGGAAAGCAAGCTTGGCATCCGTGCTTCTTCGACCACGTCAGTAAGCTTCAGCGATGTGAAAGTTCCTGCGCAAAACCTGCTCGGCGACGAAGGGAAGGGATTCAAGATTGCGATGTCCATTCTTAATAACGGTCGCACCGGACTTGGCGGCGGCGCGGTCGGTGGCATGAAGACCTGTATCGCGCTCGCGACGAAGCAGGCCCTGGAGCGCAAACAGTTCGGGCAAAGTATTGCCGAGTTCGGCATGGTCAAGAAGAAGATTTCGGAAATGACGGTCGATTGCTTTGCAGCCGAAAGCGCAGTGTGGATGGTCGCACACTATATCGATTCGGGGTATTCGGACTATTCGATCGAAGCCGCGATCAGCAAAGTGTTTGCGAGCGAGGCCATGATACGTTGTGCGAACGAGGCCTTGCAGATAGCGGCCGGCAGCGGCTACATGAAGGAACTTCCGTACGAGCGCATATTTCGCGACTCGCGTATCTTGACGATCTTCGAAGGAACCAGCGAGATTCTGCGGCTGTTCATTGCCTTGTCCGGCATTCGAGATGCAGGACAGTTATTGCAGGAACTCGGTTCTGCAGTGGAGGACATTTTTAATAATCCGATCAAGGGCTTCGGCCTGTTGTCCGACTATGCTGGGCGGCGCATTACGAACATTACTTCGATCGGGCAAGAGCGAATTGTCGGTGTAGTTGGCGACGAGCTTCGCGATGATGCCCTGATCTTCGAGAAGTATGCATTGGAACTTGCCAGGATGACGGACGTCCTGTTACGTCGTCACGGCAAGTCGATCATTGACAAGCAATTCGCACTGCAGCGCGCCGCCGACGTCGTCATAGATCTCTTCGTCGGACTGTGTGTCCTGTCTCGAGTAAGTTCGATGAGCGCTGATGACAGCGAGCAATACGCGCAGGCCGTGTCAATTGCGCATCTGTTCAGCCACCAGGCCAAGCGGCGCATGAACAGGAATCTGCGGGCGATGCTGCACAACGAAGATGAAATCGCCAAATCGCTGGCGGAGTATATTTACGAAGTTGAAGGCTATCCCTGGGATACCTTGAATTGAATCAATGGTCGGGGTGAGAAACCGATTATGTAACGTGTCTGGCCCAAAGTGTGTGACACGTCCCAGTTTCAGTCCCTGCGGGTGGTCTATGCTGCGAACACATATGGCAGCAGCGCGTGGCCCGTTTCGGCACCAGGGAGCCTGGTAGATGTCCAGCTTGGGTTAACTTCGCCGGTCTCCGGGGCGCGCGCATTCATCAACAGGTGATCCCATGCGAAACGCCCTTACCATCTTACTTTCAGTCCTGGCGTGTGTCTCCGTGGCGTCCGAATCGGGCGCGGTGGAGCAGAGCTCAGATGTGTCGCCGGGGTCCCAGGGCGCTGTGCAGATCGAAATCCAGTCCCCGTCGGCCGACTTCACCGCGAACGAGGGAGAAACAACGGTCGAAGTGGAGGGCATTGCGTCGGCTATCGGCGGCGTACGGTACCTCGACATGGTGTTCGTGATGGATACGTCACAGAGCCTCCGCAGCACCGATCCGCAAGATTATCGGTCCGCGGGGGCGATCGGTCTGGTCAGGAACCTTTCGCCGAGGAGCGATATCAAGATCGGTGTCGTCAGCTTCGACAGCAAGGGCGAACTCGCCCAGCCCATGACATCCGACCGGGACATGGTGGTGCAGGTGCTGCGTGATTTGCCGCGATCCGGCAGCACGAATCTTGCCGCCGGCCTGCGCACGGCGCTCAGGGAACTCGAGAACAACGGACGCCCCGGCTCCTCGCGCGTGATCATGCTGTTTACCGACGGCATGTCGAACGAGAAAAAAGCCTATGAAGCTGCAGTACAGTCACAACACCGGGGCGTTACGATTCAGACCCTTTTGCTCGGCTCGAACACGAAGGGTACATCGATTCTCGATACCATTGCATGGGCCACGGGTGGCAGTTTTGTCCAGGTAACGGATCCGACCAGGCTGCCCCAGGCCTTCCTTGATCTTCGTACGACAGGCGTGGACAGCGTTACGCTGAGTGTCAATGGTTCGGCGCCCGTCGCCGCGAAGCTCGCAGGCGGAACATTCGCAGGAAACGTACCGCTCGTAGTGGGCGAGAATCGCATTGTCGCTTTGGCGACAAGTCTGGAGGGGCAGACACAGGAATCCAGCGTAACGGTAAACGTGAGGGACGCGAGTTGTGCGGCCCTTGAGGTGGCAGCCGTGAAAGAGGGGCGACCTGTGATTTCCCTCGATGAGCGGTCAGTTGAAATCGTCGTTGATGCGTCGCGGAGCATGTGGGGCCGCATGGGTGGCGAACCCAAGATGGCGGTCGCGAAGCAGATTCTGCAGGACGTTTCCTATTGGTTCCCCGAAGACCTGAACCTGGCACTGCGCGCTTACGGAAGCACCAGCCCGAGCGACAGTGCCGACTGCGCCGATTCGACGCTGCTTGTGCCGTTCGGAGAGCAGAACCGGGAGCCGATCCGCGCAGCGATCGCCGGCCTGCGGCCGCTGGGGCAGACGCCCATCGCTTACGCGCTGAATCAGGCGGCCCGGGATTTTGGCACGCTGCAGGACGATCGCGCGCTGGTCCTGGTGACCGATGGCCTCGAAAGCTGCGGCGGGGACCCCGTCCAGGCGGCGCGTGAGCTCCGCGAACAGGGCATCATGGTCCACCTGATCGGTTTCGGGCTTGGCAATGCCGCTGACGAGGATGCCGCGAGTCTGCGAGCCGTCGCTAATGCATCGGGCGGCCGCTATGTTACGGCGAGCAGTGCCGAAGCGCTCAAAGAGGCACTGGCACACACAGTCGCTACATCGTTCAGCGTATTCAAAGGCAACACCAAGGTCGCGAACGGATCTCTTGGTTCAGATCATCCCCTGTTTCTGCCCGAGGGAGACTACAGGGTCGAGCTCGACAGTTCACCGCCACAAGACGTGCAGGTCAGCCTGGCGTCCAGGGATCGTGTGAGGTTAACGCTGGAGAAGAAAGGCGGCGTTGTGTCTCACGTCGAGCGCCGCGATCGCATGCAGCACAGATCCTGCGAAGACGTCGCCGCAGATATAGAGCGCCTGGAGGCCCGCCGGGAAACTCACGAGCCCCTCCAGACCGCGACTCACTGACGGTGCCGGACCCGGATCGAACACGCTGGCCGGTGTGAGCCGCTGATCCGGTTCGGGTGGCCATCGGCCACTCGACTGGCCGTCTGGGTTGCGTCAGACCGATGCGTTGCCGCAGGGGACGGAACAACAGCTCTATGGATCGACAATGACGATTGAGTGATACCATCTCCGCGCGCTCACTCCGGATCCCCAGACACATGTTCGAACGACTTGCCTCGATTCACCCGCTTCTGCCGCCCGTGGGCGGCGTACTAGCGCTGCTTGCGGCCGCGGTCATCCTTGACCTGATCGCCAAACGCCTGTTGGTCGGTACGGTTCGCGTAGTCGCCAAACGATCCAGCTTCACCTGGGATGATGCGCTGGTCACGCACAATGTCTTCGGTCGTCTCGCGCAGGTGGTGCCGGCGCTGATCGTATTTGTCGGCGTGCCGTTCGTCCCCGGTCTGCCGGAAGCCGTCGTGCAGCTTATGCGCAACGTCGCGATGGGCTACATGGTGTTGATGTTGACGCTTGCGCTGACTGCCGCGCTCAGCGCGGCAAACACGATCTACGCGGCCTCGCCACTTGCAAAGGACCGTCCGCTCAAGGGATTTGTACAACTTGTACAGATCGTCGTCTGGGTTTTCGGCGGTGTAATGATCATAGCGGCGGTGCTGGACCGTTCACCGCTGCTGCTGCTCAGCGGTTTCGGCGCGATGACCGCTATCCTGCTGCTGGTATTCAAGGACACGATCCTGTCGCTGGTCGCCAGCGTGCAGCTCACCGCGCAGGACATGGTTCGCGTCGGCGATTGGATCGAGATGCCGCAGTTCGGCGCAGACGGTGACGTGGTCGACGTGCAACTCCACACCGTCAAAGTGCAGAACTGGGACAAGACAATCACGACGATCCCGACGCACCGCTTGATCACCGACTCGTTCAAGAATTGGCGTGGCATGTCGCAGTCGGGCGCCCGGCGGATCAAGCGCGCAATTCTTGTCGACGTGGCGTCGATCCGCTTCCATACGCAAGCTGAAGTTGATCATTTCACACGTTTCGCATTGTTGAAGGACTACATCGAGAACAAGGAACAGGAGCTGGCCGACTACAACGCGGGGCTCGCGACCGAGGTGGACTCTGAAGTGAACAGACGGCGGCTTACGAATGTCGGCTCTTTTCGCGCATACGCATACAACTATTTGAAGAACCATCCGAAGATCCACAAAGGTATGACGCTCATTGTTCGTCAGCTCGCCCCGGGGCCCGAGGGGCTGCCGCTGGAGATTTACTGCTTCACGAACACGACCGAATGGGCTGTCTACGAAGACATTCAGTCGGACATATTCGATCACCTGCTCGCAATCGTGCCGGAATTCGGGCTGCGTCTTTATCAGAAACCGGCGGGTTCCGATCTGGCGAACCTCCGCTGAATGGGTCCGGGAAGAAAACCCGCTTGATTCAAACGCGACTCATAATTCATGCGACGAGGTCTTTCCCTGTCAAGTGGCTCGTCCGTGTCACTTTCGGGTTGATTGCCGACCGCCACGTTCACGATTTCTATGCCGAAAAGTGGAAACGTTCAGGCCGCGTCCAAGTAGCGGCAGTGATTCGAATTGCGCCCGAATACTGTCCACGGAATCCGTCAGAGTTTCGTTGCCCCAACGAACGGAACTGAGATGCAGGCCGCACGGTAGCGTGCCGTCAACGCTGGCAATGCTCATCTCACTTGTTGGCAGCGCCTACCTGCGAGGCGCCTGGTCGACAAAGACATTGCACCAGCGACAGGATTATTTATGCTGTCGATATCGTAGAACATATCGGCATCACACCGGCACGGACAAAGATAATGAATCAATCACGTCTCAGAGCAATCGTTTATGCGGCATCCTTGCTGCTTCCTGCAACTGTGTTATGGGCACAAAGTGCTGGTCAGGATACGCATGCACTGATTGAAGAGTTAGGGCTGGAAGAGTCAGGCGTCGCCGCAAGGGACCTGCCGTATTGGCGTAAGCCAAAGAAAATCTACATTGTGCCGCCCGGGTACAACGACGAAGAGCGCGCAATGCGAATGAAATCGGCGCAGGAAGTGGTCGGTGATGTGGAACTCGTGCAGATTTCCTATCCTATCCCCGATGAGGTTATCCGCGATGCAGAAGTTCTCCTGGCAAGATGCACACCAAGGATAATCAGGGAAGCGAAAAATCTTCGCTGGTTGCAGGACTCCCGCCACGGCGTGGATTCCTGCATGGTGCCGGAAATAAAGGACAAACAGTTTGTATTGACCAATGCCCAGCACACATCCGGGCCTCCCATCGCGGATCATGTCATCGCAATGATGACGATGCTGACGCGTGGGCTGCACACATTTCACAGGTCGCAGTTGCAGGGGGTTTGGAAGGAACGCCCTATCGAATTTCCGATGCTGGAGCTAAGCGACAAGACCATGCTCGTTGTCGGCCTGGGTGGGGTTGGCAGGGAAGTGGCCAAACGCGCCAACGGTCTGGGTATGCGCGTACTCGGCATACGCAACACGAGCCGAAGCGGGCCGGACTATGTCGAATACGTTGGTCTGTCTCATGAAGTCCATGACCTGGCCGGACGCGCCGACGTCATTGTCAATGCTCTGCCACTTACCGAGGACACGCGTGGCCTGTTTGACAAAAAGTTCTTTGATTCGGTCAAGCGCGGTGCCTATTTCATATCTGTCGGCCGTGGCCCCAGTACCGTTACGGATGATTTGATTGCGGCGCTGAAGGACGGTCGACTCACGGCCGCCGGCCTTGATGTGACGGACCCCGAACCGCTGCCCGATGGGCATGAACTCTGGAGTCTGGAAAATGTTGTCATCACACCGCATGTGTCAGCCACAACAGATCAGGGCCGTTGGCGCCGATGGGAAGTAATACGGGAAAACCTGCGGCGCTACGTTAACGGAGAGAAAATGCTGAACGTCGTCGACGTATCACGGGGCTATTAGCCGGCCGTTGCGCGGCGCTGGCACGCGAGACGTCTTGCGCGCGTCAGGCGCGGGATTTGGCCCAGACAGCAATGCCGGCGATAAGGACGATTGCAGCAACCACATAGCCCCACATTTGTCGCAGGGCAGGCGCTGCCGCTCGGTCAACGGCTGAAACCGCAGTGTCGTTTGTGGCCGTCTCAGTTTTTGCCTCGTCAGGCGTCGGATCCGGCTGCTCTTCGGCCAGAGGATCGACAGTCATCATGTAGCCCGTCTCCGGATCAAATACATGATAGGCGCTCGGGCTCATATCCTCGTCGCCTGCATGCAGTGTAGACGTCACCGAAAGCGCGGTCAGAAACAACAGACTGGCACAAATGCACGCGGCTGCATTGCGGCAATGACGTATCACCGTTTTCTCATGTACTCCGGTATGTCCGGTGGCCCTTTGAAGACAAAGCGATTCTCCAGGGGCGCGGCCGGCCAGGTCACAGGTCCGGTGGGCGTGGCATCGATTTCGCCGGCCAGACTGGGCAACAAGTGAACTGTCTTGCCGCCAATAACCGTCATCAGGACTTTTGCATTGGGGATGTCATCGCGCGGAATCGCGAGCAGATCCCGGTCCAGCACAACGAAATCCGCGAGTTTCCCGCGCTCGAGAGACCCCAGCCTGTCCTCGCGCAGCACGTAATACGCGCCCCAGATCGTAAGCGCCTTGAGCTGTGTCATAAGGTCCGTGCCTTCCTCCGGCGCCAGCACAAGATCCACGCCCGAGTTATAACGGGTCATGCCCACCCAGACGTTGTAGAAGAGGAAATGCGGCAATGCCCTGTCAACTTCCTGCGTGTTCATAATCCCGGCTTTGGTCACACTGTTTCGCGGTACAGCCAGGTGCAGGTACTCGGCGCCATAATTGCGCAGCCGATAGGAGGCATCGTAACCCGTGCGGTTCTCCCAGATGACCGTGTTGATCATGCTGACCATCATGCCCAGGTTCTTGATGCGTGGGATCTGGTCCGGTCTCGGCGCACCGGAGGCGTGATCAAAGGCGTGCCGACGTTCGCGAATCTCATCCAGCGTTAATCCGGCTGCGTCGCTCTGCTCTTCGATGACGTCCAGCAGGTGATCGATATCAAGGTCGCCCCCCGAATGCATGGCGCTAACGCGACCGCCGCTGCGCACAATGTCTTCTTTAACGCGTCGGCCGTCGTCGCCGGGCTCGAGTCTGCAATCTTCCTGCGACTTGACCCGCTCCGAAGCGGGCAGCGTAGTGCAATTACCACCGGACCGCTCGCCGTGGGCACCAATATTCCACAGATAGTCACTGCCGTTGCCCAACAGGGCGGATACCAGCCGAATGGTCTGGTAATGCAAATCGGGTCCCGTGTAGCTCCAGGCGAACCGGCCCGGCATCTGTCCCTGTTCGTCGAGTATTCGCAGCGCAGTCAGATTACCGATCGTGTAGGGGGACGAGCCATATACAGTGACACCGTGTGCCGCCCACAATTCCATTTGCGATTTCAGCAGCTCGGCATTCAGCTCGACCTTGTTATGCAATATGACGTCGGGTTCGAGTTGGCGACCGGTCGGACCGCGATTGCCGCGGCCTTCCACTTTTTGTTCCGGGAACACGCGAGCGACTTCTTCCAGGGCACGGGTATTGACCAGTCCATCAACCCAGCTGTTCTTGACGCGCACAGGATTGTCAGGCGCCAGTTCGTCGAGCCGTTTGCGGGAAATCTGCGGCAGGAATTTCGGAAAAAGTTCGGGCATGTGCTCGAAGTTCGCGCCCCAGTCCGAACTGAACAATATCCACTGCCCCGGTTTGGCTTTCTTCACGGCCGCCCGGAGCCCGTCCTCCCAGTTCGCAAGCTGCCAGGCGGCGTCCCCTTCCAGGAAGTGAACGACCAGGTGTTCATTGCCTTCTGGGAACACATGATTGAGGGCGCTGGGTTCCGTCCAGGCCCAGTCCGTCGGATGTTCGTGGGTAAGAATGAACCCGGGCAAGACGGTGCGGCCTTTGAGGTCGATCTGCCGGGTATCCGGTCCCGCCAGCGCGCGCACCTGCCGGGTGCTCCCTATGGCCAAAATCTTGTCGCCGCGAATCGCCATGGCCTCGGCAATCGTTCCCGGACTGGACGAGAATGATGCGTCGTCCATCGTGACGATCCTGGCATGATGAATGATCGTTTCGGGGTAGCCGAGTGCTGCTGCAGTCGCGTCGCTCTGGGCCCAGCAAAAGCTCGGCACCATCGTCAGGCCGAACGCAATAATGCTTGTTGTTTTGGATGTCATCGTCATCGGCTACCAAGAGCTACGGAGTCGTCGTATACGCCAACAACCGTATTCTGCCCTATTCACTACTCGTTCCGAAACAAATCGCGCTCCCGACGATGCAGATAATTCGTTTCACATGTAGGCAAATTCGCGGCGGCCGGGTTGTCGTGGCAAAGTTCAGTATCATGCAAAGTGTTCTGAAACAGTCGGCACACAAACGTCGCGCCCTAGGTGTGTTGCTTACCTTGGCAATGCTTGCGGCCACTGTGGCCGCGCAAGAGAGCAGCCCGGTCGAGAGCCGGCCGCGTCCGGACGCGCAAGCGTTTCCGCTCGACACCGCACCGGTACTCGACGGTAATGTCCGTGATGATCCGGCGTGGCGGGTCGTTCAGCCGGTCACCAACCTGACGCAGGTGCAGCCGGTTGAAGGTGCGCCGGCGAGCATGCGCAGTGAGATCTTTATCGGCTTTACGGATACCTCGTTATGGATCGGTGTAGTCGCTTACGATGACAGCCCGGAGCAGATCATCGTGGCCGAGGGCCGTCGGGACTCGTCGCTGGACGAAACCGACAGCTTCAGCATTATCATCGACGGTTTTCTGGACCGGCAGAACGCCTTCCTGTTCGGCACCAATCCGACCAGCATGCAATACGATGCGCAGATCATCAGGGAAGGCGCGCCGGCACAATTCGGTGGCCGGGTTGGCGTCTACAACGAAAACTGGGACGGTAGCTGGGAGGTGAAAACGCTTGTCGGCGATTTCGGCTGGAGCGCCGAGTTCGAAATTCCGTTCAAGACATTGCGCTACGGCAGCGCTGAGAAACAGTCCTGGGGCTTCAACTTTCAGCGCAATATCCGCCGCAACAACGAGATTGTCTACTGGGCGCCGATCGGCCGTCAGCACGGTATAACCCGGGTGTCGAGCGCGGGTACGGTGCACGGCATCAATGTGCCATCGCAACGCAATTTGCAGATTACGCCGTACGTGTTGGGGGCCTGGCGTCGTGACGCCAGCGGCAGCAGCGACGACCAGGAGGCCGGTATTGACGTCAAGTACTCGATCACGCCGAGCCTGACGCTGGATGCCACTTACAATACCGACTTCGCGCAAGTCGAAGTCGACGATGTCGTGGTCAACCTCGATCGATTCAGCATTTTCCTGCCTGAAAAACGGCCTTTTTTCCTGGAGAATGCCGGGCAGTTTTCGGTCGGTAACAATCGCGAGGTCGAATTGTTTTTCAGCCGGCGAATCGGCATCGTCGATGGCGAGCAGGTGCCGATCGAAGCGGGACTCAGGCTCTCGGGCAAGCTCGGTGCGACGACCAACGTCGGCCTCCTCTATATGAGTGACGACGGACTGGATGGCGCAGCTTCGGCAAACAATTATGTCGTCGGTCGTGTGAGCAAAGAACTCGGAGCGCGCTCATCGATCGGCGCGCTGGTGGTAAGCCGCGATGGCGACGGCAGCTTTGGGATAGCTGCCGCAGACGATGAGAATCAGACTTATGCGATCGATGGGCGCTGGGGCATCGGCGAGAACCTGTTGCTCGAAGGCTGGGCCGCAAGCACGTCGACGCCGGGCCTCACGGGTGACGATCATGCGTACGCGGCCAAAGCCAGCTACAACTCGGGAAACTGGTCATCGAGGCTGAATTACACCGAGATCAACGAGGCGTTCAATCCGGAGGTCGGATTTCTCGCTCGCGATGACTACAAGCGCGGCGAATTATTCCTGATGCGACGGATTCGACCGGGCGGCGACTCCCGCCTGCTCGAGATGCGCCCACACATCACTTTTCGCGATTACTGGGATCTTGACGGTTTCCTGGAGACCGGTTCCCGGCATTACGACGTGCATTTCGAGTTCAAGAGTGGCTATCTGGTCGAAACCGGATTCAATCATCTCAAGGATGGACTCAAGGAGCCGTTCGAAATCATCGAAGGCGTTTTCGTCCCTGCGGGCAGCTACTCGGGAGGCGAGGCCCAACTCGGTTTCAACTCCGACCTGTCCGCGCCGTTCAGCATCAAGATTGAAGCCAACATCGGCAAGCGCTTCGGTGGCGATCGCACCATCATCATCCCGACGCTGCAATATAGAGCGGGAGAGTCGTTCAGCGCCGAACTACTCCTCGAGCACAGCAGTTTCGACCTGCCCGTGCCGGGCGGCGACTTCGACGTGCTGCTGGCGCGGCTGCGGCTTTCATACTCATTCACGCCGAAGATGAGTATCCAGGCGGTCATGCAGTACGAGGATGAGACCGACACCCTGTCGACGAACGTTCGCTTTTCGATGCTGCGGACGGCGAGGTCTGGCTTGTACCTCGTCTACAACGAATTCGACGAACGCACGGCCGGCCTCGGCCCTTCGCAACGCGAGCTTACCGTCAAGTACAATTACCTGTTTGACGTTTTCGGGCGACCTTGACGAGGCTCAGGGCTTGCGGAACAAAAACGTAAACCGGTCCGTATTGCCACTGACCGATCTTCGTCCCACCTCATATTCGAGTTCGTCGTCGGCGCGGAAGTGCAAATCGGAGTAAGCGACAAACTCGAAGCCGTGAGCCAACATCTCTTTTACAACCAGCACCGGATCGATGCGTCGACGGTTCTCGGGATTGTCCTCTTCCATGTGGCGCCGCGTGTGATCGATGACACCATAGAGACCGCCTGATTTCAGCGCTTTGAACACGTTGCCGTTGATTCTGTCGCGCGTCGCTTTGTCGAAGTTATGCAAGTTACGGAAGGTGACGGCCATGTCCAGGGCGGTGACGCCGAAATCGAATTCGTCGACCAGGTAGACGCCGCGCTGGTCCGAGCGCCGTAAATTAGCCGACGTTTCCAGCAGTTCGACCTTCTCGAATCCCGGCTCGGTCAACACGCCTTCTTTAATCCTGTCAGTGCCGATCGCGACATAGAGCGTGCCGTTTTCCGCGAGTACGGGCGCCAGAACGCGCGTGTACCAGCCTCTGCCGGGTATTATCTCCAGCACGCGCATGTTGTCTTTCATGCCGAAGAAATTCAGCGTCTCGAGTGGGAGACGATTGTCATCCCGCGCGCGATCCGCAGCTGGACGCGATTCCGCGGCCAGGGCTGCTTCGACTTTCGCGTCGATTTCGTTGGCCGCGTGCGTGCCAGCGAACGCGGTAAGGGAAAGCAGTGCCAGTAATGCTCTCAAAGTCAATCTCCTTTGCAGTTGGGCCGCGGACGCAGTGCCGACATGACCCGCTAATCGGTTTGAATTCAGGCCTTTTCCTCTCGATAAAAACTCAGCGCTTCGAACACGGGCCGGTCGGACTGGGAGAATAGCACAGCCGGATCCTGTTCCTTGTTGCTGATGCTGTACGGCACCCAGGACGGAATTGCAGTCACATCATGGGGCTTGGTTGTGAATGTCTGATTATCGGGCAGATGAAAGGTGACCGATCCCTCCATTGTGATAAAAAGAACATTCTCTGTCCGGTGCATGGCCTCCACCGTGGACCTTTCTTTGATCATGCGTAAGGATGTACTCATAGTGGGAAAGGTGGGACCACAGTTAACCGGATTGACGTACTCCACGAGTATGCCTTCATACGGATCGCCGGCGCCGTGTTGGGCGAGATCGCTTAGCAATTGCCGTGCTTTGCTGTACGGATAGTAAATCAGCGTGTTGTCCGAGGCTGGAATATGGTCCGGGTACATACTCTTGCGATGAATCATCCCCGCGCCGAAATTATCCGTCACTGAATCGGCTTCATGCAGTACGGCTTGATATTCATCACCCGTGACGTCCACCATTTCCTCGTAGAAGACACCGCCCATCCAGTAGGCAAACAGCACATCCAGGCCGTCATACCAGATCACATTCGAGTCACCCTCGTTGTGATGGTCGTGCCAGGTCCAGTTTGGCGTCAGAATCAGGTCACCCATGGACATTGGAAGTCTATTCCCCTCGACGTTGGTATAGGCACCCGTTTTCGGCGCTTCGAAGACCAGGCGAAAGGCGTTAGCCGAGTGCCGGTGAGAGTAGGCTTGCTCATCTGGCAGCAGGAGCTGAATTCCACCCCGTAGCGTGGGCAGCGCCGCGGCGGGCATAAAGTCTTTCAGGGCGGGATTGACAAAGTTGATATTGCGCCGCTCGGCTTCTTCTGCGGTGAGCAACGAACTCAGGTGCATCAACCGCTCTCGCGCGTCGGCGTAGGACCACGAATACGGGACCGCCACGCTGACCGGCGTCGGCGTAAAGCGGAAGGCCGGATTGCTTGTTGAGTACTTCGGATGCGTCGCGACGAAGAAGGTCGTAAAGTTGTTGGCGATCAGATCTTCAATGAACTCTTCCCGAGACGAATTAACTTTCGCGTCCATCACTCACTCCTTATTCTTGTCTGCCGGCGCTACCGATTCGCGCCCTGGATCTCACTCCTGACGGGATTGACCAGCGCCCCGATGCCGGTGATCTCGGCCCGAAGGATGTCGCCATCCCGCAGGAAACGCTGCTGTCCGAACGCCACGTCATGAGGCGTTCCAGTGGCAATGACGTCACCGGGTTCAAGAGTCAGGCCGTTCGAGGCATGAAAAACCAGGTCTTCGATTCTGTGCATCATGCCCTCGGTGGATCCGCTCTGTTTGAGTTCCGGCTCGTTGTCCAGGGTCAGAGTTATCTCCAGAGCATAAGGATCCGGGATTTCATCTTTCGTCACCAGCCAAGGGCCGATCGGCGCGGCATTGTCCAGGTTCTTCAGGGTGAACCAGTGCAGCCTTGCCGAATTCGGGTCATCAGACAGCGAACGACGGTCACGAAAGCTGAAGTCATTGATTACGGCATATCCGGCGATGTAGTCAAAGGCGTCTTCACGCGAAATGTATTTACCGCGTTTACCGATGATCACGGCCAGTTCGATTTCACTGTCGTGCTTCTGCGAGGTTTTCGAATGGCAGATCGCTGCGCGGTGTGGCGTCATTATCGTCGGCATTTTGATAAAGAAGTACGGTTCGTCCGATTGCTTTGTGCCGCTTGCCTTCGCGTGCGAAACGTAGTTCATCGTGACACAAAGGATTTTTGCACTGTCGCCCGCAGGTGGATGAAAAACGATGTTATCCATGTCAAGAAACAGCGACTCGTCGTCGCTGGTCCTGCCGCAGGCAAGCGCATGGACGTCCCGCGCCAGACCCATCGCCCGTTCCCCGCCTTTTAACAAGTTGTTGACCGAGTTGAACCAGTCGGGCGCCTGCGCATCGAAATACACCTGGTATGCGCGGGCCAGATCGATCACTGCGTCGTTCTCGAAATGAGCTCCCAGCCTCTGCGCTGAGTTTGAGTCGGTAGTAAACGTGAGTAATTTCAAAATGAGTCTCTTTTTAGTTGGCGAATAAGAAGCTGCGTCAGATCGATTTCAAAAAGTCTTCGATGTGCTGATTGACCGCCGTCGGGTTTTCGAGGCTCGCGACATGGCCGGCATCCTGGATGACGTGATGCGTCGAATGCCTGATCCCCTCGTTCAAATTATGCGGAGAGTCTTTCGGGATGAAGATGTCGTGGCTGCCAGACAGAATCAGCGCCGGAACGTCGATCGTGGCCAGTGTGCCGGTGTCGTCTTCCTTGATGGCCATGGCCTCCAGGGTTGCGGCGTTGGCCTGTGCGCTGACCGTGTAATTCATCAACTTGATCCAGTCCACGACCCACGGCCGCTCTTCGGCCGTTTTGGGAGCAACCCGTTTCGGCCCCCCGGTTTCGATGAAGTTTGCCAATCCGTTCGTATGGATATTTTCTATCTGTGCCCGCCGTCGTTCCTTGATTTCTTCGCTGTCCGCTTCGGCCTTTGAGCAGCACAGGACAAGGGCGGAAATCTGATCCGGGCGGTGGGCCCACATGCGCAGAGCAATATAACCACCTATCGAAATGCCCGCGACGACCGTTTTCCCGATGCCGAGCTGATCGAGGAATTCGGTATACGATTGGCCAATAAGGTCAACGGTGTGCCTGTCGGGATCGAATGAGGACTCGCCGTGTCCGGGCATGTCCGGGGCGATCACGCGATACCCTCGTTCGTGAAAGTGCGTCAGCTGCGGGTACCAAAGATTCTTGTTATGTCCGAAGCTGTGCAGGAACAGGATCGGTGTCCCGGAGCCGCTGTCGTGATAGGAGATTCTGTTTCCGTTTGCTACGGTAAGTTCTGCCAAAACACTACCTCGTGAAATTATTTCAATTGAACCGAAAAATATCGTGTCTAATAATTCAAAATACCAAACAAGCGAGGCATCTTAAACCATGAATGAACAAGAGCGCTTGATTAATGATCTCGTCATCGCCAATCGTATCCTCGCACATGAGGACGTCGTCGACGCATACGGCCATGTCAGTATACGCAACCCGAAAAATCCGAATACCTTTTTCATGGCCCGGTCGCTGGCTCCCGAACTGGTCACGCCAAACGACATCGTCGAACTCGACCTGGATGGCAATCCGGTAAGTGACGAAACCCGCCATCTGTATCTCGAGCGCTTCATCCATGGCGGTATTTTCGAAGCTCGTCCCGACGTCATGTCCGTCGTACACGCACATGCCGAAGATATCCTGCCGTTCGGCATCGCCAACGGCACCCCGCTGCGTCCCGTCATTCACTCCGGCAGCTTCATTGGCGCCCACGTACCGGTTTGGGATATCGCCGACCGGTTTGGTGATACCAATCTTCTGGTGGCCAACGTCGAACAGGGGCGCGATCTGGCGAAGACACTGGCAAACAACAACGTTGCACTGATGCGAGGCCACGGTTTTGCAGCCGCGGCAGGATCGCTGATCGAAGTGGTGCGCATGTCCGTCTACCTGCCCCGCAACGCCCGGGCGCTATCCGCCGCGCTGCGTCTGGGCGGGGAGATCAAGTCGCTGTCGCCGGGCGAAATCGATGCCCGCAACAGAGGCTACAAGCCGTACTCGCCCGAAACGTGGCGAGCCTGGGAATATTGGGCCACGAAATGCGGCTGTGGTGACAGGCTGACGAAGCCGGATGGCGAGTAGAGCCTGGCTAACGTGTCAGCTGAGTCCTTCGCCGGCATGGACTCGCCGGATCGATGCATACGGCCGGGACGGTCTCGCCGTCGGCGCGAAGAAAGGCTCGACGTCGCCCGCGACGGCGACTCGCTCCATGCGACGCCTGTTCGGGTAATAATCGTTAACCGCATAATGCTGGCAGGATCGGTTGTCCCAGACGGCGATCGTGCCGGGCTCCCACCGCAGCCGAAACTGGTACTCGGGAACGCCAGCCTGGTTGTATAAAACCTCCAGCAGCTGACGGCTCTCGTCGCCGGACATGCCGGCAATGCGCACAGTAAACTGCCTGTTGACGAACAGCACGCGTCGCAGAGTGTCTGGATGCGTGATGACGACCGGGTGTGTCGGGTTGGGGAATTGCTCTTCCATGCGCCGCAGCTGAGCCGGATCATCCTTGTACAAAACTCGGAAATTCCTGAAATCGTGAATCGCGCCCAGTTCTGTGATGCGCTCACGCAGACACTGATCGAGTCCATCGTATGCGGCACACATATCCGCCCAGAGCGTGTCGCCGCCGCAAGCAGGCACTTCGAGGCATCGCAGGATCGTTAGTTTGGTCGGCTTTTTGCGAAAGGTCAGGTCAGCGTGCCATACGTCGGTGGACAAAACGGGGTTGTCTTTGTCGTTATTTATGATCTGCAATTCCGGTTGACTTTTGCCCCGGGGACGAAACGGATTGATCTCCAATGGACCAAACCGCTGGCCGAAGGCAATCTGCTGATCACGCGTCAGCCGCTGGTCGCGAAAGAACACGATCTTGTAGTCGAGCAGCGCCTCGTAAACGTCATCGAATACGGCATCAGGCAAGCGCTGTGAAAGGTCGAGACCGCAAATCTCGGCGCCGATCGTGGGTTGACGGGGAACGACCTCCAAAGAACTATTCTATGCGCCCGTGTATCGGCACGAACAGGTCGTCAACCGGCACCTCTTTCTCGATGAAATACTGCTGCTGCATGTATTTTACGAAGGCTTCGAGCGTTGGCCGATTTTCATCGACGCCGTAAACCCAGAGGTCGTCGCCGAAGATATCGTCGACTTCCTGAAGATCGTCGTACAGCCACGGCAACATGTAGCGCTGAGCCGCGGAAAAATACATTTTGTCGATGGCCCATTTCCTGGCTTCGAGAAAAGCCTTAAACAAACTGGTCGCGATCCATTTATTCTGTTCGTAAATCTCCCGTTGGATGGCGATCGTATGCATGATCGGATGGATACCGTATTCGCGGTAGTAACGCTTCTCCTCGTCACGCGGATTCGAAAACAGCCGCGTGACCTTGTCCGGATCGGTCCTGACCGAATCGGGCAGGCGTGATCCGATCAATGCATCGATCTCACCGTCGCGGAGCATGTCCGACAACGACTTGTCCGACGTATTCTGGACGATGTCGACGGGCTTCAGAAGCTTGGGTGGGGCTGGCGGTTTACCGTGGGTACCTGCCTTTTCCACGGCACCCTGGACCCACTGAATGCCGGACAGGTCGACGCCGTATACGTTCTCGAGGTCACCGCGGATCCAGATTGCGGCGGTGATCGTGTACAGCGGGACACCGATGCGTTTACCGGCAAGGTCTTTGGGTTCGGTTATGCCGGAATGTTTGTTGATGCAGATAAAACCATGCCGGAACGCTTTGGACGGAAAGACCGGAATCGCGACAAATGGGCTGTTGCCCCTGGCGGTCATCGCCACGTGTTCGGCCAATGACAATTCAGACATGTCGAAGGCGTGGTCGCCGACCATTCGGTCGAATATTTCACGAGGCGCCTGGATTTCGAGGTAATTGAGATCTATTCCTTCAACCTCGATACGGTTATATTGCAGCGCTTCCATCCGGTCGTAAGGGCCGCAGGCGAAATTCAGCTTTAGTTTTGCCATGGTGTGAGAGCCTGTTGGTTATTGCATCGGTTTCAGGTGTGAAGCGCCTGCCGAACGCGCTCCGGCGTGAATGGCATGTGATAGAGACGTTTGCCCGTCAGAGCGTGGAAAGCGTTGGCAACGGCGGCTGCGATGAACGGATTGCCGATCTCCCCGAGCCCGGTGGGTTTCGTATCACGCTCGACGAATTCGACGTGAATTTCCTCCGGCGCTTCGGCCATTCTCAGGACCTGATAGTCGTGAAAGTTCGACTGCACAACGGCGCCGTTCTTCATCGTCGCACGTTCTTTAAGTACGCTCGACAGGCCATAGATGATGCCGCTTTCGACATTTCGCCTTGCCATCTCGGGTTGCACGATGATGCCGCCATCGACCGCAAGCCAGACTTTGTGCACCCGAATTTTGCCTTTGTCCTCGTCGAGCGAGATTTCAACGACGCCTGCGCCGAGCGAACCCGAGCGCTCCGACACCGACAGTCCAAGGGCGCGGCCGGCAGGACGGGGCGTGCGCCAGTCGGAAAGACGCTCCACAGCGTCGAATACCGCTTCGGCTTTCGGCGTCAGTCCCATTCGTTCGCGGCGGAACAGGAACGGATCCAGATTCTCACTCACCGCCATTTCGTCGACGAGCGCCTCAATGGCGAAAATATTGAACGGGTGCGCGACGGCACGCCAGTGTTTGAGTCGGATGCCGTGCGAGGCTCCGCGCTGCTCGATCAACTGGTTCGGGATCGAATAATAGTCATCGAGCCTTATCCCCGAGTACAGCAGCCGGTCGCCATCGCCGATCACGCAATGGCGCCAGGCGGTGACCTTGCCGGTGTCGTTGAGCGCAGCCTGCAGGCACTGCAGCGCTTGCGGGCGAAACATGCCGAAGGCGAGGTCTTCTTCCCGCGTCCAGATCATCTTGACCGGTCGCTTGATGTCGCGCGCGACAAGCGCGGCTTCGATCGTGTAATCCGTGATCGAGCGTCTGCCGAACGCGCCACCCATATACATCTGGTGATGGACCACCTGGCGGGTGTCGAATCCCAGGGCCGCGGCAATGGCCTGGCGTGACCCGCCCGGCGACTGGGTCCCTTCCCATATTTCCACTTCGTCGCCAGCCTCGTTGAATCGTGCGACGGCATTCAGGGGTTCCATTTGCGCGTGGTAACCGTAGTCGCTGCGGAAGTCCGCCGTGTGTACCGCCGCCGCCGTGGCAAACGCCTGCGCGACATCGCCGCTCGTCGAGACCGGCTTTGACAGCGATGCAGAGTCCCTGGCAATTCTCATGTACTCGGATCCGAGCGCCCGTTCGGAATCGAAACCTTCGGCCGCAGCGCCCTCGCTCCACTTGACGCGCAGCGCGTTCCGCGCCGCGAGTACGTGCTCGAACGTATCGGCCACGACGGCCACGCCGTGCTCGAGCGGCAGCACATCGATGACACCGGCCAACTCGCGGACATCGGACTCGTTCCAGCTTGCCGGCGTTGCCAGCTGCACCGGCGCATGGACCGTACTCGCGTACACCATGCCAGGCAGGTGCACGTCGATGGAAAACTGCGCGGATCCGTCCACTTTTGCGGGCACGTCGTGGCGATCCACGGACCTGCCGATCAGGCGAAATTCGCGGACCGTCTTCAGCTCATCCTTCGAAACGGCGGGCATCGTTGCTGGCGCCTCGGCGAACCCGGCGATTTCGCCGTAGCTGAGTCGCCGGCCGCTGGACGGATCGACCACGGTGCTGGGTTCGGTCACAAGTCGGCCGGCAGCAACACCCCAATGGCGTGCCGCCGATTGCAGTAGTACCTTGCGCACCTGCGCCCCGGCAAGACGCATCTGTTCAAAGTAAGAGCGAATTGCGCGACTGCCGGAGATTCGCATGACCTTAGTTCCGCCATTGTCGTAGCCGTAGATTTCGGGTTCGGCCGGTGCCATTTCGAGCGTCACGGTCGACCAGTCGGCATCGAGTTCTTCGGCGAGCGCAATGGGCACACCGGTCATTGAACCCTGTCCCATCTCTGCCGCTGGCGTGATGATGGTTATCCGATTGTCCGGAGTAATTCGAACCCATGCACCGATGCCGTATTCGGCTGCTTTCGCGTCGGCATTCGCGACGAGCCACCCGCCATTCGGGCCGAGACTGACCGCAAACGTCAAACCGGCGGCGCTGCCGAGAAAGTGGCGCCGGGAGATCATTGCGGCATTCGTTTCTTTGATAGTCATGGCTTAATCCTCCCCGGCCGCCCGCTGGATCGCAGAGACAATACGCGTGTACGTGCCACAGCGGCATATGACGCCATTCATGTGCCTGACGATTTCGTCGCGTGTCGGCTGCGGCTTACGCTCGAGCAGCTCGGCCGCCTGCATGATCTGGCCTGACTGGCAATACCCGCATTGCGGTACCTGCTCGGCGATCCACGCCTTCTGGAGCGGATGGCTGGCATCGGGCGAGAGTCCTTCGATGGTCGTCACGCTGGAACCGGCCACGCTCTCAAGCGACGTCTGGCAGGATCTGACGGCCCTGCCGTCCACATGCACGATGCAGGCGCCGCAATACCCGGCGCCGCAAGCGTATTTGGTTCCCGTGAGGCCCAGGTGATCGCGAATGGCCCACAGCAATGGCGTCTCCGATTCCGCTGCCACCGATACGGGATTTCCGTTAACCTTGAATTTGATCATGGCTGTTGCCCTCCTGATCATTCAGTATAGTCGCCGCTCGCGGGCATGGCGGCCAATCAATATTCCGATCGCTCGCATCAGCGTGCTACCAGGCCGATGCGCTGCTCGAGTTCGGCCGCGTTCCACATCGTGTCCCGGTCATCGCCGCTGCGCACGAGCACGACCTCCGATTCGTGCACCGGATCGGCGGCATTGCCAAAACTGCTGCGAATGAATGTCAGCA
>JAOTVR010000049.1 GCA_029863305.1 Gammaproteobacteria bacterium | reverse complement strand
GCCGTACGGAACCAAAAGCCCCGCGTCAATTTCGCGCTACGCCTGTCAGGCCACGGCGCAACTGCAGAAAAACGACATCAAGCTGCTGGTTGTGGCATGTAACACGGCGTCGGCGGTCGCCCTGGAGGCATTGCGCGAACAAATGCATCCTTTGCCGGTAATCGGTGTGGTCGAACCGGGTGCCGCGGCGGCAGTTGCGGCACGGCCTGCGGCGCGACACCTGGTGCTCGCGACGGAGGCAACGGTACAGCTCGGCGCCTATCGCAAGGCGCTGCTCGACAAGGATCCCGCCGCGACCGTAACGGAACTCGCTTGTGAGTTGCTCGTGTCGCTTGCCGAGGAAGGCTGGAACGACGGCGCGATCGCCGAAGCCATTGTGCGGCGCTACCTGGCCGGGCTGGATGTCGCCGTGCGCAGCCCCGACAGTGTGATTCTCGGATGCACACACTTTCCGCTGTTGCGCGACACCTTCGCGAAGGTGTTTGATGATGGTGTCTCGATTGTCGATTCGGCGAGCACAACGGCGATTGCCGCGCGCGATCTGCTCGACAGCCTGGCACTCGCCAATGAGCGCGAGGAAGTCGGTACCCTGCGGCTGCTGGCCACCGATGGGGCCACCCGGTTTGCGCGGGTTGGAGGGCAGTTCCTCGGCGAGGATCTGTCCTACAGGGACGTGACGCTCGTCGACCTGTGAGATAATTGCCGCCATTTTCAACCCCGGGGACCCTCGTGATTTCAACGAATTCTGTGTTTGTATCCTGCCTTTGCCTGTCTGCCATCCTGATAGCCTCCTGTAGCGCCGAAGCGCCGCCTGAGGCAGCCGTCGAGCCGCTCGTGACAGTGGAGCCGCGGCCCGAGATCTATGCAGAATTCGCACTCACTGCCGATCTCAGTGTGCTCACCGAGAATCAGCACGAGATGATCGGTTTACTGATTGCGGCGTCAGAAATCATGGACGGTCTTTTCTGGCGGCAGGCCTACGGCGACGACTATGAGGATTGGCTCGCGTCGCTCGGTGTCGCGGAAGAGAGGCGTTTTGCGGAACTCAATTATGGTCCGTGGGATCGCCTCGATGACGAAAAGCCGTTCATCAAGGGTGTCGGCGCGAAACCGCTGGGGGCGAACTTCTATCCCGTTGACATGACCCGTGAAGAGTTTGACGCTGCCTACCTGCCCGGCAAGAACGGGCATTACTCCCTGATTCGGCGCGACGAGAGCGGTGAGCTCATTCTGATTCCGTTCCACGTTGCCTACGCAGATGAGTTGCTGGCTGCGGCGCGGCTGTTGCGCGAGGCGGCGGACCTGGCCGAGAGTCAGGACTTTGCCAATTATCTGAAACTGCGCGCGGCCGCTTTGATCAGCGACGAATATCAGGTCAGCGATTTGTACTGGATGGACGTGAAAGACAACGAGGTTGATGTCGTAATCGGCCCAATCGAGTTTTACGAGGATCGTCTCTTCGGCCACCGCGCCGCCTACGAGTCCTACGTGCTCATCAAGGACCTCGAATGGAGCGCCAGTCTCGCGAGATTCGCTACGTTTCTGCCAGAATTGCAGCAGGGACTGCCGGTGCCGGACGAATACAAGCAGGAATCACCGGGGTCCGACTCCGACTTGAATGCTTATGACGTAGTGTATTACGCCGGTCACAGCAATGCGGGTTCAAAGACCATAGCGATCAACTTGCCCAACGAGGAAGAAGTACAGCTGCAAAAAGGCACGCGGCGCTTGCAGCTCAAGAACGCGATGCAGGCCAAATTCGACAAGATTCTGGAACCGATCGCCGACGAACTCGTGGATGAAGCGCAGCGACGGCATGTTACTTTCGACGCGTTTTTCGCCAATACGATGTTCCACGAGGTTGCGCACGGTCTCGGTATCAAGAACACGATCACGGGCAAGGGCCTGGTGCGCGAGGCGTTGCTCGAGATCGACGGCAGCATAGAGGAGGGCAAGGCCGACATCCTGGGGCTTTATATGGTTTCCGAGTTGCAGGAAGCAGGTGAACTTGGTGACGTTGACTTGCGCGACTATTACGTCACGTTTATGACCAGCGTCTTTCGCTCCATACGCTTCGGTGCAAGTAGTGCACACGGCAAGGCAAACATGGTTCGCTTCAATTTCTTTGTCGAGCGCGGTGCATTCGTTCGCAATGCCGAAACTGGCAGATACAGCGTTGACTTCGATCGCATGCACGAGGCGATCGCCGCCCTGTCGGAGAAATTGCTGACACTCCAGGGTGATGGAGACTACGAGGGTGCGCTCGAGCTGACCAATACCAAGGGTGTCATTGGCGATCAGCTGCAAGCCGACCTGGATCGTCTGACGCGGGCGAGTATTCCAGTCGACATCGTTTTCAACCAGGGCATCTCTGTGCTGGGATTGGATTGACGCAAAAGAACAACAAGCAAAGGATAATTCAATGAAGAAGAGTCTCGTTCTCGCCCTGGTCGCGAGCTTGTCCCTCGTTGCCTGTGGTAAAGCGTCGGACCAATCGGCCGTGCAGGTCGTCGAAGAGAAGCAACCGTGGGCAGATTTCGTCGCCACCGTCATCGACGATTACTATCGCAGGAACCCGGAATCGGCTTCAGACGCCGGGCTGCATCAATACGACGGGCAAATGGCCGACATGAGTATGCGGGCTCTGGAAGACTATGCCGCCTGGCTGGATTTCGTGGTAGCGGAAGCCGCAGGCTACACAGAACTGCAAGGCATCGAGGCGTTTGAGCGCGACTACCTGTCGACAAGTCTGCGCGGCAGGCTGTTCTGGCTTCGCGATGCGGAGTTTCCGACGAAAAATCCGTTGTTCTATACCGGCTCCATTGGCATTAGTGTCTTTATCGATCGTGAGTACGCGCCGCTGGCGCAGCGCATGCGGGCCTACACGCAGTACATTGAGCAGGTCCCCGGCAAGATGGAGCAGATGAAGACGAACCTGCGACCACCGCTGCCAGCGCCTTACGTCGAAATGGGCTATCGCATACTCGACGGCATGCTTGAGTACTTGTCGACGACGGTCCCCGAGGTGTTTTCATCGGTCGACGATGAGCAGTTGCAACGGCAGTTCCGGGCGGCGAATGATGCGGCTATTGAATCAATACAGCAGTCGGTCAACTGGCTGGACGGCCTCAAAGCGACTGCGACAAACGATTACGCGCTGGGTGAAGAACGTTTCCTGAAAATGCTGCGCACTTCGCAAGGTGTCGACGTAACGCTTGCGGAGCTCAAATCCGCGGGACAGAAGAACCTGGACGACAATCTCGAACTGCTGCATCAGGCATGCGCCGAGTACGCGCCGGGTGCAAGCACCAGGGATTGCATGGCTAAAGCTGCGGCGAACAAGCCGGAAGAGGGCGCAGTCGCAAAAGCGGAACAGCAGCTTCCGATACTCAGGAAGTTTGTCGAAGACAATAATATTGTAAGCATTCCGGGCACAGAGGATGCGCTCGTCGCCGAGGCGCCGCCTCACCGGCGGTTCAATTTCGCCTATATCAACATCCCGGGGCCCTTCGAAACAGGACTGCCATCGACGTATTACATCGCGCCACCCGATCCCGAGTGGTCCGAGGTGGACCAGTTGGCGTACATTCCGGGCGAAGCGGACCTGCTGGCCGTGTCGGTGCACGAAGTCTGGCCGGGCCACTTTTTGCAGTATCTGCATTCAAATCGCGCCGACAATGACGTTGGGCGACATTTCGGAACGTACACCTTCAGCGAAGGCTGGGCGCACTACACCGAACAGATGATGGTCGATGCGGGTCTGGGCGACGGTGACCCGGAAGTTCGAATAGGGCAGTTGCAGAACGCATTACTGCGCAATGTTCGCTACGTGTCTGCCATCGGTCTGCACACGGAAGGCATGACGATCGCAGAAAGCCAGGCGATGTTCGAGGAATTGGCCTTTAAGGACTTCGGCAATGCCAGCCAGCAGGCTTATCGTGGCACTTACGATCCTGGTTACCTCAACTACACGCTGGGCAAATTGATGATCAACAAGCTGCGCGAAGACTGGACCGCGGGGCGCGGCGGTCGAGAGGCGTGGGGCAAATTCCACGATCAGTTCCTGAGTTATGGCGTTCCGCCGATTCCTCTGATCCGCAAACAAATGCTCGGCGACAACTTCGATGGTGACACGGACCTGCTTCCTCAGTAGAAGTACCGCAACGATAGCAGCCGCGGCGCTATTACAGGTCGTCTTTGTCGAGCCACGGCAACTGCCCGCCGAACAGGGTTGCCAGATACAGCCTGTCTCTTGTTTCCAGAACGCCGGTTAGCGTTGAGAATCGTGCAGCAGGGTCCTGCAGATTTGCCAGAACCTCGCCGTCCGCATTGATGGCGATCACGTGCGAATAAGGTTCGGCCCTGGGACGAAATGCGGCCGGCAGACGCTGCACGATCTTGCGCACAAACGGCTTGTCGGAAAGCGCATCAAGTTGCCTGATGCGAGGTGAGACCATGCCGATCCAGAATCGGCCGTTCTTGCCGTTATTGATGTTGTCGGGGAATGCCGGCAGGTTGTCGAGCAGGACTTCAGTTGTGCCGCTCTTCGGACCCTTTAGCCAATGCTTGAGAATTCGATACGAACCGGTTTCGGCGATGAGCAGGAATTGCTGATCCTCGCTGATCGCGACGCCGTTCGCGAAATTCAGTGCATCGACGATGATGCGGGCATCGCCGGTCGATGGATTGAATTCTATGATCTGGCCGTGACCGCCGTGCTCGAGAATATCGAGGAGGGCGGCCGCGTATGTGCCACCGTATTGTTCAGCGCCGAATTTTGTGCTGGCTTCGGAGAAATACACGGTCCCGTCATTTGCAATCGCCAGATCATCGGCATAGACCAGGGCCTGTCCGTTAACATCGCTGAGCACGGTTTCGACCGAACCGTCCGCGGAAACGCGCTGCAGACCAATGTAAGCATTGGCCACGAGCATGGAACCATCCCTGTCGGTCTCGATTCCCAGCGCGCGTCCACCCACGTCTGCGAACACGCTGACCTTGCCGTAGCTGTCGATCTGCACGAGCTTGCCTCCCGCTACCGTCGCGTAGAGTCGGCCATCATGGCCTGCCGTGATGTCCTCGGGTCCGTGCTCACCGCCGAGGTCGAGCGAGCGCGCGCGCCCCAGTCTCTCATCAGGACCGAACGGATCGACGAGGCCTTGATCGGCCGGTGCAGCCCAGGCAACGGGTTCAACCGGCACAGGCCATAGCAGCAGGTACAGCATGGCGAGTATCAGTAACCCTGCTGTTGCTGCAAACACCGTCTTCATGGTGTGACTCGGATTAGCGGCGGCCGTCGATCATGCGCAGAAACTCTGCGCGCGTGCGGGCGTCCTTGCGAAATGAGCCAATCATCTGGCTCGTCACCATCGACACGTCGGTCTTGTGAATGCCACGCGTCGTCATACACTGGTGGACGGCTTCGACGACGACGCCAACGCCTTTCGGTTTCAACACGTCTTCGATGCAGTTAGCGATCTGTGCCGTCATCTTCTCCTGCACCTGGAAGCGCCGCGCAAAGGCTTCGACGACGCGTGCGAGCTTGCTGATACCCACGACCTTGTTGCGTGGCAGATAACCGACATGGGCTTTGCCGATGATCGGCGCCATGTGGTGTTCGCAATGTGACTCGAAGCCGATGTCTCGCAAGATGATCATCTCGTCGTAGCCTTCGACTTCCTCAAATGTGCGTTTGAGGTAGCGCAGCGGGTCTTGCTTGTAGCCGCTGAACCAGTCTTCATAAGCCCGTGCCACGCGTTGCGGCGTGTCCAGTAAGCCCTCGCGGCCGGGATCGTCGCCGGCCCAAAGCAGCAGCGTATGGATGGCATCCTCTGCCTGTTTGCGGCTCGGTCGGCGAGGCTTGGGCATTTTCTTGCTTGTTTTGGCCAATCTCATTCCCCATGGGAAGTCACTGAGTAGATTACAGGTCGTTTAGCGTCTTCGGCCAGTCCTTTCTCGTAAGGCTCTCATAAGGCGTGACAGTTGCGCCGCACACCGGGCGGGGCTGGCAATGCGTGCCAATCAGGCACGGACAGCCATCAGGCGGATTTGCGATCCGCGGGCAGGCCCGTCGGGCAGCTCACACCCGTGCCACCAAGACCGCAATAACCTCCGGGATTCTTGGCGAGATATTGCTGGTGGTAATCTTCAGCGTAGTAAAATGTATCGAGCGGCCGTATTTCGGTCGTGATGTCGCCGTAGCCGGCGGCTTTCAGTTCGGCCTGGTAGGCCAACATCGACTGCTGCGCCGCCGTCTGTTGCTCCTCGTCACAGGTGTAAATGGCCGAGCGGTACTGCGTGCCAACGTCGTTGCCCTGACGCATGCCCTGCGTTGGATCATGGCTTTCCCAAAAGACGCGCAGCAGTTCCTCATAGCTGATCACGGCGGGGTCGAAGACGACCAGAACCACCTCCGCATGGCCCGTTTGGCCGCTGCAGACCAGTTTGTAGTCCGGGTCTGGCGTTGTTCCACCGGCATATCCTGCTGCGGTCGTGAAGACGCCATTCGTCTCCCAAAAACGCCGCTCGGCACCCCAAAAACAGCCGAGCGCGAAGACTGCCTGTTGCAGATGATCGGGGAACGGAGCTCTGATCGGATTGCTGTTGACGTAGTGCATGCTCAATAAGCCTGATAACGACCGCCACGGCGCGGCCGGTTGATAATACCGTCGGCTCCCTGAAAACGCACCGGAATCGACTGGGTGTTGCCCCAATCTATGGCGCGATACACGGCAAAATGCAGATGCGGCATGGTGCTATGGCCGGTATTGCCGGAATAGGCGATCTTCTGGCCTTGTGCGACACTGTCCCCAACCTCGACCAGTGCGCCGTTCTTCTTGAGGTGGTAGTACTCGCCTGTTGTTCCGTCGCTGTGCAGGATGACGACATAATTGGCAAATTTGCCGCAGCCGTCTTGCCAGCAGCCTTTGTCGTGTGACTCTTCTACACGCGCAACGATACCGGATCTTGCGGCATGTATCGGCGTGCCGACCGGCATATCGAGATCGACCGCATATTCCTCGAGCCCGGTATGGCTGAAGCGCGAACCGTAGCCCTGTACGACGCGATACGACTTGCCGCTGGCGTAGGGTAATGAATACAGATGATCGTCGTCATGCACGGCATCCTTGTCGCCGACCGTCCAGTCGATAGAATACTGATAGTCGCGTTGGCCACGTGCGCCAGCGGCACTCAGCACCATCACCTGTTCGGATTGATTCGCCGCGAGTGTACGGGTGACAGTCTTCGGTCCGTCGACATTCCAGTCGTGGGTGAGCACACGCAGTGTGTAAGTGATTGGGAAGCTCTGGAGATTCTTTGCTCGTAGCTCGACATTGCCGCCCTGATCAACAGTGTCGACGCAAATCCACTCGTCCCTGCAATCGGCAAGCGCTATATGCGCCGCGGCGATCAATGCCGTGCCCAGGACGAGCTTTATTATGGCTTGCTCAGGAATTGCGTTACCTCTCCGGCAGTATTGGCAGGTCTCAGTCCTCGCTATCGCTATCGCTCTCGGCGCTTTCAGCGGCCGCGGCGCGAAGCGCATCCAGATCCGATTGGCGATAATTGAATTTATGCACTAACAGCAGACCAGTCACAGCAACTGGCCCGCCATCTTCAAATCGAGGTCGGTAAACGCGTCGGCGAATCTCGCGTTGCACGGTACGTTGCATCTCGGTGAACTCGGGCGGATTCGCCTCGACCAGTTTCAGATTCACGGCGCGGCCACGACTCGATATGTCATAGCTCATCTTAATCGTGCCCTGAAGCAGCACATCGTCACTTTGCGGACCGGCCTCGGAATCACCAGCGGCGATGAATTCCGGCAACTTCTGCTGCCACAGCGGCACGACAGTCTCCAATTGTTCGCGGCGGACCGCCAATCGCTCTTCATCTGCAGATAACAGCTCCCACGCCTCTCGATACACCTGGGTGCCACGCTGCGGGTTGTGATTGAACATGTAGTAGTCGCCAAGCGACAGTGTGGTCTGCGCAACCACCTGCCAATCGGAATTCGGATTCTCCGCGGCAATCTTCGCAGCGCGTCGGAAATAGATTTCGCCCGACGTCAATCGTGCATCCTGAAACGTCTGTGCACCAGACAAATCAGGGTAGAAAAACGACTTGCCAAGCAAAATCAATGGTTCTATCAGGGCTAGATCATCCTTGCCGGATTTTTCCTCCACAATGCGGATGATGCGGCGGTAGGTGGTGCGCTCATCGTAGACGAAGCCAGCGCGGTGCTGCCACGCGGCGCGGCGCAATAATGCCGGAATGAGCTCGAGCGTATCAAGACTGTGTTGCCGGATATTGAGCGCATAAATCGTATCCTGAATCTCTTTCGCCGAATCGAAGTCACCCATTCGCACGTAGGTTTCGGCCAGCGACTCGAGCAAATCGACCTGTTCCAGATTATGTGGGCCTTCGTTGACATGAGTCAGATGCACAGCGCGACCATACGTCGTTAATGCCAGGTCCGGGCGACCGCTTTCGAGTTGCGATGCGCCGAGTCCCGTTAGTGGATTGATGAGCTGGGAATTGAGTCGGTCCTCATTATCTTCGATGATCTCGATTGCGGCTTCGAAATTTTGCTGCGCGGCGTCATATTGTTCCGTCTGATGCTGCACGATCGCAAGATTCGTCAGCGCTTTGGCGAATTCGTTGGATTGCGGGCCTTTCAATTTGATTGCAAGTTCCACAATGCGCTTGGCGACCGTGTCAGCCTCATCGAGTACGCCGTCCTGCATGAGCTGTTTGAACAGTGCAAACTCGTTAGCCAGCATGTCTGCGTCGTTCGGTTCAGGTACCGAGTAATCCTCGACATCGTCAATACCTTCCTCGGCCACAGGTATCATTTGTTCCTCGGCCACGCTGTCGACAGCAATTTCCTGCGCGCGGTCTTCTTCATCGATGCCGATCGTGACGTCCTGGGCATTCGCGCCTGCGCCAGTTAGCAAAAGCAGCGCCAACGCGAGAAATTCGGTGTCTTGTTTCATTACCATCGTCGTACAGGGAACATCAGAGCCGTGCGCATCCTTGGTGAACAAGGCCAACAGACCAGACCTTGAGACTTTAATAGACCGGATAAGTTCTGCAGTTCGGTCGCTTCGGGCTATGACTCAACTATACCGAATTACAGGTTCAGGCCAAGTTGCTGGTGGCCCGGACGCTGAAATTGTGTGCAATCGAGCTGCGGCTGATAGCGCTCCGGGGCAAGACCGTGGCGCCGGCAGGCCGCCCTGAAGCGCTTGCCGAGCATATCCGCGTAGGGGCCACGCCCGGTCTGACGCACGCCGAAGCGATTGTCATAATCTCGACCGTTGCCGGACTGCCTGATCAGACTCATGACACGATCCGCACGATCCGGGAAATGAGTCTCGAGCCACTCGACGAACAGCGCTTTAACTTCGTATGGCAGACGCAGGAAAATGTAATGAGCGTTGCGCGCGCCAGCCCCTGCGGCGGTTTCGAGCACCTTTTCGATCTCGGCATCGTTTATGGCAGGTATTACCGGCGCCAGCAGCACGCTGGTCGGAACACCATTGTCAGTCAGTGCGCGGATCGCTTTCAGGCGTGCTTCAGCGGATGGCACGCGCGGCTCCATAATGCGTTTCAGCGCAGCATCGAATGTGGGCAGACTAATCGCAACCGAACAAAGCCGGCGCTCGGCGAGCCGTGCCAGCAAATCGATGTCGCGCATGATTAACGTGCCTTTGGTGATCAAACTGACCGGATGCGCGTGCCTGTCGAACAGTTCGAGTAGCTGGCGCGTGATTTTGGTGGACTTTTCGGCTGGCTGGTAGGGGTCGGTATTGGCGCCGATCGTGATCGGCTTGCATTCATAGCCGGCTTTTTCCCATTCTTCAAGAAGCCGACTTGCTGCGTTTGGCTTGTAGAAGATCCGGGTTTCGAAGTCGAGGCCTGGCGATAAATCGAGGTAACTGTGGCTTGGTCTGGCGTAGCAGTAAATGCAGCCATGCTCGCAGCCCTGATAGGGGTTGATCGAGCGGTCAAAGGGCACGTCTGGCGAGGAGTTGTGGCTGATGATCTTGCGTGCTCGCATCGCCGTGAGGATGGTCTCGGGCTGCCGGGCTTGCCGTCTCGACAGCTCTTGCTCGCTGTATTCTACGGGGCGGGCTGCGAAGCGACCTTCTCGACGCGAGATTGCGCCGCGGCCTTTGTGCGGACGATTGTGCATAGCGTGCTACATGGCTGTATGAATATACAGTAATGTAACACCCTAATTGAGGACCCGGTAGCCCCGGCCGCGCATGCAGCGCTTGAAGACTTCCTGTTTCTCGCGGTCGGCGTCCAGGCCGGATCTCGTGCCGCCGTAGAGACCACCGACAGCCGCACCTTCACGGACGTCGCTGGAATTGCCGCCAATCGCACCGGCTGCCGCGCCGATGACGGCACCCACACCGGCGCCCTTGGCAATACCCTTACTCATCTGCACCTCGTGAGAGTATTCCTCACAGTCATTCCAGTCCTGCACGAATTGTCTCTGGTCGACGCCCTTCATATCGATGATCGGATCAGGGTGTGCAGCACAGCCCGCGACTGTCGCGGCAGCGCAGCAAAACAGAATTGCCGATAGTGTTCGCATTACATCATCCACCAAATTTGGTTACTCTCACCAATCCAACGCAGGATGCCCGCCGGCGTTGACACGACACAAAGGATTAGATGGCCTCAGGATCACATAATTCCACTGCCAGGGCGATCTTGTATGCCTTTCTGGCTAACTTTGGCATTGCGATCGCCAAGACCTGGGCAGCATGGCTGACCGGGTCGGGAAGCATGCTCGCCGAAGCGATTCATTCCTACGCGGATACCGGCAATCAGGTCTTGTTGTATTTGGGTCTGAAGCAGTCGCAGAAGCCGCCGGACACAGAGCATCCGCTTGGTTACGGCAAGCTCAGCTATTTCTGGAGTTTCATCGTTGCAATTCTGCTGTTCACCCTCGGCGGCCTGTTTTCGATTTACGAAGGCATGCACAAGCTGAATCATCCGGAGGAACTGTCGCAGATCTGGGTGGCCATCATGGTGCTGGCGCTGGCAATACTGCTCGAAGGCGGCTCGTTGCTCGGCTGCCTGCGTGAAATTCGAAATGTTCGTGGTGATCGGCCTTTTCGCGAGTGGCTGAAGCACACACGCAATTCGGAGCTCGTCGTGGTGCTGGGCGAAGACATCGGTGCGCAACTCGGCCTGATCCTGGCGCTTGGCTTTCTGATTATGGCCTGGATCACCGGTAACCCGGTGTATGACGCCATGGGCTCGATATGCATTGGCGTCATCTTGCTCGTGATCTCGATATTTATTGCGTCGCGGGTTCGCTCATTGCTGGTCGGGCGCTCTGCCGACCCCGTGATTCAGGAAGCGATCGACGAGATCATTGCCGGGCAGGATGGCATTGATTCGGTATTCAACACGATTACGATTCAATTCGGTCCGGATACCATGCTGGCGGCAAAGATCAAAATGATCGAAGGCGTGCGCATTGAGGCAGCCGTGGCCAGCATCAACGCGCTGGAACGCGAACTTAAAGCGCGCATTCCAAAACTCAAGTGGTGTTTTATCGAGCCCGACGTCAGTGATTGACGCCGGACTCGCAGCCGACTAGTCCGATGCTCTGTGCAGGTGGACATCCTGTTGCGGGAACGGGATTGAAATGCCGTCCTTATCAAAGCGCTTCTTGATCGCCTCGGTAAGATCGAATTTGACGTTCCAGTAGTCGCTGGTCTTCACCCAGGGGCGAAGAACGAAGTTGACGCTGCTGTCGGCGAGTTCGGAAACGGCAATTGTGCAGGCTGGTTCGTCGAGGATCCGCTGATCTGCGGCGATGATTTCTTCCATCGCGTTGCGCACTTTGTCGATATCATCGCCGTAGCTGACGCCAACAACCATGTCGACACGGCGTGTTTCATTCGCCGAATAATTGGTAATGACGCTGCTCATGATCTGCGCATTTGGCACAATCACGCGCTTGTTATCGCCAGTTTTGAGGACTGTCGTCAGAATTTGCACTTCCTCGACACTGCCGGCAACACCAGCAGCCTCAACCCAGTCGCCGACTTTGTAAGGCCGGAAGAATACGATCAACACGCCGGCGGCAAAATTCGACAGCGATCCCTGCAAGGCCAGGCCGATCGCCAGGCCGGCCGCACCCAGCACGGCAATGAACGAAGTCGTCTGCACGCCCAATGCGCCGATCGCGGCGATAATGACGACCATCAGCAGAACCATGTTGACGAGGTTCGACACGAAAGTGACGAGCGTCTGGTCGACCTCCTGTTTTTCCATGACCTTGCGGAGGCCACGGGCCAGCAATCGAACCAGCATGCGACCGACATAGAATATGACCGCCGCCGTTACCAGATTGATTGCGAAATCCACGCCCGAGGTTTTCAGCATTGTGATGGCTTCGTCCCAGGAGAACCCCAGGTCGGGAAGTTTTACTGCATCCATTGTTCGTATCCCTTAAGTGTTTTCTGTTTTCGTTGTGCGGCCGCTGAGAATCAGGTAATTGCCCGCCAGCGTGAGTATGATGCCGGCCGCAGCAATGCCCGTCCATTGATAGCCCTCTGCCACGGTCGAAATCGCCAATGCAACAATCGGGAACATCACCGAACTGTATGCAGCACGTGCCGCGCCAATGCGGCGAATCAGTGCGAGATAGCAGCCAAATGCGATCGCCGATCCAAATACGGCGAGGTAGGCCAAAGACAATAAGTAGGACTTTTCCGTTGAGAAGCTGATTTCACGCCCGAGTAACGCCGCAATGAGAAACGATAGCAATGCCGCCCAGGCCATTGCATGCGCATTTACCGCAATGACCGGCAGTCCCCGACGCGTGTTAACAACTGCTGTCATGTTGCCAAGTGATGCAATTACGGTACCGAGCAGAACGAGGATGATGCCGACGACGGTATCGTTTTCGAGGCTGACGACCGACACCTCCGGCCAGAAAATCAGTGCGATACCGCCCAGCCCGAGAATTCCTGCGATGAACAGGCGGCTGTCAATTGGCCTGTTGAAGAATACACGTTCAAAAACGGCATTGAAGAAAATGATGCTGCTGAACAGTACCGCGATCAAACCAGTGGTGACCCTCGCCGTGCCGTAGTACATGAGAAAGTAGTTCAGGCAAAACAGCAAGGTGCCCTGCAGAAAAACGAAAGCGTAGGCGTCTGCTGGCAGCCGAATTTGCCGCCGCGAGAGCAGCGCGTAGGTATAGAGGAAGAATGCGGCGATGCCAAATCGATAAGCTACCGACAATTCGGCCGCAACATCGCCCAGTTGATAGCGGATCGCAGCCCAGGTAGAGCCCCAGATCAGAACGACCGAGGCGTACAGGAATATTACCTGCATTCGGCTATTGGCCTGGCGTGCCGTCTGCGCCGGGTTGAAAGCGAAAGATCTTGTAGGGTCCTTTGGATTTGATGTAATCGTGCGGTTTCAGCACGACGTCGCTGAGTGCGCTGTCGGCAACGTACAACCAGCCATCCGGCCCGAACGACAGTGCGTCCGGCCAGCGAATACTCGTCGAGCGAATCAGGGTGCGCACGTCGCGATCCTTGTTAACCTTAAAAATTGAATTGTGTTCGACGTCGGTAATGTAGACGTTACCGTCGTTATCGAGGCTCAGACCGTCACTCAATGGTTTCGCTGCGTAAGGCTCAATTCGTGCGGCAATCTGCGCATCCGGAATCGAGGGATCGATGATGTCACGCAGCCTGACACGGTACAGTCTTGAGCCACTCAGAGCGGCGAAGTACAGCCAGTCGTCGCCGAGCGCAATGCCGTCGACCCCGCCGCGCAGCGAGACGACACCGCCGACGAATGACATCGTTTGATCACGATTTCGTATCACGAAGTTCTCGGCGGATACAGACGGGTGCGATTCGAGGACTCGCCGTGCCGTGGTGGTTTCGACGTCATAGACAATGATGGCCGGTTGCTTGCGCCAGAAACTCGCGTCGGCGATGACAACGGTTTTACCGTCTGCACTCACCTGCAAATCCTGCAGGAACGAACCCATCGGCGCGATTTCGTCATCAAATCGCTGCTCGTGAATCAGCTTGTTGGTATTGAGATCGAATGCCAGCAGACGCGCATCACGCATACCATGATTACCGTGATCTATTGTCCAGAGACGATTGTAGCGATCTATTGCAACACCGAGCACGGTGTCGAACAGTCGCTGCTGCGATGCTCCGTTGGGATAGGGCACTGATGCGCCGTCAACGTACTCGAGCAGTTTGTTGCCTCGTGGACGGGCCTCCGGATGGACGGTAAAAAACACACGGCCCTCGGCGTTGACCGCGACGTTGCCAATCGGCTGCGGATAGACAAGAACTTCCTCGAGAGCGTCCTCGCGGAGTATCGGTGAAGTCGAAATATCAGGGTAAGGGTCGCCGCCGCCATAGCGAAACCACGCAATGGTCGTAAGCAGTATTGCCAGAATCGTCAAGAACAGCAGAATCTTTTTCATTTGTGGCTGCTGCGCCTATGTGGTCTAACCCCGAGCGGAATTCTACATGATTGCGGCGATGTGTCAGGCGTGAAAAGCAGCAATCCATGCTCCTGTGATCAGGCAGGCAGCGGTCAATGCGGCACCAATTTGCAGCCTGTTGTTCGTCAGTCGCGGTCGAATCAGTGTTAACAATATGCCACCGGCGAAGCCGCAGAGAAAGCCCATCAGATGTGCGCCAATATCCGTATTGGCATCGCCGGTTCCCGTGTACATCAGCAATGCGAAGCCACCAACGATGGGCGCAACCCGATACGACCAGCGCTCCTGTGACATGAGTTTGCCGCGCCA
Source organism: Gammaproteobacteria bacterium (assembly GCA_029863305.1). GTDB lineage: Bacteria > Pseudomonadota > Gammaproteobacteria > Steroidobacterales > Woeseiaceae > UBA1847. Next base: position 13,373 of record JAOTVR010000049.1, on the reverse strand, counting down.
GACAAAACCTGCCACAAGTCCCAGCGCCGCAAAAACAGCGGTCGATGCACCAATCGAACGGTGTGTGGACTCCAGCAGCAAGGTATTTAGCGCGTTGCCCGATGCCGCAGCGACAACAACGGCCAGCCATGCGATTCCTGAACCGAACAGTCGACCGGCGAGCAGTCCGAAAAACGCACCGAACACAATGTTTCCAACGAGATGGCGCAGACCTGCGTGCAAGGTCAGCGCGGTAATGGTTCGCCACCACTCCCCCGCACGCACGAGGACTCCGTCGATGCGTCCGGCACCAAACCAGTCCTCTGCAAGATAGGAAGTGCCGGCTAACCAGGCGATCAGGACGATAACGATGATGTAGGCGACAATTCCGGGAATCGCGTTTTGATAAACGAATGGTTCGATCCGCTGCGGGCGTCGCGGTGGATTTTCCTCGTCATAGAGTCGCAGTTCATCCATCGCGCGTGACGAGTATTCCGCCGGTACGATCAATGCGCAGCTCAATGCATCATCGACTATCCGATGCGGAATCTGCAACGATTCGAGCACAAGGGCACGATCCGCACACGCACGTCGGTTACGGCTGTCGAACACCACTCGCATGTCGTCAATCATGGATTGCGGTAAGCTTAACAGCCGTTTGCAGGTGGAGATAGATACCTCGATGAGCCGCGCGTTGACCCTGATCCTGTTCCTTGCCTGCCTTTGCGGCGAAGTCGCGGTCGCCGACGTGATTGACGCCGGCCCTGCCGGGTTTTCGCTGGCTCACGAAGTCACGGTAGAGGCGGCCAGGGCCGAAGTCTGGCGCGCAGCAATCGTCGACGTCGGTCTGTGGTGGAGTAGCGACCACACGATCTCGGGTGATGCCCGCAACATGCGCATCGAGGCGAAGCCGCAAGGCTGCTTTTGTGAAGCGCTGGGCTTGCATGCCGGAGTTGTGCACCTGACCGTGACGTTCGTCAATCCGCAGGTTCTGCTGCGGCTGAGCGGGGGCCTCGGACCGCTTGGGCTAATGGGCGTCAACGGCAACATGTTATGGGAATTCGGTGATGGCGAATCCGGGACGACCGTAAGATTCTCCTACATCGTCGGCGGTTACCGCCCAGGCGGGCTCGAGGAGCTGGCAGGGCCGGTCGATTCGGTCATCGGCGAGGCGTTGCTGCGTCTAAAGGCGCATATTGAAACCGGCGATGCGAACAACGCCAACCTGACAGGTACCGAATGAAGACCGAATTCGGCCCCGAGATGCCGGCCTTCGCCAGGCTCGCAAGCGGCATTCGCCGTCTCGTTGCGCCGAACCCGTCCATGATGACGGGGCCGGGCACCAACACCTATTTGATCGGTGAAGACGAAGTCGCAGTCATCGATCCAGGCCCGGCCATTCCCGAGCATGTCGAAAATATCATAATAAAAGCAGGTGGTTACATTCGCTGGATTCTTGCCACGCACACCCATCCCGATCACTCGCCCGGCATACAGACGCTGGCGGAGAAAACCGGCGCAGAGGTGCTGGGAATGCCGGCGCCTGCCGGAGAACACCAGGACAGGACGTTTGCGCCGACACGATTGCTCGCGGACGGCGATGTACTGGAGACGGGTGAATTCCGACTCGAAGCCGTGCATACACCGGGCCACGCGTCGAACCACCTGTGCTACCTGCACTCGCAGCAAAACTGGCTGTTTACCGGTGATCACGTCATCGACGGTTCAACCGTGGTCATCGACCCACCCGATGGCAACATGAAGCACTACATCGAATCCTTGCAGCGTTGCATCGATTTGGAGTGTGACGCAATGGCGCCGGGACATGGCGAGGTGATCACCGAGCCGCGGCCCGCAATCGAGTGGATCATTGCGCATCGACTGCAGCGTGAGGCCCGGGTGCTCGCGGCTGTGCAGGCGAACCCGGGTCTGACATCCCACGAACTCGTGCCGCTGGTCTACAAAGACGTGGACCCGAAGCTCTATGGCTGGGCGGAACGCTCGCTGCTCGCCCACATGCTCAAACTCAAGGAAGACGGCTTGATATAAACGCTCACTTCGAATAGCGTACGCGGCTCAGAAATTGAGGACTGCCACATGACTTTCGTCGTCACCGAATCCTGCATCAAGTGCAAACTGACCGACTGCGTCGAAGTTTGTCCGGTTGACTGTTTTCACGAAGGACCGAATTTTCTCGTCATCGACCCCGAGGAGTGCATCGATTGCACGCTCTGCGAACCCGAGTGTCCGGTTGAGGCGATCTACTCCGAAGACGAATTACCGGCGGGGCAGGAGCAATTCCTTGCGCTCAATGAAGAATTGGCGAAAGAATGGCCCGTCATCACGGAGATGAAGGATCCGCCGGAAGACGCGGACGAATGGCGAGATGTGAAGGACAAGCTCCAGTACCTGGAACGCTAGCCGGTTCACTGTGCAACCCGCGGGCTTTACGCCACCCCGATAAACGAATTCAGAACCTCGGCCAGTTCCTCGCCTTTGTCTTCTTGCAAGAAGTGGCCGGCGTTGCGGATCTTGACATGTTCGAGATTTCGCGCACCCGGCACTTTGTCCTGAAACGCTTTGTCCAGCCCGCGCGTGATCGGATCGCGATTACTGAAGGTTGTCAGAAACGGCTTTTCCCACGCCCGGAATACTTCCCACGCTTGTCTGTTGGCGTTGCTCGCCGGGTCGTCGGGCCTGGCCGGCACCAGCCGTGGAAACGCCCTCGCAGCAGCTTTGTATCGGGCCGATGGGAAGGGCGCGTCGTAAGCGGCGATGACGTCTCTGGGCAGGTCTGTCACCGTTGCCGACTGGATAATCCGGCCAATCGGGAACCAGGGACTCCAGCGAGCGAAGGCGCGCCAGATCCTGAATGCGCGTGGCAACTCCTGATCTCCGGTCGGCAGACCTCCGTTGCCGAGTGCGATGCGTGCAAAACGCGTTTCGTCTTCCGCCGCAACCCTGAGCCCGATCAATGAGCCCCAGTCCTGGCAGAACAAGGTGATGTTGTTGAGATCCAGTGCCGCGATGAACTGGCGCATCCAGCTGACGTGACCTGCGTAGCTATAGTCGCCCTGTGAATCGGGTTTATCGGATTTGCCAAAACCGATCAGGTCCGGTGCGATCACGCGATGTCCCGCGGCCGCTAGCGGCGGAATCATCTTACGATAAAGATAGGACCAGCTTGGTTCGCCGTGCAGCAGCAATACGGGTGCGGCCTGCGCTCTCCCCTGATCGATGTAATGCATGCGCAGGCCGTCGATATCCACGTAGTGCGGTTCAAAATCGTAGCCCGAAAGGTCGGCAAATCGACTGTCGGGGGTGCGCAGAACATGCATGTTTGGAGATCACCTATATGGCGCTGGCAGATATGGTTCTATCATAGACGAATATGCCAGCGCAGCCGCCGACAAGAATCAGCTTCCGTGCAAGGATCGTGCGCGCGATTACGGGCGCCTATCTGCGGCGCATTGATGCCGCTACAGCCGACGTGCATGTCGCGCGCCGCCGTTGGCATGCCGTTGCAAGGATCATGTGGACCGCGTGGCGCGTGCGGCTCGAATACGGTGAGATTCAGGGGCTCCGGGTTGCCTGGCTGACACCGAAGCGATCGGCACCGGGCAAGTTGCTACTTTACCTGCACGGTGGTGCTTACATCATGGGCGACTGCACAACGCACCGGCAACTGGCCAGTCACATTGCGCGCTACGCTGGCGTGCGCGCCTTGTTGCCCGAATATCGGCTTGCTCCGGAATACAAGTTTCCAGCGGCTGTCGATGACGCGGTCGGACTGTACCGGGCGTTGCTCGCTGACGGCTACCTGGCGGAGGATATCGTCATTGCCGGTGATTCAGCCGGTGGCGGTCTGACGATGGCAACATTATTGTCATTACGCGATGCCGGCGATCCGCTACCGGCAGCGGCCTGCCTGCTGTCGCCGTGGCTCGATCTTGCGGCAACCGGTGAAACGATGATTTCCAACGCGAACCGGGACCCGTGGTTCAAAGCCGAAGATCTGCCGATCGTCGCAAAGTACTACTGCAAAGACGAGCAAATGCAGCATCCGCTCGTATCGCCGGTATATGCAGATTTGTCTGGCTTGCCGCCACTGTACATTCAGGTCGGCGGTGACGAGATATTGCTGAGTGATTCGACGCGGGCCGCGGACAAGGTCGGGGCGGGAGGTGGCGAGGTCGACATCGAGATCTGGCCGGGCATGTGGCACGTGTTTCAGCTTTTTGTGCACCTGATGCCGGAGAGCCGCAGGGCCAACCGCAGGCTCGGCGCATTTGTGCGGCGCATGCTCGTGGCAGACGCTACGTCAGAACCTTGATTGTTGTTGCGAGTCGTCGAACATCTTCGTCAGGAATGAGCGAATCGCCGGTTCAGCTTCCTCGCGTGTCATCAGTTTCTGTTTCTCGAGGACGATGGCCATGTCCTGCAGCGTGCGTTTGCCGTCAATCAAGGACATGATGAAAGAGTAGATCTGCGTCGTCATTGCCTGGCTGCGAAATGCCGGGGACAGTGGCACGGGCTCTTTACCGGTGACGATCCAGTCGGGCAAGGCACGATGTCTGGGCGGCTGTTCAGCATCCCGTTCCTTGTAGGCCGAAAATGTAAACACGCGTTCCTGGCGGCCGTGACGGCTTGCCGGTGAGCACATGTACGGAATCGTCGCGTCGGATACGTACGGATCGCTGAATCCGTTTTCGGCGACGATCGCCTTGGTTTCTTCCGGACTGTAGCGGCGAGCTCTGTCAGGATGAGAAAAGGCCAGCGACCCGAAATTGATCCAGCGGCCATTCGATTTCAGCAGCCTGTTAATGCGCGCCGCGAGAATCGACAGGTCCTCTGTCACGATGTCTATGAGCCACGGCGTGACGACCGTGTCGAACGACTGAGCCGCAAACGGTGGGCGCAGGGCGTCACCCAGCACCAACTGGAAGCCGTCGCTGACGGGCTCAGGCGCTGACAGCGTGCGCAGTACCGCATCGTCTTCCAGCGATCTCGGCGCGATAGGAAACTCGTACATCTTCAGCGACTCGCCCTTGACGACGGCTTGCGCGATGAGCATCAGTAGTGGATTAAAGTCCATCGCCGTTGTGCTCTTGCAGTCGGTTTGCATGTGCAAATCATAGGCGAGCCGGCCGGCACCAGCGCCGAGAACCAATATGTCACCCAGTTCGGCGTTTTCGTGCAGTACCGAGCGCACTTGCTTAAGAGATACGGCGTTTTCCTCGTCGCCCCATGACCAGTCGCGATGCACGTTGGCGTAGTAGGTATTGAGAGCCTGGTCAGCCGGTAGCCGCGTGCGCAGCGCCAGATAGGTTTCGTGATTGCCGTGCATCGATTGCACATCAAGCGGCTGCAGCAACTTCTGCAATGAGCGGCGATGCGCATCCGTCGCCTTCCTGTAACGCTCGATGCGCCGTTTCGTCAGTGGCCGCAAATCCCTGTTCTGCAGTTCGCTCTCCAGGCTGGCGGACTCCTGACTGAGTTTCTGCAGCGAATACTGCAGGCGCCCGCGCCACTCGCCCAGGGATGCCTGCGGCTCGGCGAACATCCAGGGAATGCCATTGACGGACGGGAAGTCGATCTTGCAGGCGGCGCAACGACAGACATCGTTCTCTGCAGCCAGCGGCGTCTTATCGCAACGCGGACACGCAAGAACGTTCATAAGGTCTTGTGACATGGGAGGATTATAACCACAGGGCTGCGGCCACGACATTGCTCACCTGCATGGCTCGCTGCGCTGGGCTTTACTGGCGGTGAGCAACGTTCCGGCCACAGCCTCGCACCAAATAAAAGGCCGGTCAGATGACCGGCCCTTTGCTTCGCACAATACGAATTGTCGCTATGCCGGCGGATTGCCGACGATGCCACCCACGATCGGCTCAAACGCCGTCAGTCTGTCGCGCATCGCGACGTCGCCCAGGCCGTGGTTCGGGAATACATTGGCGAACTGCCCTTGCTCGCCGTGCAGCGCCATGTAGTTGAGCAGCACCGTGTTGACGAGCAGGTTGACGTTGTTCGCCGCTGGTGTCGCTGCTCGCTGCACCGAACCGCCTGCGTCCATGTACCCGATCTGCTGGTGTATGGCCTGTACCTCGGGCGTCGCACCGATAATTCTCGGCCTCGTGCCCGGGTTATAGACGAGGAAGAAAGCTCCTGCCGTCGACGAGTTGTCACTCGACCATTCACCCTTGTCGCGGCCCTCGAGCGTCGTGTCGATCGCGCCGTTCGACGAGAGCGAGCCATCACTGAAGACGTACATCATCAGCGGCACGCCCTGGCGCGCAGCGTACTCGAGGCAAGCGCCCATGCAACGCCCGGCGCGTTCGTCCTTGACCTCGCCTTCGGCTCGCCGGCCGCCATGGTAGTCGTAACCACCCATTTCAATCGTACCGGCACCGGCATAGCCATTGATAACCAGTTTCATTACAGCCGCAGTCTTCTGGAATTCGCGGGCGTCGCGATCGCCGGCGTTCCACTCGTTCTGAGTGAAGATACCGGTTCCCGGCGCGCCGGGTTGGTCGACGATCATTGGATCCAGTGACGGATCGATCGGCACGCCGCCAAAACGATCAGCAATGTCGGCGGACTTCAGGTAGCCGCAGCGGACGAGTTCCTTGATCACCGCGTCCTGCGTAATCTGCGTGTTGACCCGGTCCATCTTGCGGTCACTGAGGCGGTAGATCGATTCCATGACCGCGGTCGCATCGCCTTTCGACAGGATTCCGACAAGATCACCGGTATCGACGAGGTTTACGACGTCGGCCGGGCGATCCACCTTGGTCGGAGTCAGGCCGGGATCCATCAGTGCCTGTGGCAGCGTCGAATTACCGCCCGACGCCGTATTTTCGGTTCCGGTGAGGGTCAGAATGGAGCCGTTAGCACCAAGACCGCCGGTACCCGCGCGTGCAATACCGTTCATCGGATTGTGCGGGTTGTTGCCCGTGTCGTTGTCCGAACGCGCCGGAATGACGGCGCCATTAATGAACGCTTCATTTCCGGGCGTCAGGCTGTTCATGATGCCGCGACGGAACGCACTGTCGAGATGAAAGCCCAGACCGAGGTCGAAGTTCTCGTACGGCAGGTTCAGCGTCGGATCGACGAGGCCCGGGATCATATTGCCGGGCAGGCCCATCTTTTCGTAACCCGCCGTCGACAGAAAGTCCATTTGGCCGCCTTCCTTGCCGACGAGGACGTTGGATCCGGCAATATTCGCTCCGCCCGCCAGATCGAAACAGATGAACGGAATCTTGCCTGCGCCGTTCGTGGCAATCTGGCACGGGTTCTGCAGCAGCGGACTCAGGTCTCCGGACAAGGCGGCCATCGCCTCGCGCGGATCCGAGAACAAGCTGAATATGCCTGCGCCGGTTGTATAAGCGGCCCCGGTCATGAAGCCCTGCGCCACAAATTGCCGTCGCGTGACAGGACGCGGATGGTCTGCGTGATACTGCGGCTCATCCCAGTGCCGTGCATTACGTTTCTTAGCCATAGCTGTATTCCTTTCCTTGTCCTGTCTTTTATTGAACCAGGGTGACTGCGTTGCCGATCATGGCTGCACAGACACCTTTCGCGATGCCGCGGGTATCACTCGGAATGCCGGGCACTCCATTGACGGGCGGCGGATTAAGCAGCCGATCGATAAGATTATCCGGCCTGCCCAATGGATCGACTGATGAATACGACGCCAGTTCGGCATAGACATCCGGCCGGTCAGGCTGCGAAGCAAGACCCGTGCCCATGATTTTGTCGATTAACGGGTTGACGAAGGCGTCCCGGTTACCCACCGCAAAAGCCGTCGTATTCGGCGCTCCGAAATTGAAGCCCGGGAAGTAGGCGGCCGCCGCCGGGTTCGGATTTGCGTTCGTGCCGATCAGCGCATCGCAGTAAGCGATAGCAAGCTGCGCGACAGCAACCTGATGTGATGACAGGAACGTATTGATGTCTTCGACAGCCGGCAGTGACTGCCTGAGCTCCTGGTACGTCATGTCGACATTCGCAAAGTTCGGTTCTGTCCAGTCGATACCCAGCAACGACGAGAAGCTTGCATTGATTTCGTCAAACGTCCGCATACCAATCTTTGACGCCGGGTCCAGATCCACCGGAGTCACGACCAGAGTTGGATAGTCCGGTCGGTCGAAACTCTCGCCGGCAAGTGTGTCGAACGTCAGGAAGAACTCGTCGTCCTCGGGGCCTTTCTCGAGTGGCAGCACAGCGCCAAGCACCGACAGCGGCTGCCCCAACTCGCCAAATTCAGATGCGCTCAACATGTCGTCCAGCGTTGCATAGCTCTGGCCGACAGGCGCTTCCTGTCCGTTCATCGCGACGCGGACACCCTGAATCGGAATGCCTTCAGGCGTCGAATCGTCCAGCGTGATGAAATGTGGCTTGTCGAAAAGATACGCATAGCTGTCGTATTGTGCGACTTCGAACAGGATGTACGACGACTGCGCCATCGACGGGTCACCCGGGTACAGGTTTTCCGATATGTCGAACAGCAGGAAGAATTTCTCTCCCACGCCGACGTCGAAGTTCTGCACCACCTGTTCCTGCGTCAGTGCCCGACGGTGAACGGCGGCAAGACGTACAGTGCCTTCCCACGGTCCCTCGCCGGAAACCTCGTTGCCGATGACGAACGCAAACGTGTCCTGCCAGTCGATCAATGTGCCACCCGGTACCGGGTCGACGGTCGACACGAGTTCACCGTTCACGTAGATCATGCGGCCATCGATCGGGCTGTAGGTTACGACCACGTGCTGCAGTGTGGCTTGCAGGACGTCAGCACCATCCGGTGTCGAAAGTGCCGGGTCGCCGTTGAGGCTCGTCTCGTTGGTACGCAGCAGGAAGTCATAGTTGTACAGGGTTTGTTGCAGTGTGAAGTTGCGTGCCTGATCACCGGCGGAGTAGCTGATGATGCGCGCCATCTCCTGCGTAACGTTGGCCGGAATGACCCATGCCTCGATCGAGAACTCGCCCGACTCCTGGATGATGTCATACATCTTCTTGCTGGCCGTTGTCGAACCGCGTGCAATACCACCGTTTGTCGTAATGCCCCAGCCGCCGTACCAGGTGATTTCGGGCGACAGATTCAGATCGACCGCCGGATCAACGCCGCTCGTGTCAAACGCGGTGAGGCCGGTTCCTGTCTTGAATTCCCAAAGCGCGATCTGGGCGTCTTCATAGCGATTGCCACCGGAGGCGAGCGTGCCGTCGACCAGACGCATGGCCTTGCTCGTCACGAGATTCTCGTCGACCACCGTCGGCAGGATTCCGCTGGAGAATGCCGTAATCGCATCTTCCATGGTCTGTGCATTGGCCGAACAATTGTCCCAACAATTGTGGAATTCACTACGCAGCCGGATCACGAGACGCGAATTGGCCGGAACATCGAGATTGATCTTCGGTTTCGCCGCATCGTATGCCGTCGTGATGTCCGGATCCGCAAAATACGGCTGTTGCGCGTTGGCCGATTCGGAGCTGTGACAGTTTGAACAGTATTGATCCAGGACCGGATAGACCGTCGCCGCAAACGCGGCCGGATCGAGCGGGAAGTTCTTGCTCGCACCGGGGTCCTGAGAAACGGGCGGTACCAACACGATCTGGCGCCCTCCGCCAGAGGTCTCGCCAAGCCAGTTCTCGATCCAGGTTGTCATGATCGTGGCGCAGACGCCCGGATCCGTTACCCAGCAATTGTGGCCGCCGCCGACCCTTTCGACCGTGCGCGACAACGACGGTTGCTCGATGTCAGTAACGGTGAGCGCGGCATCGTAAGCCATATTGACATCGTCATTGCGGACGAACATCGGTAATTGACCGACCGTCTCGTTATGACACGAACCACAACGGTCCGTCGTCTTGGCGTTGCTCCAGAATTCCTGCTGGAACTTGAGCACATCACCATCACGGGCTACAGGGCCTGTATAAGGATTGTTGTTGGTGTTGCCACCGCCATTCGGAACAGCCAGTTCCGTCGTCTGCGCCCCACCGCCGCAGGCGGCCAGCGCTGCGCTTGCTGCAATGGCAAGCAGCGCTAATCTGAGCGAACGCAGACCCGTGCCGTCAATCGGCGCCGCCTGCATAGCAATTCCAGTTGCTTTATTCATCGTTCAGTCTCCCTACTGGCCCATGCAGTAAACGGCGGTTTCGGCAAAGACATCCTTCATCCGATAACCGAACGTTGTCATGAAGTCGCTCGTAATCTGGTCAACGCGTTGACGATCCGTGTCGTCTTCCGGGTCTCGCAGACACACGGCACGAAATACTTTTTTCACCTGACAGGCGGCAAAGGCCTGGCTGTTGCCGAGTTCCTCGCCAAGCGATTTGGCACCCGAGCCGCTGCCCGGCAGCGACTGATCGAAGCCGAGGTAGGCGTTCTGACCCTTGCGCCAGTAATTGTCCCAGCTGTCGTCAGGCGTCCTGAAACCCTGCGGAAAGTTCAAATCGTTATTGAAGTACTTCGGCTGCACGTTGCCGCCGAGTCCGGGGCCGATGCCGCTGTATTCCAACCGACCGCTCACGTCGTTGTAGTTGTAGTAAGCAAAAGCCTGCGCCATCGGGTCCATGCCGGTATGGCAGCCGACGCAGTTGTTGAGGAACAGACGACTGTCGCCTCCCGGGCTGCGGCTGACATCCTGACGTATTCGATCTGGCGGCAGTTTCGGATCGTGCATCTGCTCCATGTCATTGCACATGTGATTGAGCAGCGTGAAGCGGAACATGGCACGGTTGGTGCCGGCGATGAAGAATGCTTCGGATGCGGCACGTGATGTCATTACACCGGCCGTCGCCTCCGCCGGTATGCCGCTGATTGACGACTGCGGAACATCCGTAAGTTCATCGCGCAGGTTGATGTTGCTGGATTCCAGCTGTGCGTAGTGATCGTTGTTGGCGGCCGATGGTGCGGCAGGCACGACACCGTTATTGCCGACATAGGTCAGGTTGGCGGACAGGAGCGTATTGAACGGAACGTCATCGCGAACCATGCCGATGACCGTTGCGATGTAGTCGTTTAGAGGAACAAACACCGACTGGTCACGATTCGTCCACGGCGCAGCGAAATTCTTCAAGGTGACGTTGTAGAAATTTACGTTGTTTATGGCGAGGAGCGCAGCACCTCTGGCATCCCCGGCCGCAACGAGATCCTGCATGTCCTGCAATACGATGTCGGTCGGCGGCACGCCCGCCAGGCGGTCATGAATGCGCTTGGCCTGTTCTCTGAAACCTGCCTGCGCCGGCGTCATCAGACTTACCGAAAAAACTGCGACGAGTAAAAGGCGCCCAAACAGCGTGATCCGTCCCTGGTCTTTGGCTTGATTCATTGTTGTCCACGTCCTGTTATTCATAACATTCTGCTCACGAAATAATTCGATCCACCAATGTGCTCGCTTATTCGAAGTTCTGGGAGATTGATGGCAACGTCGAATGACGCCTTCACCAAACTATGTTGCCTGATTGAGTCCTGAATGTCCGTGAAGACACTCACAGTCCCGGCATCGAAAACTCAATCAGCATCCAAAAACAATCGATCTGCAATCTATAAAGCAAGTGCCGTGCCAGTCTGTTCACTATCGCCAAGATTCACTACAAAACATCTATTAAACAAATACTTAAGAGGCCAGTGTAGTGGTTAACCGAAGTAAGGATATGTCAAGTCGATGTCGGCGCTTTCGCACAAGCGTTATGACCAGAAACGCTAAGCTACTGATTGCATACGGGTGTGCAACTGTCGCCGAAGGGAGACAGGGAAAAGACGCGGCGTCACTTTCAAACAACAATCACAAGCGACGCAAAGTTAATGCAGCTTCGAGATGTTGTGCAAAAACACGTTTGAATCGCGCGCACGAAAAATTCCATGGAACCGTTTTGCAGTATCACTCGTGTATCAGGCAGAACGTGTCGGCAATGGGAGCGCGCAGGAAGCCGCGATTTCGGCTGACAAACGTGCTTAAGAAAGACATTTAACTTTGCGTACTGTCTCCCTTTTTCGACATTACATCCCGCGCAAAACCTCACCTATACTGAGGTGTGGATTGTGATCGCGTTAACGGTATGCGAAGGGCTACGCGTCCACACTAGCGTATTCCTCGCGGCTCGCCGGGAAGACTCGAGGTGAAAGCTTATGAGCAGCATTGCACGACAGATTATGGATGAAATTGTCAATAGAGGATTTCGCAGCGCGGCACTGCTTGTGTCGGCGTTGGCCATTGTTGCGTGCAGCCAGGGTGACGGCGTCAGTATTGGCACAGGGCAGGACCCGGACCCTGTGATTGTCGATTTTCCCATCGCTTACATTCGCGCACCGATTCCAACCGACGACAATGGCGATTTCGAGCAAAACGATCTGCGCGAACAGATCACGTTTGATTTTGGCGCCGATCTGTTTTTCCGGGATCGTGCGTCCCCCAGTGCGGAAGCGATCAACATCACTGGCGAATTGACGCAGGGACTGGCGGCAATTCGCGACGTCGAAATCGCTTATGACGGTAGCTCGCTGCTATTCGCCATGCGCTATCCGTTCGACCCGAATCTGGACGAGGAAGATCTGCCGACCTGGAATATCTGGAAGTACACGTTCGAGGGCGACGTGCTCGAGCGAGTCATCACGTCCAACCTGTCGGCAGAGATCGGCCACGACATCATGCCGAAGTACTTGCCGGACGGACGTATTATTTTTTCATCCACGCGGCAGCACCGGTCGCAAGCGATATTGATCGACGAGGGCAAGCCGGGATTCCCGGCAATGGATGAGGATCAGAACGAATTCACCTTCAATCTGCATCTGATGAATGACGATGGCACGGGTGTCGAGCAGGTCACCTATAACCAGAGTCACGACCTCGACCCGGCCCCGTTGTCCAACGGCCAGATCGTCTTCAGCCGTTGGGATCATGCGGGTCCTGCCAACGATGCGGTCAACCTGTACCGGATGAATCCCGATGGCGCCAGCCTCGAGTTGCTGTATGGGCAACAAAGTCATGCAACCGGCACGAATGGCGACATCGTGCAGTTCATGCAGCCGCGCGAACTCGAAGACGGGCGCATCATGTCACTGATCCGACCGTTTACCAATACCGAAGGCGGCGGTGAACTCGTGGCGATCGATACACCGCAGTATCTCGAGATCAATCAGCCGACGGCACCAAATATTGGCATCCTGACCGGTCCGGCGCAGGTTGACGCGACCATCAACGATGTGTCGACAATCCCGGGCAACCCATCGCGTGGCGGCCGGTATGGATCGGTGTACCCAATTCTTGACGGCACGGGCCGGCTGCTGGTCAGCTGGAGCCAGTGTCGATTGCTCGAACAACTGATCGACGATGGCGACCCGCTGACGCAGGACGTCGCGATCGTGCCCTGTACCGATGATCGTGTTGCGAATCTGT